>DASPZP010000293.1:0-2627 GCA_035636195.1 Anaeromyxobacteraceae bacterium
CCGGTGCGGTTCACGCGGAGGGCCTCGGTCAGGTGGACCGGCATGCTCAGGCTGACCGACTGCATCTGCGCCACGAACGCGTGGACGTCCCTGAGCTGCAGGCGCGGGTTGCTGGCGCGCTCGGCGCCGATCGTCGTCGACGAGCGTCCCTTGTAGTCGTGCGCCGGAAAGATCTGGAGGCGGTCGTCGAGCGCGAGGATCCGGTCGAAGAGGCTGGCGTGCATGGCCACGGGATCGCCCGTCGGCAGGTCGGTTCTCCCGGTCGACTCGATGAGCAGCGTGTCCCCGGTGAAGACTCGGTCCCCCGCCACGATGCACATGGAGTCCGAGGTGTGGCCAGGCGTGTGCATCACTTCGAGGCGCAGATCGCCGAGCAGCAGCTCCTCCCCCTCGTCGACGCGCAGGTCGACGCGGCTGACCTCGGTCGAGCGGTACATCACCGCGGGGAGCGAAAGGCGCTGCGCCAGGGTGTGGGTCGCCGAGAAGTGGTCCGCGTGCGTATGCGTGTCGATGAGGTACTCCAGCCGAAGCCCGGCGGCGCTCGCCTCGCCGACGTACCGCTCGAGCAGGGAGATCTCGGGGTCGACGAGCGCCGCCGCGTGGGAGCGCTCGCAGCCGATGAGGTAGGAGAGACAGCCGCCAGCGCGGAACTGCTCGAAGATCATGGCGTCCTCCTGCTGCGGCTGAACCCTCGTCGTAGGTAACGACCTCCGGCCCTGGCGTCTCCTCGCGCGAAGGCGTCCGGTAATATCCCCATTACAGGGGGCCCCAAACGGTCGCGCCCGTCTCAACTGAGGTTTTCCGGTTTCACTTTCCGCCCGGACCGGTCCGCCGGATCCTCCCCGCACCGCGACGCCCGCGGAGAGGGAGAAGGACATCGTGACGGTCATCTCGGAGTCCCTGACGGTCGGGAACATCGCGCTGCTGCTGGGGCTGGTGGCCTTCGGGCTGCTGGCGTGGCGGTCGGGCTTCATCCGCTACATCCCGAACAACCGCATCGGCGTGGTCGAGAAGCTCTGGGCGCTGAAGGGCTCGGTGACGAAGGGGCTCATCGCGCTCGAGGACGAGGCCGGCTTCCAGCCGGCGGTCCTGCGCGGCGGCTGGCACCTGTTTCCACCGTTCAAGTTCCGGCTCCACGTCATGCCCCTCGTCACCATTCCGCAGGGCAAGGTCGGCTACGTCTTCGCGCGCGACGGCGAGCCGCTGCCCCCGACCCAGGCGCTGGCGTCCAACGCCACCGCCACCGACTACGCCGACGCGGCCGCCTTCCTGCGCAAGGGCGGGCAGCGCGGTCCGCAGCGGCGCGTCCTGCGCGAGGGCACCTACGCCCTCAACCTGGCGCAGTTCGTGGTGGTGAGCGCGGACGGCCTCTACTACCTGTCGCTCTCGCCCGACGAGGCGGCGCTCTTCCGCTCGATGGCGGCGGTCATCGCCGAGCGCGCCGGGTTCGGGCCGGTCGTGATCCGCGAGGACGCGGTGGGCGTCGTCACCGTGCACGACGGCCCGTCGCTGCGTCAGGGCGAGGTGATCGCGCCCACCGTCGGCGACGACCCGGCGGCGCCGGCCACCTACCACAACGGCTTCCAGGACCCGGAGAAGTTCCTGGCCGCCGGCGGGCAGCGCGGCCGCCAACTTCAAGTTTTGGTCGAGGGCACCTACTACCTCAACCGGCTCTTCGCCACCGTCGAGCTCATCCCGAAGACGGTGGTCGAGGTGGGCCACGTCGGCGTGGTGGTCTCCTACACGGGCGCGGCGGGCGCCGACCTCTCGGGTGACGCCTACCGCCACGGCGAGATGGTGAAGACCGGCCAGCGCGGCGTGTGGAGCGAGCCCTTGCTGCCGGGCAAGTACCCGTTCAACACGTACGCCGGCAAGATCGCCATCGTACCCACCACCAACTTCATCCTGAAGTGGGTGAGGGGCGAGGTCGGCGGCCACGGCTTCGACGAGCACCTCTCCGAGGTGTTGCTCATCACGAAGGATGCCTTCGAGCCGATCCTGCCGCTCTCGGTGGTGGTCCACATCGACTACAAGAAGGCGCCGCTGGTCATCCAGCAGTTCGGCGACGTGAAGCGGCTCGTGGAGCAGACGCTCGACCCGATGGTCTCGGCCTACTTCAAGAACATCGGCCAGACCAAGACGCTCATCCAGCTCATCCAGGAGCGGAGCGACATCCAGCGGTCCTCCTCCGAGGACATGAAGGCGAAGTTCTCCGCCTACAACCTGGAGCTGAAGGAGGTGCTCATCGGCACCCCGTCGTCGCAGCCCAACGACCGGGCCATCGAGCAGATCCTCACCCAGCTGCGCGCCCGGCAGATCGCCGAGGAGCAGGTGGAGACCTACTCGCGGCAGCAGAAGGCGAGCGTCAAGGAGCGCGAGCTCCGCGAGGCCGAGGCGCGCGCCAAGCAGCAGACCGCCATCACCGAGTCGGAGCTCTCCATCACCGTGCAGTCCAACGCCGGCAAGGCCGAGTACCAGCGCTCGCTCCAGCAGGCGGCGCAGATCCGCGCGCTCGCCGAGGCCGAGTCGGACAAGACGAAGCTCTTGGCCGCCGGCGACGCCCAGCGGGTGCGGGCGCTCGGCGAGGCCGAGGCCGACAAGGCGGCCCGCGTCGGCGTGGGCCAGGC
>DASPZP010000294.1:0-28262 GCA_035636195.1 Anaeromyxobacteraceae bacterium
CTCCTCGGGGACGCGGAGAAGGAGGAGCGGTAGGGAGGACCCATCACCCTGCCCTCTCCCTGACAGAAGGCCGGGTCGCCGGGGTCTGGCACACAGCTTCAGTCGGTGGGCGTTGGCGGTCGCGGGGGTGGGCTTGCCGGCGGTGCTCGGCAATGGCCTGCCGGACGTCGTCGGTCGGACGGCAGCGAAGCGCGCGGGGCCGGAGCACGCGCGGGCGTGCCGCGCGCGAGCGTGGCAGTGCTGGTGAACGGCTCCGCGCGGCACTGCGCGTGCAGTCGGCTCGCGTACTGACGTCCCAGTCCGCACGCAGGCCCGGCCTGCGCTCCGGCGGCAAGCCCACCCCCGCTCCTCGATCGGCGAAGGCATGCTGCCGTTGGCATGTGGCGCCAGACCGCGCGTGGCTTGCCGGCCACAAGGGGCGGCGGAGTGGCCCTGCGCCGGAGCGGAGCCCGACCTGCGAGCGGAGGCGATCGACAGTGCGCGAGCCGCTTGCACGGCCAGTGCCGCGCGGAGCCGGCGAGCGCTCGGTTCCGCCCGCCCGCGGCACGCCTGGCCGTGCTGCGGGGTCGAGCGCTTCGGCTGGCGATCGTCAGGGCAAATTGCGGAAGGTCGTTGCGGAGCCCCGCCGCAGGGCCACACCGACGCCCACGCGGAACCGGGCACGCGCGTGCGAGCCCATCGTGAACTGCCCCTCTCCCCGCTGCGTGGGGCGAGGGGCTGCCCCACTGATACGGAAAACTCTCTTAGTGCTCGCCGGAGCTGGAGGGAGGCGTGCCGCCTCCACTCGCGCTGAGCGTCGCCGCTGCCGTGGCAGCTTGGGCCGCGGCCTCGGCCGCCTCGGCGCTGGCGTTCAGCGCGTTCTTCAGCACCTGGCTCGGCCGGAACGTCAGCACGCGGCGGGCGCTGATCTCGATCTCCTGGCCGGTCTGCGGGTTGCGGCCCACGCGGGACTTCTTGTCGCGAACGATGAAATTTCCGAACCCCGAGATCTTGATCTTCTCACCACGCTCGAGGGTTTCCTTGATCGTGTCGAACACCATTTCCACGATCTCGGCCGCTTCCTTCTTGGAGAAGCCCACCTTCTCGTAGACGCTCTCGATGATGTCGGCCTTGGTCACGGTCGCCCCTCGCAGGACCCTTCGGGTAGTGCCGCTGTAAGTGCTCGCGATTGTTAGCTGATTGGTGGTGGGCTGTCAAACAAAGGCGGCGGTCTCAGCGAGCGCCGCCGTCCGCGGGTGCTGAGGTCGCAGCTCCGCCGCCATCCGGCGCCGCTGCAGGCGCTCCTCCACCGCTAACGCCGCGCCTCGCCCCCGTGAGGCGTTCCAGCTCGTCGCGGGCTCGCTCCCGCTCGGGGCGCGTCCGCTCGGCCGCTCCGGAGAGCACCCGCTCGACCTCCTCCGGTGTGCGTGCCCGGAGCACAGGCTCACCCGGGAGGTCGACGCCGACTGTCCCGGCGGTCACGGCGAGCAGGAGGGCGCTCGCCATCACGGCCAGCAGGCTCAACGCCAGCGCTGCGGCGGCGATCCGGCGGCGCCGGCCCGGTCCACCCGCGCGCCTCAGCGCTCGGTAGGCGAGCACCGCGGCGGCGATGCCGACGATCAGCCCGAGCGGGGCGGCGAAGGGATTCCAGCACGCCGCCAGCGCTGCCAGCGCGAACCCGAGCGCAGCCCGTCCGGTCGGCGGCGGCAGCGCGGCAGGAGGGTCGGCCATGAGGTCGCCCTAGCCGCGCAGCTCTGCCCGGATGGCCGGGTCCTCGCGTAGCCGCGCGACGATCCGAGCGTGCGCCTCGTCCACCTCGGCGTCGGTCAGCGTGCGGTCGGCGGCGCGGTAGCGGAGCGCCAGCGCGAGGTTCTTCTTCCCCGGCGGGATGGGCGCGCCCGTGTACAGGTCGAAGAGCGTGGCGCCTTCGACGAGCGGCTCGGCCTCCACGGCCTCCACCACCTCCGCGGCCTCGACTCCATCGGCGACCACCACCGCCAGGTCACGCAGGACCGCCGGGAAGCGCGGCACGCCGCGGTAGCGCGGCACGAGCTCGGCGTGGGCGAGGAGCGCCGTCAGGTCGAGGCGGAACGCGAAGACGCCGCGCGGTAATCCGAAGGCGGCGGCGATGCGCGGGTGCAGCTCACCCACCGTACCGAGCACCGCCTCGCGCTCGCCGAGCACGGCTGCGCTGGCGCGCGGGTGCGACCAGGGCTCGGCGCGAGCGGCGTAGGTGACGTCGTCGATGGCGAGCGCGGACAGGATGCCCTCGACCGCCGTCTTGGCGTCGTACAGGTCGACCGGCGCCGCCGGCACCGACCAGCCCACCGGGCTGCGGCGGCCCATGAGGACGCCCGCTACCTCCCACCACTCGTCGGCCGGCTCGTCGCCGGGGCCGGGCCCGCGGCGGTAGGCGCGCGCGAGCTCGTAGATCCGGACGTCCTCCACCCGCTGCCGCAGGTTCCGCTCCAGGGCCCGCAGCAAGGACGGCAGGAGCCCCGTCCTCATCACCGCCAGCTCGGCGCTGATCGGGTTGGCGAGCCCCACCGGCTGCCCCGACGGATCGAAGGCCTGCTGGTCGGCGGGCGCGATGAAGCTGAAGCTCACCGCCTCGGAGAAGCCGTCGGCCTCCAGCGCGAGGCGGATGCGCTCCACGCCTTTCGCCTCGTCCGGCAGCGCCGGGGTGGCCAGCGCGAGGCGGGGCAAGGTCTCGGGGATGGCGTCGTAGCCGAGGCTGCGGACGAGCTCCTCGACGAGATCCTCCTCCAGCGTGACGTCCTGCCGCCAGCTCGGGACGGCGAAGATGGCGCCCTGGTCGTCCTCCACCCGGACCTTGAAGCCGAGGCTGGTCAGGATGTGGCGGGCGTCCTGCCTCGCCACGGGCATGCCGAGGAGCTCGCCGGGGCGGACCCAACGGAGGCCGACCTCGACCGGCGCCGCGTCGGCGGACCGGGCATCGACGACGCCCGAGCGCACGGTCCCGCCGGCCAGCTCGGCGATCAGCGCCGCGCAGCGATCCAGCGCCGGCAGCACCATCCCCGGATCGGCGCCGCGCTCGAAGCGGTGGGACGCCTCGGTCTTGAGCCCGTGACGCCGGGACGTGCGGCGGATGCCCTGCGGCGCGAACCAGGCCGATTCGAGGAGCACCCGGGTCGTGCCGGGCCCGATCTCGGACTCCCCGCCCCCCATCACCCCGGCGAGCGCGCTGCCGCGGTCGCGGTCGGCGATGAGGAGGTCGTCCGGATCGAGCGCCCGCTCCTTGCCGTCGAGCGTGGTGAGCTTCTCGCCAGGTCGCGCGGTGCGGACCACGATCTCGCGCCCCGCGACCCGATCGAGGTCGAAGGCGTGCAGCGGGTGGCCGAGCTCGAGCAGGGCGAAGTTGGTGGCGTCGACCACGTTGGAGATCGACCGGACGCCGCACGCCTCGAGCCGCCGCGCGAGCCAGCCCGGCGCGGGACCGATCTTCACGCCCTCGATGACGCGCGCCGCGTAGCGCGGGCACTTTTCGGGCGCCTCGATGCGCACCCGCACCGCGTCGCTCGCGGCCCCGCCGCCCTCGGCGAGCCGCGGCGCAGGCGGCTTGACCTCGCGGCCGAGCAGGGCCGCCACCTCGCGGGCGATGCCGAGGTGCGAGAGCGCGTCGGGCCGGTTCGGGGTGACGTTGACCTCGAGCACGACGTCGTCGAGCTGGAGCGCCTTCGCGATGGGGGTGCCGGGCGCGAGGTCGCGCGGCAGGAGCAGGAGCCCGCTCGCGTCGGCGTCGAGGCCGAGCTCCCTCGCCGAGCAGAGCATCCCGAACGACTCGACTCCGCGCAGCTTGGCCTGCTCGATCTTCGTCCCGCCCGGCAAGACGGTGCCGACCGGGGCGAGCGGCACCACGTCGCCCACCTGGTAGTTCTTCGCCCCGCACACGATCTGCAGCGGCTCGCCCTCCCCGCGTTCCACCCGGGTGATGGAGAGCTTCTCGGCGTTGGGGTGCTTCTCGGAGGCGACGATGCGGGCCGCCACCACCCCGGCGAGCTCGGCGCCGCGCCGCTCCAACCCTTCGACCTCCAGGCCGACGGCGGTGAGCCGCCGCGCCAGCTCCTCCGGCGGGGGGAGGCCGTCCACGTACTCCGCGAGCCACTGGTAGGAGATCCGCATGATGAGAGGTCCCGACCTAGAACTGCTCGAGGAAGCGCAGGTCGTTCTCGAAGAAGAGGCGCAGGTCGTCGACGCCGTAGCGGAGCATCGCCATCCGCTCGACGCCGAAGCCGAACGCGAAGCCGGTGACTTCGGCGGGCATCCCGCCGTTGTGGAGCACCTTCGGGTGGACCATGCCCGCCCCGAGGACCTCCAGCCAGCCGGTCTCCTTGCACGTCCCGCAGCGCTTGCCGTCTTTCCTGCCCGTCCCGCCGCAGAGCGAGCACGAGACGTCGACCTCCGCGCCGGGCTCGACGAACGGGAAGTAGCTCGGCCGGAAGCGCGTCTTCGTGCCGGGGCCGAAGAAGGCGCGCGCGAAGGCGGCCAGCGTGCCCTTGAGATCCGCGAAGGTGATGCCGCGGTCGACGCACAGCCCCTCCACCTGGTGGAACATGGGCGAGTGCGTCTGGTCGTAGTCCGACCGGTAGACGCGCCCGGGGCAGATGATGCGGATGGGCGGCTTCCCGGCGCGCAGCATGGAGCGGATCTGGACCGGGGAGGTGTGCGTGCGCAGGACGACCGTGCCCGGCGCCGCCGCGCCGCCCAGCGTGGCGATGTCGACGTAGAAGGTGTCCTGCATGTCGCGCGCAGGGTGATCCTTCGGGATGTTGAGCGCCTCGAAGTTGTAGTCGTCGAGCTCGATCTCGGGGCCGCTCGCGACCTCGTAGCCGAGGCGCGCGAAGATGGCCGCGATCTCGTCGGCCGCCTGCGTGATGGGGTGGCGGTGGCCGCGCGAGACGAGCCGACGGCCCGGCAGCGTGGCGTCGAGGGGCGGCCCGGAGAGCTCGGACTCGAGCTTGGCGTCGGCGAGCCGGCGCCTACCGCCGGCGAGGAGCGCCTCCACCTCGTCGCGGACGCGGTTCGCCACCTCGCCCACGCGGGGGCGCTCCTCCGGCGCGAGCTGCCCCATGCCGCGCAGCGCGGCGGACAGCTCGCCCTTCTTGCCGAGGAAGCGAACCCGGAGCTCCTCGAGCGCACGCTCGTCCGAGGCGGCGGCGACGTCGCGCCGCGCCGCCTCGGCGAGGGACTCGAGCTGAGCGAGGAGGTCGGCCATGAGGGCCGATCGCTAGGCCTGCGCGACCTTCACCACCGCGGCGAAGTCGCCCGGCATGAAGAGCGCGATGTCGGCCAGGATCTTGCGGTCGAGCGCCACGCCCGCCTTGGTGAGGCCGGCGATGAGGCGTGAGTAGCTCGTGCCGTTCTGGCGCGCCGCGGCGTTGATGCGCGTGATCCAGAGGCTGCGGAACTCGCGCCGGCGCCGGCGGCGATCGCGGGTGGAGTAGTTGAGGGCGCGCTCGACTGCCTGGTTGGCGCGCTTGTAACAGTTCTTGCGCCGGCCGCGGAACCCCTTGGCGAGCTTCAGTACGCGGTTGCGGCGGCGGCGAGCCTTGAAACCCTTCTTGACGCGCATCTTCCTTCTCCTTGCCGGCGGGAGGCGGTCGGTCGACCGCGCTTCGTGTGCCCCGGGACGGCGCTGTGGTCACATCGGCGGCGGGGGACAAGCCCCCGCCCTACAGCACGCTGCGTAGGGCGGGGGTTCATCCCCCGCCGCAACGGGTCATGCGGCTACCGAGCGTACGGGAAGCACTCCTTGATCTTCTTCGCGTCCATGTCCTTCAGGTGGCCCGTACCGCGCAGCTCCACCTTCTGCTTCTTCGTCTTCCCGAACGTCGCCAGGTGGCGGACGCCGGCCCGGCGGAACTTCACCGCGCCGCTCTTCTTCACCTGGAAGCGCTTCTTCGCGCCGCTCTTCGTCTTCAGCTTCGGCATGTCGATGACTCTCCGTGATGGCGGCGCCCCGGGTCGGGAGACCGCGTCCTGCTACCTCGTGGTCGGCGGGGCCGTCGGGGCCTCGGCGGGGGGCTCTGGGGAGACTTGGGCCGGGACCGGCGCTGCCATGGGCGGCGCAACCGGAGGACGCTCTCTGCTCGACGGCGCCGCATTGGCGGCCGCCTTGGCCTGGTCGCGCTGCCGCTGCAGCATCTTCGGGTTCGGAGCCAGGATCATGAACATCTGGCGCCCTTCCATGCGGGGCGCCGACTCGATGACCGCGACCTCCTTCGTGTCCTCGATGACGCGCTGGAGGACCTTCTGGCCGAGCTCCCGGTGCGTGATCTCGCGGCCGCGGAACATGACCGTGACGCGGGCCTTGTTGGCCTCGTGCAAGAACTCGTGGATCTTGCCGATCTTCGTCCGGTAGTCGTGCTCCTCGGTGCGCGGGCGCATCTTCACTTCCTTCAGCTGCACCACCACCTGCTTCTTCTTGGCCTCGTTCTGTTTCTTCTTCTCCGTGTACTTGAACTTTCCGTAATCCATGATCTTGCAGACAGGCGGCTTGGCCATGGGGCTGACCTCGACGAGGTCCATCCCCAGCTCCTGGGCTCGCGCCAGTGCCTGGTCGATCGGGAGGATGCCGAGCTGCTCGCCGTCGGGGCCTACGGCACGCACTTCGCGCGCCTTGATCCGCCGGTTGGTGCGGGCGTCACGGTTGCCGCCGCGGTCGCGCGGGTCTCGTGTCTGGATTGCGATGGCTCGATGCCTCCGTCAGTGGAACGCCCCGCAGGGGAACGCTCCGAGATCACTCGTGTTTCAGGAACGTCCTGGCCACCCCCGGGTGGCCAAGGACGTGAGAGGATAAGGATTTCACGAGGAAAGTCAACGCCCTTCGCTCGAATCCTTCTTGGCTTCACGGATCCAGCTCATCATGTCGCGGAGCTGCTTCCCGACCTTCTCGATCGGGTGCTCCTTCTCGTGCTCGCGGAACATCTCGAGGGTCGGCCGGCCGACCTGGTTCTCGAGGATGAACTCCTTCGCGAACTGGCCGGACTGGATCTCCTTCAGGATCTTCTTCATCTCGAGCTTGGTCTGGTCGGTCACGATGCGCGGGCCGCGCGTGTAGTCGCCGTACTCGGCCGTGTCGGAGATGGAGTGGCGCATCCAGGCGAGCCCGCCCTCGTACATCAGGTCGACGATGAGCTTCAGCTCGTGGAGGCACTCGAAGTAGGCGCTCTCCGGCTGGTAGCCAGCCTCGGTGAGCACCTCGAAGCCCGCCTTCACCAGCGCCGAGGCGCCGCCGCACAGCACCGCCTGCTCGCCGAAGAGGTCCGTCTCGGTCTCCTCCTTGAACGTCGTCTCGAGCACGCCGGCGCGGGTGCCGCCGATGCCGCGCGCGTAGGCGAGGCCGAGCTGCTTCGCCTGCCCGGTCCCGTCCTGGTGGACCGCGATGAGGCAGGGGATGCCGCGCCCGTCCTGGAACTGGCGGCGGACGAGGTGCCCCGGGCCCTTGGGCGCCACCAGCACCACGTCCACGCCCTCGGGCGCCTTGATCTGCTTGAAGTGGACGTTGAAGCCGTGCGCGAAGAAGAGGGCCTTCCCCTTCGTCATGCCGGGCGCGATCTCCTCGTCCCACAGCCGCTTCTGCGTCTGGTCCGGGGCGAGCACCATGACGAGGTCGGCCTCCTTGGCTGCCTGCGCCACGCTCATCACCTTGAGGCCGGCCGCCTCCGCCTTGGCCTTGCTCTTCGAGCCGGCCTGGAGCCCGATGCGCACGTCGACGCCGGAGTCGCGCAGGTTCAGCGCGTGCGCGTGGCCCTGGCTGCCGTACCCGATGATGGCGACCTTCTTCCCCTTCACGAGGTCGAGGTTCGCGTCCTTGTCGTAATAGATCGTGGCCATGGTGGCGTTCATCCTTCCTTGAGGTGGGGGGGAGCGAGGGTCTTGAAGCCGCGCTCGAGCGCGATGGCGCCCGAGCGGCACAGCTCGGTGATGCCGAACACCGCCAGCCGCTCCTCCAGCGCGTCCAGCTTGGAACCGGTGCCGGTCGCCTCGATCATGAGGGCGTCCGGCGAGACGTCGACGATCTGCGCCTCGTAGGTCTCGGCGATGGCGCGGAGCTCGGAGTGGTTCTTCTCCGGAGTCTTGATCTTGATGAGCACCAGCTCGCGCTCGATCTTGTCGTGGGGGGAGAGCTCCCGCACCTCGATGACCGGGATGAGCTTCTGCAGCTGGCGGATGGCTTGCTCGACCGGCTTCTGGGTGAGCCGGACCACCACCGTCATGCGCGAGTACTCGGGCCGCTCGGTGGGGCCGACCGCCAGGGACTCGATGTTGTAGCCGCGCCGCGCGAAGAGGCCCGCGATGCGCTGCAGGACGGCGGGCTTGTTCAGGACGAGGAGCGACAGGGTATGGATGTTGCCGTTCGGGAGCTGCTCGGTCTTTTCGGCCATGGCTAGTCCCCCCCGATCATGTCGTGCAGCGGTGCGCCGGCCGGGACCATCGGGTAGACCTTCTCCTCGCGTTTCACGCGGATGTCCACGATGCACGGGCTGCCCTGGTGGGCCAGCGCCCGGTCGATGACCGGATCGAGCTCCTCCAGCGTGCGCGCCCGGAGCCCGAGGCAGCCGTAGGCCTCGGCGAGCTTCACCAGATCGGGCAGATCGGCCAGAGGCGTCTCGCTGAAGCGCTGGTCGTAGAACAGCTCCTGCCACTGCCGCACCATGCCCAGGAACAGGTTGTTGAGCACGAAGATCTTGATGGGGAGCTTGTGCTCGGCGGCGGTGGCGAGGTCCTGCAGCGTCATCTGGAAGCTGCCGTCGCCGTCGATCCCGACCACCAGCGCGTCCGGCTTCGCGAACTGGATGCCGATGGCGAAGGGCAGGCAGACGCCCATCGTCCCGAGGCCACCCGAGGTGATGAACTCGCGCGGCTTCGAGACCTTCCAGAACTGCGCCGCCCACATCTGGTGCTCGCCGACGCCGGTGGTGACGATGGCGCGGCCGTCGCACTTCTGCCAGATGCGGTGCACCGCCGTCTGCGGGAGGATCTCCTTCTCACCCTCCTGCTTGATGCGCAGCGGGTGCTTCTCACGCCACTCCGAGACGCGCTTCCACCACGGCGCGAGGTCGGGCCGGCCGCGCGCTTTGAAGGCGGCCTTCACCTCGGCGGTGAGCTGCGGCAGGAGCGTCTTGACGTCGCCGACGAGCGGCACGGTGGCGGTGACGAGCTTCGAGATCTCGGCCGGATCCACGTCCAGGTGGACGATCTTGGCCTCCGGCGCGAACGTCGAGAGCTTCCCGGTGACGCGGTCGTCGAAGCGGGCGCCGAGCGCGATGAGGAGGTCCGCGTTCTGGACCGCGTAGTTGGAGTAGCGCGCCCCGTGCATGCCGAACATGCCGAGGCACGACGGGTGCGTCTCCGGGAAGGCGCCCTTCCCGTGGACCGTCGTCACCACCGGCGCGCCGACGAGCTCGCAGAACTCGAAGACCTCGGCGAAGGCGTTGCCGGTGCGCACCCCCCCGCCCAGGTAGATGACCGGGCGGGTGGCGGAGCGGACGAGGGTGGCGGCGTCGGCGACGCGCGGCTCCTCCTTGAGGGCCGGCATGTAGCCGGGGATGTGCACCGACTCCGGGTACTCGAAGTCGAGGCTCATGTTGAGCACGTCCTTCGGGATGTCGACGTGCACCGGACCCGGGCGGCCGGTCCGCGCGATGTGGAAGGCCTCCTTCATGACGCGCGGGATGTCCTCGGGATCGGTGACGAGGTAGTTGTGCTTCGTCACCGGCATGGTGATGCCGGTGATGTCCGCCTCCTGGAAGGCATCGGTGCCGATGAGCCCCGACACCACGTTGGCCGTGATGGCGACGAGGGGCACCGAGTCCATGTAGGCGTCGGCGATGGGCGTGACGAGGTTCGTCGAGCCGGGCCCGCTCGTGCCCACGCACACCCCCACCCGGCCGGTGGCATGGGCGTAGCCCTCGGCGGCGTGTCCGCCCACCTGCTCGTGCCGGATGAGCACGTGCTTCAGCTTCTTCGAGGCGAAGAGCGCGTCGTAGAAGGGCAGGATCGTCCCGCCCGGCATCCCGAAGAGCCAGTCGACGCCCTCCAGCTCCAAGGCGCGGACCACGGCTTGCGCGCCCGTCATCTTCTCTTTCGGCATCACGTCCTCCTGAACAGCTCCATCGGTTGGGGGTGTGGGCGGCGGGGGGACGAGCCCCCGCACTACGCGGAGAGTCGAGACCTGCGAGGGCGGCCGACGCCCGCTGTCGTCAGCGGGCGCGCCGCCCGCGTACCGCCACCTTCGCCCCCCGCCCGCGCTTCACCACCGCGACCGCCTTCTTGGCCTTCGCCTTCACCTTCTGGATCGTCGTGCGCACGTCCTCCGACTTCGCGCGGCGCTCGCGGCGCGGCGCCGGAGTCGCAGCGCGGGTCGTCGGCAAGAACGCCCGGGTCACCGCGCCCTCCGACGCCGACGCCACCAGGGCCGCGTACTTGGCGAAGACGCCGATGGTGTAGCGCGGCGGCGGCGCCTGCCAGCGCTTCATCCGGCGCGCCAGCTCGGCGGACGAGAGCTTCACGTCGATGGTGCGCGCGTCGGTGTCGATGACGATCTCGTCGCCGTCCCTCACCGCCGCGATGGGGCCGCCCACCACCGCCTCCGGCGAGACGTGGCCGATCATGAGGCCGCGGGTGGCGCCGCTGAAGCGCCCGTCGGTGAGGAGCGCCACCGCGTCTCCCAGGCCTTGGCCCACGAGCGCCGCCGTGACGCCCAGCATCTCGCGCATGCCCGGGCCGCCCTTCGGGCCCTCGTAGCGGATGACGACCACGTCGCCGGGCTGGATGGCGTTCCGCTTCACCGCCTCCATCGCGTCCTCCTCGCGATCGAAGACGCGGGCCGGCCCCTGGTGGCGCGTGCGCTCGTGCCCGGCCATCTTCACGACAGCGCCGTCGGGGGCCAGGTTCCCGCGCAGGATGACGAGGCCGCCGGTGCCCTTGAAGGGCTTCCCCGCCGCCGCCACCACCCGCTGCCCGGGGGTCTCCTTCGCCTGGAGGACGTGCTCGCTCCAGGGCTTCCCGTCGGCGGCGCGCTGCGTCCCATCGACCAGCCCCGCATCCTGGAGTCGCTTCCAGACGAGGCGCGTCCCGCCCGCCGCGTCGAGGTCGGGGGCGGTGAACTCCCCTCCGGGCAGCAGGCTCGCGTAGATGGGCGTCCGCTTCGAGACGCGATCGAAGTCGGAGAGCTCGAGCGGGATGCCCGCCTCGCGCGCCATGGCGGTGAAGTGCAGCACGGCGTTGGTCGAGCCGCCGGTGGTGGAGACGCCGGCGATCGCGTTCTCGAGCGCGGCGCGGGTCACGATCTCGCGCGGCCGCTGCCCGCGGGAGAGCAGCTCCATCATCAGCTTGCCTGCCTCGCGCGTGGCCGGCTCCTTGCGCGGATCGGTGGCGGGGATGGTGTTGTAGCCGACCGGCGAGAGTCCGAGGAACTCGAGCCCGAGCGCCATCGTGTTGGCGGTGTACTGGCCGCCGCAGGCGCCGGCGCCGGGGCAGGCGGCGTCCTCCACCTGCTCCAGCCGCTCCTTCCCGATCTTGCCGGCGGCGAAGGCGCCCACCGCCTCGAAGACGTGCTGGATGGTGATGTCCTTCCCGTCGAGGCGGCCCGGCGCGATGGACCCTCCGTACAGGACGAGCCCGGGGACGTCGAGCCGCAGGAGCCCCAACGCGGCGCCGGGGATGGTCTTGTCGCAGCCGACCAGCGCCACCACCCCGTCGAACCAGTGCCCGCGCCCGACGAGCTCGATCGAGTCGGCGATCACCTCGCGGCTGATGAGGGAGGCCTTCATGCCCTCGGTGCCCATGGCGACGCCGTCGCTGATCGCGATGGTGTTCATCTCCATCGGCGTGCCGCCGGCGGCCCGGATGCCCTCCTTCACCACCTCGGCCAGCCGCCGCAGGTGGTAGTTGCAGGGCATCGTCTCGATCCAGGTGTTGGCGACGAGGATGCAGGGCTTCGCCAGATCCTCCCGGGTGAAGCCGATGCCGTGCATCATCGCGCGGGCGGGCGCGCGGTCATAGCCGTCGTAGAGGTGGCGGCTCTGGTGGCGGGGATCGAAGTCGCTCATGGGTGCGTGTCCTCGTGGTTCAGGCCGCGAGAGCCTTCAAGGCGTGGATGACGGCGGTGCCGGCGTCTTCGGTGCCGACCGGCGCGGTGCGGGTGAGGTCGGGGGTGAGGGCGCCCTTCTCGAGGGCGCGCGCCACCGCCGCCTCGAGCACCCGCGCCTCCGGCTCGAGGCCGAGCGAGTGGCGGAGCAGCATGGCGACGCTGAGGATGGTGCCGTACGGGTTCGCGATCCCCTTGCCGGCGATGTCAGGCGCCGAGCCGTGGATGGGCTCGTACAGACCGCGAGGACCGTCGCCGAGGGACGCCGACGGGAGCAGGCCGATCGAGCCGGCCAGGACCGACGCCTCGTCGGTGAGGATGTCGCCGAACATGTTCTCGGTCACGATCACGTCGAAGTCGGCCGGGCGCCGGATGAGCTGCATGGCGCAGGAGTCGACGAGCTGGTGCTCGAGCTGGACGTCCGGGAACTCGGTGCGAACCACCCGCTCGGCCGTCTCGCGCCAGAGCCGCGAGGTCTCGAGGACGTTCGCCTTGTCGACGCTCACGAGGCGCCGCTTCCGCCCCTGGGCGAGCCGCGCCGCCACCCGCACCACCCGCTCCACCTCCGCCACCGTGTAGACGCACGCATCGAAGGCGGACGTCGCGTCGCGGCGCTTCTCGCCGAAGTAGAGGCCGCCCGTCAGCTCGCGGACGACGAGCAGGTCGACGCCCTCGAGCAGCTCGGGCCGGAGCGGCGAGGCGCCGGCGAGGAGCGGGTTCACCGTCACCGGCCGGAGGTTCGCGAAGAGGCCGAGGCCCTTGCGCAGCGCGAGCAGCCCCTGCTCCGGCCGCACCGGCGCGGACGGCCCCCACTTCGGCCCGCCGATGGCGCCGAAGAGCACGGCGTCGGTCTCGCGGCAGAGGTCGAGCGTCTCGTCGGGGAGCGCCGAGCCGGTGGCGTCGATGGCAGCGCCGCCCACCAGCGCCGGCGTCATCTCGAAGATGTGCCCGTAGGACTCCGCGACCGCGCGCAGGACGCGCATGCCCTGCTGCGCCACCTCGGGTCCGATGCCGTCGCCGCCCAGGACGGTGATGTGCGCCCTGATGCGCGGGCTGCCGCTGGCGGTCAGGCTCATCGCTCGCCCCGCGCCCGCTCGAAGGCGCTGATCGCCTCGGCCTCTGCGAGGATGTACCCGAGCTCGTCCACGCCGTTCATGAGGCAGTAGCGGGCGAAGGCGTCGAGGGGGAAGTGCGCGACGCCGCCCCCGGGCAGCGTGAGGCTGAGATCCGCGAGATCGATGGCGAGCTCTGCGCCCGGCGCGGCCAGGAGCCGAGCGTGCGCCGCGGGCTCGACCACCACCGGCAACAGCCCGTTCTTGAGCGCGTTGTTCTTGAAGATGTCCGCGATGGAGGTGGACAGGACGGCGCGGAAGCCGGCGTCGACGAGCGCCCAGGGCGCGTGCTCGCGGGAGCTGCCGCAGCCGAAGTTGTCGCCCGCCACCAGGATGGAGGCGCCGCGCGCTTCGGGGCGGTTCAGCACGAAGTCGGGGCGGGGCGCGCCGGCCTCGTCGTAGCGCCAGTCGCTGAAGAGCGCCTTCCCGAGTCCCTTCTTGTCGGTGCATTTCAGGAAGCGGGCGGGGATGATCTGGTCGGTGTCGACGTGATCCTTCGCGAGGACCACCGTCCGGCTCCGCAGCTTGCGCAAGGGTTCCATCGTGCTCTAGCCCTCCAGCCGGCGCGGGTCGGCCACGGCGCCCGCCACGGCGGCGGCGGCGGCCGTCGCGGGGCTGGCGAGGAGCGTACGCCCGCCCGCCCCCTGCCGCCCCTCGAAGTTCCGGTTCGACGTCGACACGCAGTACTGGCCGCGCTCGAGGTGGTCGCCGTTCATGGCGATGCACATCGAGCAGCCCGGCTCGCGCCACTCGGCGCCAGACTCGCGGAAGATGCGGTCGAGGCCCTCGGCCTCGGCCTCCCGCTTCACCGCCGCCGATCCCGGCACGACGAGCGTGCGGAGCCGCACCTTGCGGCCCTTCATCACCGTGGCCGCCTCGCGCAGGTCGGGCAGCCGCGAGTTCGTGCAGCTGCCGATGAAGACCACGTCGACCGGGTGGCCGAGGAGCCGCTCGCCCGGGGTGAAGCCCATGTAGCGGAGCGCGCTCTCCAGGGAGGCGCGGGTCCCGGCGTCAGCGGCCAGCGCGGGGTCGGGGACGGCGGCCGTGACCGGTATCGCCTGGGCCGGGTTCGTGCCCCAGGTGATCATGGGCTCGACCGCGGCGGCGTCGAGCGAGACCTCGCGGTCGAACCGCGCGCCGGCGTCGCTGGGCAGGGCGCGCCAGCTGGCCATCGCCTGCTCGAAGGCCTCGCCCCGCGGCGTCTTCGCGCGGCCGGAGAGGTACTGGAACGTCGTGTCGTCGGGCGCGATCATGCCGGCCCGCGCCCCCATCTCGATCGACATGTTGGAGACCGTCATGCGCGCCTCCATCCCGAGGGCGCGGATCGCCGGACCGGCGTACTCGGCGACGTGCCCGGTCCCGCCCCCCACCCCCAGCTTCGCGATGATGGCGAGGACGAGGTCCTTCGCACCGATGCCGGCGGGGAGCCGCCCGTCCACGTTCACCCGCAGCGTCCGGGGCCGCCGCTGCAGCAAGCACTGGGCCGCGAGGACGTAGCCGACCTCCGAGGTGCCGATGCCGAAGGCGAGCGCCCCGAAGGCGCCGTGCGTGGCGGTGTGGCTGTCACCGCAGACGACCGTCATGCCGGGCTGGGTCGCGCCCAGCTCGGGCCCGATGACGTGCACGATGCCCTGCGCCGCGTCGCCGAGCGGGTGCAGCTCGACGCCGAAGGAGCGGCAGTTCTCGGACAACCGCCTCACCTGCGCCTCGGCCTGCGCGTCCCCGTACACCCACGCGCCGCCCGGGCCGCGGGGCGTGGTCGGGGTGGAGTGATCCATGGTGGCGAGGGTGCGATCCGGGCGCCGGAGGCGCAGCCCCCGCTCCGCGAGGAGCGAGAACGCCTGCGGGCTCGTCACCTCGTGCACGAGGTGCAGGTCGACGTAGAGGACCGCCGGCGCGTCCGGCGTCTCGGGCTTCACGACGTGCGCGTCCCAGACCTTCTCGAACAGGGTGCGCGGTCGATGAGAGGCTGCTTCTGCTTCCATGCGTCGCTCCGGCCCGCCGCCGACTCGCGCCGGCCATGGCCTTTCGTTCGAGGAACGTGGTGTCCGGGCCGCTACACCGTGCCGAGCTGGCGTACCGCCTCGACCTCGGGCGCCACGGCCGGCTGCTTCAGCGCGATGCGGTTCACCACGTCGAGGTAGGCGCGCGCCGAGCCCTCGATGATGTCGGTGGAGAGCGCGCGGCCCCGGTAGACGCCGGTGGGGTGCTCGACCTCCAGCACCACCTCGCCCTGGGCGTCTTCACCCACGGTGACGCTCTGGATCTGGTAGTCGCGCAGCTTGGCGGAGATGCCGGTGATGCGCTCGATGGCCTTGAAGACCGCGTCGACCGGGCCGTCGCCGCCGCACGCCTCCTGGTAGCGCGTGCCGTCGTTCTTCTGGAGCGCGATGGAGGCGGCCGGCAGCGTGCCGGTGCCGCTGGTGGTGGAGAGGGCGACGAGCTCCCAGGTGTGCTGGCCGTCGCCGAGGATCTGCCCGTGGATCA
This sequence comes from Anaeromyxobacteraceae bacterium, assembly GCA_035636195.1. Taxonomy (GTDB): domain Bacteria; phylum Myxococcota; class Myxococcia; order Myxococcales; family Anaeromyxobacteraceae; genus Anaeromyxobacter_A. The sequence goes on from DASPZP010000294.1 coordinate 15,694, forward strand.
CGAGCGCCTCGATGTCTGCGTCGTAGATCTCCTTCTTCTTGTCGCACAGCGCCTTGAACGCGGCGAACACCTGGTCGAGCTGCGCGTCCTCCAGCTTGTAGCCGAGCGCGCCCAGGCGCTCCTTGAGCGCGTGCCGGCCGGAGTGCTTGCCGAGCACGAGCGAGCTGCGGCTGAACCCGACCTCCTCCGGCCGCATGATCTCGTACGTCTCGCGGTGGGTGAGCATGCCGTGCTGGTGGATGCCCGCCTCGTGGGCGAAGGCGTTCTGGCCCACGATGGCCTTGTTGCGCTGGACGTGCATCCCAGTCACCTGGGCGACGAGCCGGCTGGTCGGGTAGAGGCGCTCGGACTTCACGCCGGTCGAGACGTGCAGCACGTCGTGGCGCGTCTTGATCGCCATGACGATCTCTTCCAGGGACGCGTTGCCGGCGCGCTCGCCGATGCCGTTGATGGTGCACTCCACCTGGCGTGCGCCCACCATCACGCCGGCGAGCGAGTTCGCCACCGCCAGCCCCAGGTCATTGTGGCAGTGCACCGAGATGACGACCCGCTCGATGCCCCGGACGTGCTTCTTGAGGTAGGAGAGCGTCTCGGCGTAGGTCTGCGGCAGCGCATAGCCGACCGTGTCCGGGATGTTGAGGGTGGTGGCGCCGGCCTCGATGGTGCGCTCGACCACCTCGGCCAGGAACTCGAGCTCGGTGCGGGCGGCGTCCTCGGTCGAGAACTCGACGTCCTCGCACCGCGCGCGCGCCATCTTCACCCCCTCGACGGCGCGGCGGATGATCTCGTCCTTCGCCATCTTGAGCTTGAAGTCGCGGTGGATGGGGCTCGTGGCCAGGAAGACGTGGATGCGCTTCCGCGCCGCGTCGGCGAGCGCGTTCGCCGACGCGTCGATGTCGCCCTTGCTGCAGCGGGAGAGGCTGCAGATGGTCGCGCCCTCGACCTGGCGCGCCACCCCCTGGATGGCCTCGAAGTCGCCCGGAGACGCGGCCGCGAAGCCCGCCTCGATGACGTCGACGCCGAGGTCGCGGAGCGCCTTCGCCACCTGCAGCTTCTGCGGCAGGTTCATCGAGGCGCCCGGGGACTGCTCGCCGTCGCGGAGGGTGGTGTCGAAGACGACGACGCGTTCCGAGCCGGGTTCGCTCACGAGCCCTCTGCCTTTCCCGTCCGGCGCCGTGGCGCCACGACCGATGGGTGAATCACTGAATCTACCAGAGTGCCCGGCTGATGTAACCGGGATACCTACAGCACAGATGGATGGGGTTTCGGCGCCGCTTCTGTTCGACATGCGCTCCGGCTCCTGGTTCAGGGCCGAAGAGTTGGTCTCGCCTGTCGAGGGCAACCTCTCCGGCCGGTTTCGGCGGAAGAGGTCGCGGCGCGCTCTAGGCTACTCGCCGGGCCCCTACCGCCCGGCTAAGAAGTCGTATCTCGCTGCCGCGTTTCATCGAGCGAGGAGCCTAGCTGCGACATCGCGCCGCGTCAAGGGCTAGAACGGCGGCGCCGCCTCCTTCTTCAGGAGCTCCACGAACGCGTCGAGGCTCATGGACTTGAGGTCCTCGCCGCCGTGCCGGCGCGGCGCGACGGCCTTACCCTCGACCTCCTTCTCGCCCACCACCAAGGAGAAGGGGATCTTCGCGAGCTGCGCGTTGCGGATCTTGCCGCCGAGCGTGTCGGAGCTACGGTCGACCTCGGCGCGGAAACCCTCCGCCTCGAGCCGCTCCGCCACCGTGCGGCCCCAGTCGTTGAACCGGTCGGAGACCGTCACGATGCGCGCCTGCACCGGCGCCACCCAGACCGGGAAGGCGCCCGCGAAGTGCTCGGTCAGGATGGCGATGAAGCGCTCGAACGAGCCGTAGATGGCGCGGTGGATGACGACCGGCCGGTGCTCCTTGTTGTCGTCGCCGACGTAGGTGAGGTCGAAGCGCTCCGGGGCGGCGTAGTCGAGCTGGATGGTGCACAGCTGCCAGGTCCGGCCGAGCGAGTCGGTCACCGAGAAGTCGACCTTGGGCCCGTAGAAGGCGCCGTCCCCGGGGTTCAGGGTGTAGGGCAGGTCGAGGCGCTTCAGCGCCTGCTCGAGCGCGCCCTCGGCCCGGTCCCAGAGCGCGTCGTCGCCGAGGCGCTGCGCCGGCCGGGTCGCGAAGCGGGCCGAGAAGGGCAGGCCGAACGCCCCGAAGACCTGCTTCATCAGGCCCACGATGCGCGCGACCTCCTCCTCGACCTGCGACTCCATGAGGTAGATGTGCGAGTCGTCCTGCTGGAACTGGCGGACGCGGGTGAGGCCCCCCAGCGAGCCCGACGACTCGTTGCGGTGGAGCACGTCGGTGGTGAAGTAGCGGAGCGGCAGCTCGCGGTAGCTGCGCTTCCCCATCCCATATATCAGGTGGTGCGACGGGCAGTTCATCGGCTTCAGCGACTGGGTGAAGCGCTCCTCGAGCGGCAGGCTCTCGTCCGCCTCGGAGTCGAGGACGAGGAACATGTTCTCCCGGTACTTGCCCCAGTGGCCGCTCTGCTCCCACAGCCGCTTGTTGAAGAGGAGCGGCGTCTTCACCTCCTGGTAGCCGTTCTTCTTCACGAGCCGGTTCATGGCATCGCGCAGCACGTTGAAGAGCGTCGTGCCGTGCGGCAGCCAGAACGCGGCGCCCGGCGCGTACTCGTGGAAGGTGAACAGCCCGAGCGCCGGCCCGAGCTTGCGGTGGTCGCGCTTCTTCGCCTCCTCGAGGCGCAAGAGGTGCTGCTCGAGCTGCTTCTTGTCGAAGAACTGGGTGCCGTAGATGCGCTGCAGCATCGGGTTCTTCGGATCGCCTCGCCAGTAGGCGCCGGCGACGTTCATGAGCTTGACCGCCCCGAGTCGGCCGGTGGACGGGCCATGCGGCCCGAGGCAGAAGTCGACCCAGGCGCCGTGCTTGTAGAGGGTGAGCGTCTTCGCCCCCTTGGCGGCGATGTCCTTCACGATCTCGACCTTGAACTTCTCGCCCTTCTCCTCGAAGAGGCGGATCGCGTCGTCCATCGCGATCTCCTCGCGCTGGAACGGGAGGTCGGCCTTGATCTCGTCGGCGATGGCCTGCTCGATCCTCGCCAGGTCGTCCGGGGTGAAGGGCTTCTCGCGGGCGAAGTCGTAGTAGAAGCCGTCCTCCACCGCCGGGCCGATGGTGACCTGCGCGTCGGGGTAGAGCCGCTGCACCGCGCTCGCCAGCACGTGCGCCGCGTCGTGGCGCGCGACCTCCAGCGCCTCCGGGCTCTTCGTGGTGACGATCTCGAGCTTCGCGTCGCGGTCGAGCGGGCGCGCCAGGTCGACCGGCTCCCCGTCCAGCTTCGCGAAGTAGGCCGCCTTGGCGAGGCCGGCCCCGATCTGCTGCTTCACGAAGTCGACGATGTGGGTGCCCTTGGGCGCCTCCTTGGAGGAGCCGTCGGGGAGCGTGATGCGGACGAGGTCGGACATGGCGTCTTTCCGTACCCTCGGCACGGGAAAAACGCCAGCGAGAGCTCGGCTGTCGCGACCCCGACCCCGACCCCGACCCTCCGCGGCCCCCTACCCTCCGCGGCGCCGCGCCGCCCTGCCCCGCGCCAGGTCCGCCGCGATCCGGCGCGCCTCGAGGCCGATCTCGCGCAGCATGCCGGTCGGCGCGACGTGGAAGCCGCACAGGTACAGCCCGGGGAGCGCGCTCTCGCGCCCGCTCGCGCGCGGTCGCCCGTCGTCGTCGACGAGCGCCTCTGCGCCCTCCACGACGCGCTCGAGCGCATGGCGATATCCGGTGGCGAGCACCACCGCGTCGAAGCGCGCTCGGGCACCGCCTGCGAAGACGACGCCCTCGGCGCTGAACCGATCGATCCCCGGACGCACCGCGATCCGGCCAGCCTCGACCAGCGCCAGCGTGCCGACGTCGATGAGCGGGATGCGCGCGCGCTCGCGGATCTGGCGCATCGGCCCTGCGGCCGGACGCGCGAACCCGAGCCGCGTCGGGTCGCCGAGCGCCGCCCGGAGCAGCGGCCGGGCGATCGCATCGGCGAGGCGCGGGGGCAGGCGCGAGAGCGCGAGCGACCAGGTCAAGATCGGCAGCCCGAAGAGCTCGAGCGGGAGGAGGTTCACCGGCCCGCGGACGGACAGCGCCGGGCGCGCGCCGTGCTCGACGAGGTCGATCGCGATCTCGCCGCCCGAGTTGCCGAGGCCCACCACCAGCACGTCCCGTCCCCGGAACGGCTCGCCGCTCCGGTACTCGGAGCTGTGCAGCACCGTCCCGCGGTAGGTCTCCAGGCCCGGCCACCGCGGCCGCACCGGCTCGGCGCAGAAGCCGGTCGCGAGGACGACCGCCCGGGCGCGGTAGCGGCCCGAGCGCGTCTCGACCTCCCAGCCGCGAGCGGCGCGGCGCGCCGCGACCAGCCCCTCGCCGAAGCGCGGCGCCAGGTCGAACGCGCGCGCGTACGCCTGGAGGTAGTCCACCACCTGCTGCCGGGACGCGTAGCGCGGGTAGCTCTTCGGGAACGGCAGGAAGGGCAACGCGGAGTGGCCCCGATCGGTGTGGAGGTGCAGCCGATCGTAGTGACGGCGCCAGATTGCACCGACCTGCTCCTCCTTCTCGAGCAGCAGGAACGGGATCCCGGCGCGCCGCAGGCACGCCCCGACGGCGAGGCCGGCCGGGCCGGCTCCGACGACCACCACCTCCGCCTCGACGGCGCCAGGCGCCACGACCTCCTCCGGTTGCGACCGAGGTGGTTGTTAGCCGGCGCAGTCGGCGGTGCCACTTGGGGTAGCTTCGAGGCCCGCGCAGGAAGAGATCGGAATGACTTCCACGCGCATCCACGGCAGGAAGCGATGGCGACTGAGAAGGAGGGGGGTACAGGTGACCGCAGACTCCATCGATTCCGAGGCCCGCTCCGGGTGGGCGGCAGTCGCCGAAGAGGCGGAGACGCTGCGCGCACGGGTCCGGGAGCTCCCGGTGGCGACCGCCTCACGGCCCGCCGACCTGCGCGCTGAGGTGGAGCGCCGGTTCCCGCTCGAGGCGCCCATGCCGCTCCCCGACCTGGTGCACGAGGCGGCGGCGCTGCTCCGCGAGCACGCGGTGCACGTCATCCACCCGCGCTACTTCGGGCTCTTCAACCCGAGCGTGCGCGAGGCGGCGCCGCTGGGGGACGCCCTCGCCGCGCTCTACAACCCGCAGCTGGCGGTGTGGTCGCACTCAGCAGCAGCGGCGGAGCTGGAGCGGCACGTCCTGCGCCGGCTGGGCGCGGCCCTGGGCCGCGAGGGCGATGTGGCGACCTTCACGACGGGCGGCGCGGAGGCGAACCTGACCGCGGTGCTCGCGGCGCTGGCGCGCGGCGCCCCGGGCTGGGAACAAGGCGGCGTCCGCGCGCTCGCGGCGCGGCCGGCGGTGTACGTGAGCGCCGAGGCGCACCACTCCTTCGTGAAGATCGTCCGGATCATCGGGCTGGGGACGGACGCGCTGCGCGAGGTGCAGGTCGACGGCGCGCTCCGCATGGACCCCGTCGCCCTCGAACGTCGCATCGCCGAGGATCGAGCGGCCGGGTGGGCTCCGCTCCTGGTGGTCGGCACGCTCGGCACGACCGGCGCGGGAGTGATCGATCCCCTCCCCGCCCTCGCAGACGTGGCGGCCCGCGCCGGCGCGTGGTTCCACGTCGACGCCGCGTACGGCGGCGCCGCGGCCCTCGTCGCGCGCCTCTCCGCGGTCCTGGACGGCATCCGCGCCGCGGACTCCGTCACCTGGGACGCGCACAAGGGGCTCTCGGTCCCGATGGGCGCCGGGATGATCTTCTGCAGCGACGCCGAGGCGCTGCGGCGGGCGTTCGCCGTGACCACCACCTACATGCCGAGCGCGGCCGCCGACGAGCCTTACGCGGCCACGATCCAGTGGTCCCGGCGGGCCATCGGGCTCAAGGTCCTGTTCGCGCTCGCCGAGACCGGCCTCGCCGGCGCGGGCGCGCTCTTCGAACGCCAGGTGCGCATGGGCGATGCGCTGCGCGAGCGGCTCCTCGCGCGCGGCTTCAGGCTCTTGAACGCGACGCCGCTGCCGGTCGTCTGCTTCACGCATCGCGAGCTCGACGCGGGCCGCGTCAGCTCGACCGACGTGGTCGGGCAGGTGGTCGGGCGCGGGCGCGCCTGGATCTCGGAGGTGGTCCTGAACGGCCGGCAGCGGGCGCTGCGCGCCTCCATCACGAGCTTCCACACCACCGAGGCCGACCTCGACGTCCTGCTCGAGGAGCTGGAGCGGGCGCTCAGGGTCCCGCATCCCTCGCCCTGACCCTCTCTGGCCGGCTCGAGCGCCCGCTCGGCGCAGTCTTCCGCCGCTCGCCTTGCCAGTCCTTCCGCCGCTGCTTGTCCTCCGGCGTCCGCTGAATCTCGCGCATGATGAGCGTGAGCGCGCTCCGATGGAGTTCCCGCTACCGCTACCCGCGTGCTGTAGAGCTCGCCGCAAGCGGAAGCGGGAAGATGGTACGCGAGCAGCGCCGGCAGCTCGGTCGGGCCAAGTGCGGGGGTGGTCGCGCCGGGACCGCTTGCCCGGTTTCGGAGTGGAGGGGTCTTGAGATGGCCGGCCTCTTTTAGCTGCCCGCTACTTGCACGCGCCGCTCTGGCAAGTCTGGCCGGGGTCGCACTTCTTGCCGCAGCCCCCGCAGTTCCACGGATCGCTCGCGAAGTCCACGCATGACTTTCCGCACGTCACGAGCGTGGACGGGCAACTCGCGACGCACGTTCCCTGGGAGCACAGCGCCGCGGTCGAGGGGCAAATGTGGTTGCAGGCACCGCAGTTGGTCTCATCGTCCTGCAGGTCGAGGCAGACGCCGCCGCAGTCGCCAAGCGGCGCGTTGCATGCGTTGACGCAGACGCCCGACTCGCAGGCCTGAAGCAGGCTGCATGTGTGGCCACACGAACCACAGTTGCGGATATCCTTGGCGAAGTCGACGCAGCCCCCGTTGCAGGCGATGAGGCCGGTAGGACAGGAGGCTGCGCACACCTTGTTTGCGCACAGCGGCGTCGCGCCGCTGCAAACCGTTCCGCAGTTCCCACAGTTGGCGGGATCCTCCTTGGTGTTGGTGCAGGTGGCGCCGCAGATGTCCCCCTGCATGCAGCCCTTTGGCACGACGCAGAAGCCGATGCCGGTCACGCAGACCTGCGCGGCGGGGCAGGACTGGGTCGAGGAGCATGGCTGCTCGCCGCCCGGCCCAGAGCTGCCGCAGGCCGATGCAAGGAAGACAACGGCTGCTAAGAGCGCATTCCTGAGGGGGGGCAGTGCAAGTACCGTGAGAATCGGTCTTGAGGGCGAGCGCATGGATGGCATGTTCGGCCATTCCAGCGATCCAGCGCAATAGAAAGAGTCACTTATGGTGCACATTGCTACACATGTCCGCACCGCCGCGCGCGGTCGCCTCCACGCCGGCACATGTCCACACACGACCCCTGCGTCGCCGGGATCGTCCGGCAGGGAGCACGGCCGTGCGCCGGTTCATCCTGGCTCGGTAGCATCATCTATACGACCATGCCGACCGCAGTTGCTGCCGCTGCCGCCGCTCTGGGGATACTCGTCCAGGCGTGGCAAGCGTGGGACGCACGACATGAGCGGGCAGCAGCGCCAAGGGCGACGACGGGTGCGTGGGATACGCCTCCGACCCCCGAAGAGATCAGGGCTGCCGAGCAGCGAAAGTAAGTCCCCAAGCCGTTTGCGCTCCGGGCGGTCTGGCGGTGGCCGCGCGACGGTTGACATCCCGGCTGACAACCAGCGCGAGGCGCAGCACGTGGACGGCGTCACGAAGCCCGTGACCGCGGTCGAGAGCTAGACCTGCCGTGGGTCGGGGCGCTTCCCTTCCGCGCGGCCGGAAACGTTGTCACCCCGGCTGTCACCCCAGCCATCCGCGGGCAAGAAAAAAGGGGCCGGCGTCTCCGCCAACCCCCTGCTTTTCTTGGTAGGCCCGGTCGGTATCGAACCGACGACCCCCACCGTGTCAAGGTGATGCTCTACCACTGAGCTACGGGCCTGTGGGTCTTCGAAGCGCTGCGTTTCTACCCGTGCGCCCGCAGGGTGTCAACGCGCCCGTGGCCCCGGCTCGGGCGGTGACCCGTCGTCAGAACCGCCCCTGCACGCCGAGGAGCGCGAGGCCTGGCCGGATGGCGGCGAGCGGCGCCAGGCGGCGCTCGTCGGAGCGGGTGGCGAGCTCCAGCGCTGGCGTCCCGCGGCGCCCGCCCAGGAAGGCGTCGGCGATGCTCGCCGCCCACAGCGCGCTGGCGCCGAAGAGCAGCACGTCTCGGACGTGGTGGCGCGAGTCGGCCAGCGCACGCCAGCTCTGCGGACCGATGGCGTCGTTCGGCTGCGCGCTGTATCGGGCGTTGGCCGCGTCTCCAGCGAGGTGGAAGGCGAGCGCGGTACCGAGCAGCGCCACCTCGGCACCGAAGACGATCGCGCCCTTCACCCGCTCTCCGCGGGCGAGCTGGCCGTATCCCGGCACGAGCAGGCTCCGGAACACCGCGCCCACCCTGCAATCCGGGCCGAGCTCGGCGCTGCCGCGCTCCGCCACCAGCGCGAGCTCGGTCGCGCCGCGCTCGCCCGAAAAGGGAGGCTCGTCGGCGCGAACCGGGGGGCCCGCCACGAGGAGCATGCCACACACGATGACCTTGCAGAGCACGCGGCCTCCGGCACAGGCGAACGATCGATTGCTCGCCTTCTACCGCCCGCGCGTGTCGGTCCGCGAGGCCCGGCATACCATGATGTCGGGACACGGGCTGGGGCGCTTCGCACCCTCCGCGATGACCTGGAGGACCTAGAAAAAAACGTCCTCGGCCGGCCGATGCAGGCCGCGCCACTCGCGCAGGCGCGCTCGCGGGCGCCCCTCGACCCAGTCGACGTGGGCGTAGGTCAGCACCTCGGTCCGGCCGAAGTTCCCCATGTCGAGCGAGGTCATCGGATTCCAGGTACCGGTGTTGATGTAGACCTTGTCGCGCGCGTACTCGCGGTAGAGCGGGACGTGGGTGTGGCCCATGATGACGGTGTTGAAGCCTCGCCGCGTGAGCAGGTGCTTCGCCTCCCGCTCCAGGGTCGGGAAGGCGGTGTAGAGCACCAGCCGCTCGATGATCTCGGTCGGGGAGACCTCGTCGACGTACGGGATCTTCTTGAGGAGCGCCCGGATCGCGAAGTCGAAGCTCTTCGCGGTGATCTTGAAGACGATCGCCGGATCATTGACGAGCGCCCACAGGAAGTAGCGCCGGAAGGGCGCCACCTTGTCGATGTAGGGTCGCAGCGCCTTCTCGCCGTTCAGGACCTCGATGATGTAGCGCGACCCGAGCGGCAGGTTGAGCGAGAGCTCGCCGTCGCGCTCCACGAAGTAGCGCTGCGTGTTGAAGGCGTTCATCGGCTCGTGCTGCATACCGTGCTCGACGTGCACGCCGTCGAAGTCGTAGCTGTCGAGCACGTAGGCGTGCTTGCCGCCCACCGCCGCCGTGACGAGCTCCCGCACGCCGGCGAAGAGAAAGCCCGGATCGTGGTTTCCCATGATGAAGACGACGGCGTGCCCTTCGGTGGTGGCGAAGCGCCGCAGCGCCTCGAAGGCGAGAGGGTGGCCGCGGATGATGGCGGCGGTCTTCTCGACCGCGATCCGCTCGGTGATGGCGACGTTCAGCCGCCCATCGAGATCGACCGAGAGCAGGTTGAAGAAGTCCCCGTTGACGATGAGCTCCACCTCGTCCTCGGCGTGCTCGCCCGAGCGGTGGTAGTCGAGGAACTCCGCGAACTTCCCGTCGCTGCGGAAGTCCTCGAAGACGTTCACCGAGCCGTCCTCGCGGTACGTGCCCTTGCCGAGGTGCAGGTCGGAGATGACAAGCTTGAGTTTACGCCCCATCGGGGAGAAAGGTATCCCGTGCTCGCCTCCCTGTTAAGCGGGCGCCACCTCTGGGTGCGGTCCGGCTGTCATACGGTGGGCTCGGACGCCCAGCGGGCACTCCGCACGAAGTAAAGGAAGTACTGCACCCAGCTCACCGCGACGCACTCCGCCGTGACGAGACCGAGCGCGGCCACGTAGGGCGCGCCCTGCGATGGCGGCCAGGCCAGGAACTCCCAGGCGAGCGAGACGAGCACCGTGGCTGCGATGCAGAAGGTGGCGTACTTCCCGATGCGGGTCGGCGCGATGGGGATGCGCCGGCCGAGCCCGCGCAGCGCGGCCGCGCCGAGCAGCTGCGCCGCGTCGCGCGAGACGACGAGCAGCGGCAACCACAGCGGAAGGCGGCCGCGCTGCCACAGCGCGAAGAGCGCACAGGCGGCGAGGAACTTGTCGGCGATGGGGTCGAGGAACGCGCCGAGCCGGGTGTGTTGCTGGAGGACGCGGGCGGCGAGGCCGTCGAGGACGTCGGTCGCCGCCGCCGCCGCGAAGGCGGCGAGTGCCCTCACCGTATCGCCGCGGGCGTACAGGACGAGGAAGATGGGCGCGAGGACGAACCGCGAGGCGGTGAGGGCGTTCGGGAGTGTCACGACGCGTCGCACGTGGGTCACCGGGGCGCGGCGAGCGGAGCGGCGGGCGGGGCGAGCAGCGCCCCCAGCTCGGGCGTCAGGCGAATCTCGAGCTCCAGAGCAGCGCCTCCATCGGCGAAGAAGCGGGGCGCGCCCACCTCCCTCGCGCCGCGCAGGATGTCGTGGACCTGCTGGGCGAGCGCCCCGACCCTCGCATCGCCCACCCGACCGCCGGCGGCGAGCGGCAGCGCCTCCAGCGCGAGGCGGCAGGCACGGAGCGCCTCCTTGCGCGCCGCGCGGCGCGTCGAGGCGCGCACGACGGAGAGGTTGGAGGCCGCGTCGCGCAAGCTCGGGGCAGCCGAGCCGGCGCAGCGGATGGGCCCGAGGCCGCCTGCGGGCGTCGAGGCGAGGAGGAGGGCCAGGGCGGAGGCGCGGAACACCGGCTCAGATTAGCGCCCGGCGGGCGGGCCCGTCAGCTGATCCTCCGGGGCGGCGACGGGCGCACTGGCGCCGTCAACCGCGCCAGCGGTCCCGGAGGCCTCGCAGCGCGACGAAGGCCTCGCGCGCGTCCCGGACGGCCAGGCCGCGCCGGGCCAGCGCGGGCCGGAGCGCCTCGGCGCGCAGGAAGGGGTTCGCCTGCCGCTCGTCGTCGAGCGTGGTCGGCTGCGGCTCCTCCCCGCGCCGGTGAGCGAGCCTCGCCGCCTCGAGCTGGGTGAGGGCGGCCGAGTTGTCCGGGTCGAGATCGAGCGCGAAGGGCAGGTTCGCCTCCGCGTAGTCGTGACCGGGATTCACGATGAGAGAACCATCCAGGCCGGCGAGGACGCCGAGGAAGCTCTCGGCCAGCCGGGCGGGATCACCGCCGTGCTTGCAGTTTCCCGCGCCGCCCCAGAAGAGCGTGTCGCCCGTGAGGAGCCGGCCCTCCCAGGCGTACAGGACGGAGCCCGGCGTGTGGCCGGGCGCAGGGCGGACCCGGATGCGCAGGGCGCCCAGCGCCAGGTCGGACAGGCCCGCCACGTCCACGTCCGGCTGGTACCAGCCCGCGTCCCCTCCCCCTCCGTACACCTGAGCGCCGACCTGGCGCACCACCTCGGCCGTACCGCCCGTGTGATCGGCGTGGCCATGCGTGTGGAGGACCCAGCGCGGCCGGACCCCGTGCGCCGCCGCGAGCGCCAGGGCAGCGCCGGGGTCCCCCGGATCGACGAGCGCGGCGTCACCGCCCTTCGCCAGCAGGTAGACGTAGTTGTCCTTCGCGTAGCGACGCCGGTCGAAGATCACGGCGCGTCCTCCGGGTGGTGAGAGAGTCCGACGCGGTTCCCCTCCGGATCGCGCAGGTAGAGCGTCCAGCGGGTGCGGTGGACGATGGGCACGCCCAGCGCTTCGAGCCGCGCCTCCCACCGGGCGCGCTCCCCCGCCCCGATGCCCAAGGCGACGAGGTGGAGGCCGCCGCGACCGGAGCGGAACGTGGAGGGGGGCGGCGGCTCCTCGGCCTGCTCCAGCGCCAGGAACCCGTCACCGAGCCGGAGCCAGACGCTGCGGTCGCCGCCGTCGTCGCGAGGCCAGCGGCGCAGCACCTCGAGCCCCAGCACCTCGCGGTAAAACCGCTCGCAGGCGGCGAGATCGGCGCACTGCAGGGCGAGGTGGTGAAAGGCGAGCGCCACGTGCGGAGGGTACCGGGACCATCCCGCGAGCGCCAGCCGCCTGCCCCCCCGGGGCGAGGCGCCTCGACCGCCCCCCGAGGCGCTGCTAGATTCGCTGGCCGTGTCGCTCGCCGGAAAGCGCCTCCTCGTCGTGGGAGAGGACGAGCCCCTCTTCTCGATGGTCTCGGAGGCGGGCGCTGCGCGGAGCGTGGCGGTGACGGCCTGCGGACTGGGCCGCGAGGCGATCGCCCTCGTCGGCGCGGGCGCGGCCGACGCCCTCCTCGTCGACTTCCCACTCGGCGACATCCGGGGCGACGTGTTCCTCATGGCGCTGCGCGAGCGCGGGCTCCCGTGCGTCGTGGTGTCCGGGGTACTCCGCGGGCCGCGCTTCGCCTCGCTGGCCCGGCAGTTCGGCGCGCTCGCCTACCTCGAGAAGCCGTTCTCGGCCGAGGAGGCGCTGGACATCCTGGGGGAGGCGCTGAGGGCGGCC
>DASPZP010000295.1:0-16112 GCA_035636195.1 Anaeromyxobacteraceae bacterium
CGAGGTGCTCGGCGCGGAAGGGCTTGCGCCGCTCGGCATGGTCCGCGACGGTCTCGTACAGGAGCGCGTAGTACAAAGGGTCCTCCTCCCGGGCCTGCGCGATCTCGCCGATGCTTTGCCGCCGGACCCGGTCCGTGTCCACCCTTCCTCACTGGAGGCGTGCGTCAACGCGCCGCCCGCGTTGACTCGACGGGAGCCCGTGCCAGAAGTTCAAGGCGAAGTTCGGCGACGCCGCCGTGCGGCCCATGGGTTCGGGCAGGACCATGGATTACTGATCCCGGGCGAAGTACGTCCGGACCACCCCCGGCGACTCGCTCACGCTGTGCGCGGCGACGCCGAGGGACAGCGCGCGCTCGACGAGCGGCGCCGGGACAAACGGCGTCACGAGCGCGAACACCTCGCCGGGCGCGAGCTGCGAGAGCTCGGCCACCACCTGGTCCACCGGATGGAGGCCCTGCGCGAGGAGCGGGCGTGCGTCGAGCGTCTTCGTGACCTTCTCCGGGCTCGCCCACGCGGGCGCGGCTCCTTCCGCCGGAGCCGGAGCCGGACGGGCCGCCGGCGCCGGGCACCGCGCCGCCGCGATCCGCGCGTCGAGCGCGGTGGGAGGCGCGGGGATCGGCTGCGCCTCCGCCCAGCTGAGGAGCCGCTGCTCTCCGGTGAGCGCGCGCTTCGCCGTGAGGTCCTGGCTCACCTCGAGGCAGCCGAGGTACTCGCCGCCCTCGCCGCGCATCGCGAGGTACTCGATGTGCACGAAGCGGCCGCGCAGCTCGATCCAGAACTCGGCGCGGTCCTGCTTCCCGGCGCGGAAGCCTTCCAGGATCCGGTCCACCACGTCCACGCTCGACGGCGGGTGGCAGAACTGGACCTTGCGCCCGATGATGGCGCGGCTCCGGGAGAAGACCCGCTCCTTCCCCTGGGTGAAGAAGCGCACCGTGTCGTCCTTGTCCACGAAGGTCATGTCGACCGGGACCGTGTTGAGGAGCGCGGTCAGCTCGGGCAGGCTGAAGCTGCCGGAGGGGAGCCGGATCCGCTGCCCGTCACGCTCTGCCGCCTGCGCCTCGGCCATGCCGGGCGGCCGCCACGCCTCGACCGGATCGTACAGGCAGAACCCGAGCTCCGGGCTCTGGCGAGCGATCTCCCACCACTCGTCGACGGCGAGCGTGTCCAGGCACATCGGGAGGAGGATGTTCTCCTCCTTGTAGATCATCTCCGCGACCGCGCTCGACGCGGGCCGCAGCACGCGGTCGAGCATCGTCCGCAGGACCACCGGCGCGGGAGCGGGGTTCGCGACGAGCACCTGGATCGCGCCCTTGAGGAGGCCGCGCGCCTCGTCGTGCTTCCCCCACATCACCTTCGGCGGCCCGGTGATGCCGTGTTTCTCCAGGTACGGGAAGAGCAGGTTCTCCTTGCGCACATAGTGCTTCTCGACGTCCATCAGCGCGTTGAAGTGGCCGCGGAGCGCGCGGACCAGGGGGGCGGTGTCGGCGCCGTCAGAGAGCGCGGCGACCTCGCGGTAGCGGCGCTCGAGCTCCTCGAGCTCGCGCCCGAGCGCCTCGTTCTCCTTCTTGAAGGTGTGGACGGGATGCCCGGGCGGTGTCGTCTTCGGCGCGCCGAGCTGGATCGTGTCGCGAAGCGCCGCCGAATGGAGGTCGCAGAGGCGCGTGATCTCCTCGGTCGGCATTCCCTCGGCGATGAGCTGCTGCTCGACCGCCACCACGTCGCCGTAGGGGATGGAGCCGAGCATCCGCTGGAGCTGCGTGCGAACCTGCTCGGGCGCGGCGCCCGCGTGCAACGTCAGGACGAGGTGCTTCAGGACTTCCCTGCGCCGGGCGCTGTTGTCGATGAGCTCGCTCATGGGCCGCCTGTACGCAGCTGCCGTGCCTACGGGCAATCGGCTGAGATCACAGGGGACCGGGGGACGCGGCGGCCCCTTGAGCAACGAAATGTCGGTGTCGAGAGCACCGAAATGCGGGTGGAACCAAGGGACGGTGCGGGGGAGAGGGAGATGAGGGGCCGCGCACCCGAGCTTCAGCGACACTCATCCCAGAACGCCTGCAGGTCCTCCGGCAGCGGCGCCTCGAACGCGACCCGCTCCCCGCTGACGGGGTGCGGAAAGGCGAGACGCCAGGCGTGCAAAGCGTGGCGGCCGAGGCGGAGGCGGAGGCGGTCGTGATCGGTCAGCTCGCGGCGGGTGAAGCGGTCGAAGATGGCCTCGTCGTGGCCGTAGATCTTGTCGCCCACGAGCGGCAGCCCGGCGTGATGCAGGTGGGCGCGGATCTGGTGCTGCCGGCCGGTGCGCGGCGCGCAGGCGACGAGCGCGACGGGCGTGCCGTCCGGCGCGGTGCGGCGGCCCAGCACCTCGAAGCCGGTCGCCGCCGCCGCGCCGCCGGCGGAGACGTGCATGCGGACCCGCACCAGCGACGCACCGGTGAGCGCCAGCGGCGCCTCCACCGCGAACCTGTCCTCGGCCGGCCACCCCTCGCACAGCGCGAGGTAGCCCTTCGCGACCTGGCCGTTTGCGAAGGAGGCCTTGAGCCGCGTGGTGTGAGCGGGGGCGCTGCCGCACGCGAGCAGGCCGGAGGTTTCGCGGTCGATGCGATGGGCGGGGTCGACCTTGCGCTCGGGGAAGCGTGCCTTGGCGAGGGCGGTGAACGTGTGGGCGAAGTAGAGCGCCGTGGGGTGCACCGGCAGGCCGGCCGGCTTGTCCACCACGAGCAGCGCGCCGTCGTCGTGGATGACGCCGAAATGGAGCGGCGTCTCCGGCTCTGGCCGCACGTCTCGCACGAGCGCGAAGCGGAACCCCGGGGTGAGCAGGCTGTCGGCCGCGAGCGGCGCCGCGCCCTCGTGCTCCAGGCGGTGCTCGATCAGGAACGCGACCTTCTCGGGGGTGAGGCGCTTGATCTTGTGGAGGAGGTAGGCGTCCAGGCGCCAGCCCCGGTAGTTCTGCTCGACTTCGAAGCGGACGCGGACCTCCACCCGCGGAGGATAACACCCCTCGCCCCAGCCCTCTCCCCCGCCGGGGTAGAGGGGGTGAGCTCACCGAGCTGCGCGGCCGCCCGGCGGCGCTCGCCCGGTCGCGTAGCTCGTCCGGACACGGCGCGCCCGGCCGCAGTTGACGGATCCGTTCATCACGAGTAATCAGGGGTCCCGGTTTGGGACTCGTCAGCGTCATCATTCCGGCCCGGTACGGAGCCTCTCGGTTCCCGGGAAAACCGCTCGCGCTCCTGGCCGGGAAGCCCCTCATCTGCCACGTCGTGGAACGCGCTCAGGCGGCGCGTGGCGTCGACCTGGTGGCGGTCGCGACCGACGACGACCGCATCGCGGCGGTGGCGCGGGTCGCAGGCGCGGTCACGGTCATGACCGGCGAGGCCGCCACCGGCACGGACCGCGTGGCAGAGGCCGCGCGGAAGCTCTCACCACGGCCCGCGCTGATCGTGAATTTGCAGGGCGACGAGCCGCTCATCGAGGCGGCCGCGATCGAGGCGCTCCTGGGCGCCATGTCGGACCCGTTGGTCAAGATGGCGACGCTCGCCCGCCCGCTGGTGGAGGGAGAGCTCGAGCGGACGCAGGTGGTCAAGGTGGTATGCGCGAAGAACGGCGACGCGCTCTACTTCTCGCGGGCGGCCATCCCTCATCGGCGCGAGGGCGGGCCAAGCGCGCTCGCGCTGGCGCACGTGGGCATCTACGCCTTCCGCGAGCCGTTCTTGCAGGAGTTCGCCGCCCTGGCACCGGGGCGGCTCGAGCGCGAGGAGTCGCTCGAGCAGCTGCGTGCGCTGGAGGCAGGGCATCGCATCCGGGTCGTCGAGACGCGGTACGGCGGGTTCGGGGTGGACACGCCCGAGGATCTGGAGCGCGCGCGCGCGCTCCTGGCACAGGCGGGCTCGTAGGGCGGGGCTGGTCCCGCGTGTAGGGCGGGGGCTTGTCCCCCGCCGCGGTGTGAAAGGGGTCGAACCCATGGTGAAGCGCACCAAGAAGACGAAGTACCTGTTCGTCACCGGCGGAGTGGTCAGCTCGCTCGGCAAGGGGCTGGCGGCCGCGTCGATCGGCGCGCTGATGGAGAACCGCGGGCTCGAGGTCACGCACCTCAAGCTCGACCCCTACATCAACGTCGATCCGGGCACGATGAGCCCGTTCCAGCACGGCGAGGTGTACGTCACCGACGACGGCGCCGAGACCGACCTCGACCTCGGGCACTACGAGCGCTTCACGAGCGCCAAGATGACCCGCGGGAACAACTACACCACCGGCCGCATCTACAACTCCGTCATCCAGAAGGAACGGCGCGGCGAGTACCTCGGCAAGACCGTGCAGGTGATTCCCCACATCACCGACGAGATCAAGACCGTCATCCGCGAGGCGGCCGGCGAGGCGGACATCGTCATCGTGGAGGTGGGCGGCACGGTGGGCGACATCGAGTCGCTCCCCTTCCTGGAGGCCATCCGGCAGATGAAGTACGACGTGGGTGAGGAGAACGTCGTCTACGCGCACCTCACGCTCGTGCCCTTCATCGCCGCCGCGGGCGAGCTCAAGACGAAGCCCACCCAGCACAGCGTGAAGGACCTGCGGGAGATCGGTATCCAGCCGGACATCCTGCTCTGCCGCTCCGACCGCGAGATCTCGCGCGAGATGAAGGACAAGATCGCGCTCTTCTGCAACCTCGACACCTCGGCCGTCTTCACGGCGCGCGACGTCTCCTCCATCTACGAGCTACCGCTGGCGCTGCACGCCGAGGGCGTGGACGACAAGCTGGCCGAGCTCATGAACATCTGGAGCCGCGCACCGCGCCTCGAGAAGTGGGAGGCGATCGTCCAGAAGGTGAAGCAGCCGCGCAAGGGCCTGGTGCGGATCGGCGTCGTCGGCAAGTACGTCGAGCTGGCCGAGAGCTACAAGAGCCTGAACGAGGCGCTGGTCCACGGCGGCATCGCCGGCGACGTCAAGGTGCAGCACGAGTTCATCGACTCGCAGAAGCTGGAGGAGGGCGATCTCTCGGCGCTCGCGCAGGTGGACGCCATCCTGGTGCCGGGGGGCTTCGGGGTGCGCGGCACCGAGGGCAAGATCCTGGCCGTGACCTACGCCCGCGAGCACAAGGTGCCGTTCTTCGGCATCTGCCTGGGCCTGCAGATGGCGGTCATCGAGTTCGCGCGCGCCGTGCTCGACCTGCAGGGCGCGAACTCGCTCGAGTTCGACGACAAGACCCCGCACCCGGTGGTCACCCTGATGGCCTCGCAGATCGGGGTCGAGGACAAGGGCGGCACCATGCGGCTCGGCAGCTACGCCTGCCGGCTCAAGGACGGCACCAAGGCGCGCGAGCTGTACGGCGCCGACCTCATCCAGGAGCGCCACCGCCACCGCTTCGAGTTCAACAACGGCTACCGGAGCCAGTTCGAGCAGGCGGGGCTCGTCTTCTCCGGCATGAACCCGGATCTCGGCCTGGTGGAGATGATCGAGCTGAACAACCACCCCCACTTCGTGGGCTGCCAGTTCCATCCCGAGTTCAAGTCGAAGCCCTTCCGACCGCACCCGCTCTTCGCCGGGTTCATCGCGGCGGCGGTCGCCTACCGCGATTCCCGCAAGAAGTCCGAGGCGGCGGTGACGAAGCTGCAGGTGGGAAAGGGCGCCTGAGGCGCGCGCTTCGACTCCGCCTGCTGCGCAGGCTACGCTCAGCGCGAACGGGATTTCGGCCCGTTCGTGGTGAGCGTAGCGAAGCGTAGTCGAACCACGAACGTCATGACACACGCCCCCATCCGCGCCGTCGTCGGCGGCCACGAGGTCGGCGACGGCCGGCCGCTGCTCCTCATCGCCGGCCCCTGCGTCCTCGAGTCCGAGGCGCAGGCGCTCTCCCACGCCCGGCAGGTGAAGGCGCTCGCCCTCCGCCACGGTCTGCCGGTCGTCTTCAAGGCCAGCTTCGACAAGGCGAACCGCACCAGCCTGAAGAGCTTCCGCGGCGTCGGGCTCGAGCCCGGGCTCGCGCTCTTCGAGCGGGTGAAGCGCGAGACCGGTCTCCCCACCCTCACCGACGTGCACGAGGCCTGGCAGGCCGAGCCGGTGGGGCGGGTGGTGGACGTGCTCCAGGTCCCGGCCTTCCTCTGCCGGCAGACGGACCTCGTCCTCGCCTGCGCCAGGGCCGGCAAGAGCGTCAACGTGAAGAAGGGGCAGTTCCTCGCGCCGCGCGACATGCGCCACGTGCTCCAGAAGTGCCGCGAGGCCGGGAACGGGAACGTCGTCCTCACCGAGCGCGGCGCGTCCTTCGGCTACGGGAACCTCGTCGTCGACATGCGCGCGCTGGTGCAGATGCGGGAGCTCGGCGCGCCGGTCTGCCTGGACGCCACCCACGCGGTGCAGCTGCCCGGGGCGGGCGGCGACACCACCGCGGGGAACCGCGAGTTCGTGGCGCCGCTGGCGCGCGCCGCGGCGGCGGTCGGCATCGACTGCCTCTTCATGGAGATCCACGAGGACCCGGCCATGGCGAAGTCGGACGGCCCGAACTCCCTCGACTTCGCCATGGCCGACGCGGTCCTCCGGGACGTGCTCGCCATCCGCCGCGCGCTGGGCCAACCGTGAAGCGGGGCGACGCTCGCCCTTCGACTCCGCTGCGCTACGCTCAGGGCGAGCGGAAGAAGGATCCCGTTCGCGCTGAGCGTAGGCCCGCGACGCGGGCCGTAGTCGAAGCGCGAGCGCAGAAGATCCGCCTGCTCCTCCTCGACGTGGACGGCGTCCTCACCGACGGCCGGCTCTACTACACGGCCGAAGGCGAGGCGATGAAGGCCTTCGACGTGAAGGACGGGCACGGGATCGTGCTCATCCGCGACCACCTCGAGCTGGGCGTCATCTCCGGTCGTCCCGGACTCGCCCGCAAGCGCCTCGAGGAGCTCCGGTTCAAGCACTTCGCCTTCTCGCAGCGCGACAAGCTCCAGGGCTATGCGGAGCTCGCCCACCTCGGCATCCCCGACGAGGAGGTGGCCTACATGGGCGACGACGTGAACGATCTCGGGCTCTTGAAGCGGGTCGGGTTATCGGCTTGCCCCGCCGACGCGCACCCCTCCGTCCGCGCCACCGTGCACCTCGTCACGCAGGCGCCAGGCGGCCGGGGGGCGGTGCGTGAGCTCGTCGAGCACATCCTCCGCGCCAAAGGTCTCTGGCAGTATTAGTCGGATGGCAGCGTCCCTCCCGAAGCGGCTCCGGCGCGGCGCCCGCTCGCTCTTTCTCCGGGCGCTGGTCGCCGTCCTCGGGTTGCTCCCTCGCGGCGCGGGCCTGTGGGTGGGCGCGCTCGCCGGACGCCTTGGCTGGCACCTCGCCCGGAAGGACCGCCGGCTCATGCTCGAGCACCTGGAGCGCGCCTTGCCCGAGAAGTCGGAGGCCGAGCGGCGGGACATCGCGCGGGCTTCGCTCGTCCACCTCGGGCAGGTGGCGCTGGAGGTCGTGACCTTCCGGCGCTGGCGCCGGAGCCTGACGGACTACGTCTCCATCGCGCCCGGGGGCGAGGAGCTCGTCCGCGCCGCCATGGTCCGCGGCCGGGGCCTCGTCTTCGTGGCCGGACACATCGGGAACTGGGAGCTCCTCGCCCAGCGCCTGTCGGTCGTCACCCAGCCCAACGCCGTCATCGCGAAGCCCAACGCGGACCCCTGGCTCAACCGCGCCATCGCCGAGCTCCGCGCCGAGGGCGGGCTCCAGACCTTCTGGCGCGAGGATCCCTCCACCGGCCGGAAGCTCCTCAGGCTCTTCAAGCAGGGCGGCGGGCTCGGCATCCTCATCGACCAGGACACCAAGGTCCAGGGCGTCTTCGCGCCCTTCTTCGGCGAGCTCGCGTACACCCCACGCGCCGTCGGCGACCTGGCGCTGCGCTTCGGCGCCACGGTGGTGGTGGCGACGAGCCACCGCCGCCCCGGGGGCGGTCACGAGCTCACCATCGCGGAGCTCCCCTACGACCCGCAGCCGGCCGATCGCGAGGCGGAGGTTCAGCGCATCACCGCCGCGGCTTTGGCGCTCCAGGAGGCGGCCATCCGACGCCACCCCGAGGAATGGGTCTGGATGCATCAACGGTGGAAGACACGCCCCCCCGTTGTGGGTTCTCTAGCAAACGCGGTGCCGAAAAGCCGTGAGGTTTCCGGTACCTAGCCTGTCAACCCGCCAGCGCGCGCCTAGCAAAGGCCGTGCCACTAGATCGCGAACCTTGATAATGCTACCGTTTTCGAGGATTTCACGCTGGGCTGCCGCGGTCCTGGCCGCCGCCGGGTTGGGCGGATGCCAGGCCAAGCAGAGCCGCCTCGGGAAGGAAGACGTGCCGCCGCAGCTGACGTTCGATGACCTCCGCTACCGCGTCTACCGGGGACCGCTGCTCACGGCAGAGGGCACGGCTACGCACGCGTCCATGCGCCGGGATACCTCGGAGCTGACCGCCGAGCAGGTCACCGTCCGCTTCCCCCCAGCGGGGGACAACGCCGAGGCCCGGATCACGGCTGCCCGTGGGGCGGGCAACTTGCGCCAGCGCAACTTCTGGGCGACGGGCGGCGTCCGCTTCGAGCAGGCGGACCAGGTCGCCCTGACAGACGAGGCGCGCTACGACGCCACGTCGGGTCTCGTCCGCGGGGAGAAGCCCATCGAGGTGCACGGCGGCAGCAGCCTCACCGTGCGCGGGCCCGGCTTCACCCTCGATCCGCGGCAACAGCGGCTGGGAATCCAGGGCGGAGCCGCCATCACGGCAGGCGAGGCGCGTCCGTGATCCTCGCCGCGGCGGCCCTGGCGCTGGCGCTCTCGGCGCCTACGAGTGGCAAGGTCCCAGCCCGGCCTTCGTCCGGTACCGCGGGCGTCGCCGCGGCCCGCCCCGCGCCCGTCCCGCCCACCCACGTCCAGGCCGCCCTCGCCGACTACCTCTACAAGGAGCGGCGGACCATCCTCACCGGCCAGCCCCTCGTCACCTTCACCCGCGAGGACGCGACCCTCGTCTGCCGCAAAGCGGTGGCGGAGAACGACGCCCAGGGCGAGATCCAGCACGCCACCTGCGAGGGCGACGTGAAGCTCACCCGCGGAGACCGGGTGGTCACCTGCGCGCGCGCCACCTTCGAGGCCGCCAGCGGCAAGGTGGTCTGCCGCGGCGACCCGGTGCTGCGCGACGGCGCCACGGTCCTGCACTGCGAGGAGGTCGTCTACGACCTCGACCAGGACCGCGTCCTCGCGAAGCAGGTGAAGGGCACGATCGTGCAGCGCCCGGGCGAGAAGCCGCCGGTGCGCGGGAGGGCGCCGTGACGGAGGTCCTGCTCCGCGCCGAGGCGCTCGTGAAGAGCTACAACCGCCGCCGGGTGGTCGACGTCGTCTCCTTCCACATCCGCCCGGGCGAGGTGGTGGGGCTCCTCGGGCCGAACGGGGCCGGGAAGACCACCTGCTTCAACATGGTGGTCGGGCTCGTGACGCCCAGGAGCGGGCGGGTCTTCCTCGGAGACGACGACCTGACGCGGCTGCCCATGCACCAGCGGGCTCGGCGCGGGATCGGCTACCTGCCGCAGGAGGCCTCCATCTTCCGGAAGCTCTCCGTCCGGCAGAACTTCACGGCCGTGCTGGAGGCGCTGGGGGTCCGTCGCGTCGAGCGCGAGGCGCGGGCCGACGCGCTGCTCGAGGAGTTCCACCTCTCCAAGGTGGCGGGGAGCCTGGGCGAGATGCTCTCCGGCGGCGAGCGGCGGCGGGCCGAGGTGGCGCGCAGCCTCCTCTCGAGCCCCCGCTTCATCCTCTTCGACGAGCCGTTCGCCGGCGTCGATCCCATCGCGGTCGGCGAGCTGCAGCAGCTCATCGGCGCCCTCAAGGGCAAGGGCATCGGCGTCCTCCTCACCGATCACAACGTCCGCGACGCGCTCGGCATCTGCGACCGGGCCTACATCCTCTCGTCGGGCAGCATCCTCGAGGAGGGCACGCCGGCGGCCATCGCCGCGAGCGCCCGCGCCCGCGCCGTCTACCTCGGCGACCGGTTCCGCCTCGACGACGTCTCGCCGCACCCCGCCGCATCGGAGCACCCCCGCGCATGAGCCTCGAGCTGAAGCAGCACCTCAAGATGTCGCAGCAGCTGGTGATGACCCCCCAGCTGCAGCAGGCCATCAAGCTCCTGCAGCTCTCGCGGATGGAGCTCGTCGATCTCATCCGCACCGAGGTGACCGAGAACCCGCTGCTCGAGGAGCCGGCCGAGGGCGAGGAGGAGGCCCGCGCCGAGGGCGCGAGCCCCACCGAGGCGGCGCAGGAAGCCGCGGAGCCCACCCACAAGGAGGCGGAGAAGAACGAGGAGGTGAAGGGCGAGGAGGGCGCGAACGAGATCGACTGGGACCAGTACCTCGACCACTACCAGCTGCAAGGCCACACCGCGCCCTCCAACCGCGGCATGGCCGACGAGGAGCTGCCCGGCTACGAGGCGACCCTCACCAGGAAGGGCGACCTCGTCGACCACCTGGTGTGGCAGCTCCGGCTCTCGCACTTCACGCCCGAGGAGGAGCAGGTGGCGATGCTCATCATCGGGAACCTCGACCAGGACGGCTACTTCAAGATGCCGCACGTCGAGGGCGAGGTGGAGGACGGCGCGCAGCGCGACCCGCTGGTGCGCATCGCCTTCGAGTCGGGCCGGGGGCTCGAGTTCTGCGAGAACGTGCTGAAGAAGGTGCAAAAGCTCGATCCGATGGGCGTGGCCGCCCGCGACCTGCGCGAGTGCCTGCTCATCCAGGTGAACGCGCTCAACGCCGACACGCCCGAGATCGTGGCCATCATCGACCGCCACCTCAAGCACCTCGAGTCGAAGAACTACGCGGCGGTGGCGAAGGACCTCAAGATCTCGATCGACGAGGTGGTGAAGGCGGTCAAGGTGATCAGCCACCTCGAGCCGAAGCCGGGCCGCGCCTTCTCGGGCGAGGAGGCGCAGTACATCACCCCCGACGTCTACGTGCACAAGATGGGGGACAAGTACGTCACCGTCCTGAACGACGACGGGCTCTCCAAGCTCCGCATCAGCGGCATGTACCGGAACGCGCTCAAGAACGGGCAGGCGGGCGCGGCCAAGGAGTACATCCAGGACAAGCTGCGCAGCGCGGTGTGGCTCATCCGCTCCATCCACCAGCGCCAGCGCACCATCTACAAGGTCACCGAGTCGATCGTGAAGTTCCAGAAGGACTTCCTCGACAAGGGCATCGCATATCTAAAACCGCTCATCCTGCGCGACGTGGCGGAGGACATCGGGATGCACGAGTCGACCGTCTCGCGCGTCACGACGAACAAGTACGTCCACACGCCACAGGGCATCTACGAGCTCAAGTTCTTCTTCAACTCGGCCATCAACAAGACCGGCGGCGACGAGATCGCGAGCGAGGCGGTCAAGAACCACATCAAGCAGATCGTCTCGGCCGAGGACCCGAAGCGCCCGCACTCGGATCAGAAGATCGTCGAGCTCTTGAAGGGGCAGAGCATCGAGATCGCCCGCCGCACCGTGGCGAAGTACCGCGAGGTGCTGGGGATCCTGCCCTCCTCGAAGCGCAAGAAGTACTTCTGAACCGGCGCGCCAGCGGCGGCGGGGGACAAGCCCCCGCCCTACACCTGAACGCGGGGTTCATCCCGCCCTACACCGGACGTAGGGCGGGGGTTCATCCCCCGCCGAAGAGCCCGAGGGGACGTGGACAGCTCCCGCGAGTCGACGAGCCGGAGCCCAGCTCCGGGACCCTGGCGCGCGGCCTGGGCCGCCGGGATCGTCCTGGCCGCGCTGGCCGTCCGCAGCCTCTGGGCGGCGCTGCCACGCGTCCCGAACCGTGGCGCGTTCGCCTGGGACTCCGCGCGGCGCGCGCTGCTCGACCTCGACGCGGCCGACCATCTCCACCCGCTCGACCCGCCGCGCTTCCTCTGGGCGCTCGTCGGTCCGGAGACCTGGCCCACGCTGCGGCTGGCGATCGCGGCGCCGCTCCACGCGGTCTTCGGGGCCGATCGCGCCTTCGCCGTCGAGCACGGCCTCTCCATCGCCTGCTTCGCGGCGGTGGCGGTGGGTCTCGCGCTCCTCGCCCGCGCCGTGGCGGGCGGCCCGCGCGAGGGGCTCCTCGTGCTCGCGGTGGCGGCGGCGGCGCTGGCCGGGAACGGAGCCCTCCTCGCCCACGCCGCGAACGGGATGCTGGAGCCGCTCGGCGCCGCGCTCACCGCCGCCGCCCTGGCGGCCTGGATCGCGGCCCGCGAGCGCGGCGCGGCCCGGCCGGTGGCGCTGGCGCTCGCCGGGAACGCGCTCTTCCACGTGAAGTGGCAGTACGGGATCTTCCTCGCGGTGGCGGTGGTCGCGCTGGAGGGGGCCGACGGCGGCCTCGCCGCGGTGCGCCGGCGCGCGGCCGCCGGGCTCCGGGCGCTCGCCGCCGGGACGCGTACCCCCGCCGGCGCCGCCCTGGCCGCGTCGGCCGGGCTCCTGACCTCGCTCGCGGCCGCGGTCGGCGCGACCGGCGGCTTCGAGCTCGTGCTGGCCGGACAGCGCGTCACCGCCCGCGACGCGCACGGTCCCCTCGCCTGGGCCGCGCTCCTCGCCTTCGCGGCCGTCGAGCGGGCGGTCTGGCGCGAGCGCCGGGAGCTGGCGGAGGCGTTCCCGCAGCGCCTCCGGTTTGCCTGGACCTGGCTGGTCACGCCCATGGCGGCCTGGCTGCTCGTGCCGTTCACCTGGCGCCTGCGCACGCTCCTCGTCACCGCGGGAGCCTACCGGAGCGGGGAGGCGCCGGAGACGCTCGCCGGGCGACTGCTCTTCTACCCTCGCGCGGCCTGGGAGAGCTGGACCGCTCCCGGGGCGGCGGGCCTCACCGCGCTCCTCGTGCTGGCGAGCGCCGTCGCCGCCTGGCGCTCCCCCGAGCTGCGGCGGCGCCTCGCGCCGGTCGCCGCGCTGGCTTCGGTCGAGCTGCTCGCGCTCGTCGCCGGGAGCCGGCGCAACTTCCAGGCACGCTTCGCGCTCGATCTCGCCCCGGTGCTGGCGGTGGCGGCGGCGGCCTGGCTCGCCCCGATCTGGCGGCCGCCACGCCTGCGAGCGCCGGCGGCCGCGGTCGCGCTGGCCGCGCTCGTCCTCGCCGCGTGGCCGCGCTGGCAGCCCGACGCGCTCGCCGGGGCGATGGCCCGAGGATTCGATCCCGCCGCGTACGGCGAGGCCTGCCGGCAGGCGGCGCTGGCGCTCACGGGTAGGCCCGGCGCGCTCATCAACGGGGCGCCCCCGTCGCACGTGCAGGGCTGCGCGCTCTGGGCGGTGGCGGTGGCGCGGGAGCGCCGCGCACCACTCGTGCTCGAGCTCGAGCCGCCGCGCGCAGCCAGGGCGGCGGTCGTCCTCTTCGACTGCGCGCGGCCGGCTGCTCCTCCGGCCGGCTTCTCGGCCGACGGGGAGCCCTTCCGCGACGCGCCGCTGTGCGGGCAGCGGTATGCGCGCCACTCCCCGGCGGCCGGCCGATGAACGAGCGCTTCGCCCGCGCAGCGCTGCTGGCGCTCCTCGCCGGGCTCATGTTCTCGCTCCTCGCCGTCCACCGCGACGAGAACGACGGCGCGGTCTACATCGTCATCGCGCGCCACCTGGCGGCGGACGGCACGCCGTTCCAGCTGCGCTACCTCTCGCAGACGCTCCCCGCCTTCCACGAGCACCCGCCGCTCTGGATCTGGCTCCAGGCCGCGGCGCTGCGGGTGGCGCCGGCTGTCGACGTGGGCCTGCTCGGGGCGCTGTGCGCGCTCGGGACGGTCGCGGTCACCTTCTCGCTGGGTCGGATGCTCCTGGGCGCGCGCGCCGCCTTCCTCGGGTGCCTGCTCCTCGCCACGAACGAGTCGTTCTTCCGGTGGAGCCCCACCGGCAAGCTCGACCCGCCGCTCGTGCTGCTCTTCACCGCCTCGGTGACGCTCATCGTCGCCGCCGGCACGCGCGGCTGGCTGCTGGCCGCGGGCGGACTGTGCGCCGGGGTGGGAGCGCTCGTGAAGGGGGTCCCCGCCTTCGGGGCGCCGGTGGCGGCGGCCCTCCTGCTCCTCGCCGGTGGGCGGCGCGAGGGGCTCAAATCGCCGAGGTCCTGGCTCATCGTCGCGGCCGCGACGCTTGGGCCGCTGGCGCTCTTCTTCATCCACGATCGGGTGGCGCTGGGCGGGGTCTGGTGGCGCGGCTACGTCCACGACCAGCTCCTCGCTTCGCTCGGAGGGAGCCGCACGGACGGCTTCGGCCACCTGCACCTCCTCCGCGACCTGTGGGGGCGAGGCATCCCCATCTTGCCGCTCGCCCTGCTCGCGCCGTGGGGCCGCTCGGGGCGAGGCTCGAGGGTGGGCCTCTTGCTGTGGGCGGCGCTGGTCCTGGGCGCCTTCAGCGTCGCGGCGCGAGCCTTCTGGTGGTACTTCCTCCCCGCGCTGCCGCCGCTGGCGCTCGCCGCGGGCGCGGCCCTGGACGACGTCGCCGTGCGCTTTCGCCAGGAGCGGCTGGTCGAGCGGGCGCTGCCCGCCGTCGCCGCGCTGGCCGGCCTGCTGCTGCTCGGGCTCCTGCCGCTGCGGGTGGCGCGGGTGCAGGCGCGCCCCTGCCGCTTCGGGTCACTCGCGGCGCGGGCCGCGGGAGCGGCGCCGGGGACCGCCTCGCTCGGCCTCGTCGGGCGACCCGCGGACTATCCCAACCAGGCTCTCCTCGCCGAGCACACCGGGCGAGATGTCCTCCTCGCCGACGAGGTCGTGGCGCTCCCGCGGGCGATCGACGTCGCGCTCGCGCAGGGCGAGGTCGAGGTGCCGGTCGGTTGGCACGCGCTGGCGCGGGAAGGCCGGTTCGCGCTCCTGGCGAGGGATCCGGTGGCCGGGACGAGGCCGCCGGGATGGCCGCCCGGCAGGGGGGCCGGCCTTCCCGGGGTGATCTGGGAGCGCGGGCGCGGGGCTCTGTTAAGATGATCTTTGGGCATGACGCCCAGAGCGACAGCGGCCGTGGCGCTGCGGGTTCCACCGGAGTGGAACCGGCGGGCCGCGGCCGATGTGTCTGTTGGCACAAGCGCAATACTCCACAGGAGGCGGTTCATGCAGGTGAACATCACCTTCAGGCACCTCGAGTCCACCGAAGCGCTCAAGACCCACGCGCGCGGCAAGGTCGAGCACATCCAGCGCTACATCGATCGTCCCACCGACGTGCACGTCGTCCTGTACGTGGAGAATCTCGAGCACAAAGCGGACATCAACCTGAAGGCGGGGCAGTTCCTCTTGCGCGGGCGCGCGAAGAGCGGCGACATGTACGCCTCGATCGACGCGGCGGCGGACAAGATCGAGCGGCAGCTCAAGAAGTACAAGGACAAGCTCAAGAGCCACAAGCTCCCGGACAAGGCAAACGGGCACAAGGTGATCGACATCCGCCACGACGTCCTCGACGTGGCGGCGCCGCAGCCATCGGAGCGCGTCGTGAAATCGGACAGCTTCCAGGCCAAGCCCATGACGCTCGACGAGGCGGTCCTGCAGCTCGACCTGCTCGACGTGCACTTCTTCGTCTTCCAGAGCGAGAAGGACCACGCCATCAACATCGTGTACCGGCGGGACGACGGGAACCTGGGTCTGGTGGAGGCGCGGGGAAACTGACGCGAGCGCCGCGGCCGCCCTCCGCTTCCGAGGGTGGGCGGCCGCGAGACCTGGCGCAGCGCTAGCCTCGTTGCGCGCGCGTGTCCACCTGTGCTAGCGAGGCTCGCACGCCCATGAAGATCGTCGAGTTCCTGCAGCCGATGGCGGTGGTGGACGACATCTCCGGCCAGACCGGCCCCGCCGTCCTGGCCGAGCTGTCGCGGCCGCTGGCGGTCGCCCGCAAGGTCGATCCGCAGCGCCTCCTGGAGACGCTGCTCGAGCGCGAGAAGCTCGGCTCGACCGGGATCGGGGATGGGGTCGCCATCCCGCACGGCAAGGTGCCCGGCCTGCCCGGGCTCATGGCCAGCTTCGGCCGCTCCCGCGCCGGGGTGGACTTCAAGGCCATCGACGGGAAGCCGACCCACCTCTTCTTCACGCTCTTCGCGCCGGAGAACTCGGCCGGGGCGCACCTCAAGGCGCTCGCCCGCATCAGCCGGATCTTCAAGAACCCCGCCTTCCGCGAGTCGATCCTGAAGGCTCCCGACGGGGCCGAGATCTACCGCCTCATCGAGACCGAGGACGCGAAGTACTGA
>DASPZP010000296.1:0-16209 GCA_035636195.1 Anaeromyxobacteraceae bacterium
CTCCGCACGCGCGACCGCAAAGGCGCGCGCCTTGTCACAGCGCGTGACTCGGCCTGCGCCCTCTGGGCAATTGAGGCAAGCGCTCTAGCGGAGCGCCTCGTCGCGTAGGTTCGCGTCGCGAACCGAGGCGTGGCGCACCGCGAGCAGGAGCTCCACCGCGACCCCGTCCCCGACCGCGATACCGACCGCGACAACAGTCCGTCCGCCCTGAGCGTAGCGTCGCCGGAGGCGGCGCGTAGTCGAAGGGCCCCGACCCCGACCTACGCGGCGCCGAGTAGCCGCCGCACCACGTCGGTGACCTCCTGGCTCTGCACCGGCTTCAGGAGGTAGGCATTCGCGCCGAGCGCCTCGGCGCGGCGCCGATCGGCGTCCGCGGACTCGGTGGTGATGACGACGATGGGCGTGCGCTGGTGCGGCCCGGCCGCGCGCACGAGGCCGGTGAGCTTCAGCCCGTCCATGAGCGGCATGTTGATGTCGGTGAGGATGATGTCCACCCCGGCGTGCTGCAGGCGGCGCCAGGCGTCGGCGCCATCCTGCGCCTCGATGGGCGCGACCCCCATCCGCTCCAGCGCCTGCGAGAGCTGCCTGCGCATGGCCGAGCTGTCGTCGACCACCAGCGCCGTCCAACCTGGGTGCTTCATGTTCACCGATCCTCCGCGAACCGGCACAGCCGGTCGACGATCCCGGTGAGCGAGAGCACCTCGTCCACCTTCCCCGTCTCGACCGCCTCCTTGGGCATGCCGTAGACGACGGCGGTCTCCTCCGATTCGGCGAAGGCGAGGCCGCCGGCGGCCTTGACCTCTTCCACTCCGCGGCGGCCGTCGTTGCCCATGCCGGTCAGCACCACCGCGCACACGCGCGCACCGAACGCGAGGGCCGCCGAGGCGAAGAGCATGTCGACGCTCGGGCAGTAGCGGAGGCCATCGCGCTTGTCGGGCAGCGCGAGGCTGGCCCGCACGGGCGAGAGCAGCCCGCCGGTCCGCACCAGGCGCAGGTGGCGCCCGCCCGGCGCCAGCAGGACGCGACCGTCTCGCACCTCGTCGCCATCCTGTGCCTCGCGCACGTCGAGGCCGCTGCCGCGCGCCAGCCGGTCGGCGAAGCCAGCCGTGAAGTTCTCCGGCATGTGCTGCGCCACGGCCCAGGCGAGCGGGAGACCCACCGGGACCGCGGCGAGCAAGCTGGCGAGCGCTCCCGGTCCGCCGGTCGACGCGCCCAGCACCGCCACCCGCGACGGGACCGTCACGTCACGGGAGGTGATCGGAGCGGACGCCGGGGCCACGGCTCCGCCAGGCCCGAGCGTCAAGGCCCGCATGAGCGAGACCTTCGCGAGCAGCTCCTGCCGCAGCTCGGCCCCGAGCTCGCCCTCCGGGACCGCCAGCACGTCGAGCGCACCGAGCTCGAGCGCCTTGAAGACCTCCTGCTTGCGACCGGCCTGGGCGATCACCAGCACGGGCGTAGGCTGACGTGCCATGAGCAGGCGCAGGAAGGTGAACCCGTCCATGCGCGGCATGTCGAGATCGAGGCAGATGCAATCGGGCCGGAGCTGCAGGGCGAGGCGCAGCCCCTCCTCGCCGTCGGCCGCGCTCCCCACCACCTCATGGCCGCCTGCCGTCAGCGTCGCCTCGACGGCACGGCGGCTCGCCTCGCAGTCGTCCACCACCAGCACGCGAGCGGAGCTGGGACCGCGGGCGCCGGCGCGCGGCGGGATGGTGACGGGCGAGCTCATGGGGCGTGGATCACGGGTTGGGGCGAGGCTTGCGGTAGACGAGGTCGTTGCGCAGGTGGACCAGCTCGAAGTCGGCGGTGACGTGGAGCAGGGACTCGGAGTGACCGAGCAGGAGGAAGCCGCCGTCGCGCAGCTTCTCGTGGAAGCTGCGCACCACGCGCTTCCGCGCCAGCAGGTCGAAGTAGATCATGACGTTCCGGCAGAAGATGGCGTCCACGCCCCCCACCACCCCGGCGCTCGCTTCGTCCAGCAGGTTGAGGTGCCCGAAGCTCGCCATGCGGCGGATGCCGTCGGTCACGTGCCAGCGGCTGCCCTCCCGGCGGAACCAGGGACGGATGGCTTCACCCTCCGGCGTGCGGAACGCGTGCGGGCCGTAGGCGCCGGCGCGCGCCACCGCCAGCACGCGGCGCGCGATGTCCGAGCCGAACACGTCGACGTCCCAGCCCTGGAACAGGCCACTCCGCGCGAGCAGGATGGCGATGGTGTAGACCTCCTCGCCGGTCGAGCAGCCAGCGCTCCAGATGCGCAGGCGGCGCCGGGCCCGGTTCTCCTGCCCCAGGATGGGCAGGATCTCGTCCGAGAAGGCGCGCAGCTGGTGGGGCTCGCGGTAGAAGTACGTCTCGTTGGTGGTGAGCACCTCCACCGCCGTCTCCAGCTCCGCGCGCCGGCCCGGGTCGTAACGCAAGAAGCGGTGGTAGGCGCTGAAGTCCGGCAGGCCGTGGTACTGCAGCCGCGGTGCCAGGCGGCGCTCGAGCAGGTAGCGCGTGTCGTCGCCGAACGAGAGCCCGGCGTGCCCGTAGATGAGCTCGCGCAGGAGGCGGAACACCTCCGTGGACATGACGGGCGCCGCCGCGAGCATCATGCCGGCTCGCGCGGCGCCCAGCGGAGGGTGGACCGGTGTCCGCCGATGCGCGCCACTAGCGGGCCTCCAGCAGGAGCGCGGTCGCCTGGAGGGCGTCGGCGACCAGGGGATCTTCCTCGGCCGAGGCGAGCCGCCGGACGGCGTCGACGAGCGACCGCTCACCGCGCGCACCGAGGGCGCTCGCGGCCGCGCGACGCACGTCCCAGCGCCGGTGGGCGGCCGCAGCGAGGAGGAGGTCGGCTGCGGCCGGGCCCGGGACCGCCGCCGCGGCCAGCACCGCCTCCTTCACCACCTCGGGATCGGAGTGCCGCGCCGCGCGCGCCAGCACCTCCGCCGCCGCCTGGCCCAGCTCCGCCAGCGCGTGCACCGCGGCGGCGGCGGCCTCGGGCGGCGCAGCGGCGTCGCCCGCCAGCAGCGAGAGCTGCGGCGTGAACTCGACCGCGCCGCAGTGGCCGAGGGCGAGCGCGGCGGCCGCGCGGACCACCGGCTCCTCGTCGCCGAGCGCCATGGCGAGCGCGCGGATGGCCTCGCCCCAGCCGCCGGCGCCGACCGCGCCGCCGTGCGTCCGACCGGCGAGCGCCGCCACGGCGTGCGCGGCCGCCGCGCGCACGGCCCCATCGCCGTCGTCGAGCGCGTCGAGCAGCTCGGGCGCGTCGCTGCGCGAGAGCTGCACGCGACCGCCCAGGGTCGCCAGCGCGCCGGCGGCGGCGACGCGCGTGCCGCGGTGCGGGGCCCGGAGCCCGGCCCGGAGCGCAGGGACGTCCCGCTCGTCGCCGATCCGGCCCAGCAGGCGGTAGGTGGCGGGGCGCACCGCGCCGGCGTGCGCCCTCGCCGCGAGCAGGACGGCCTCCTGCTCGGCGAGGCCGCGCGCCGCGACCTCCACCAGCGCCGCGACCGCGGCGCCGCTGACCGCCGCGTCGGCGTGGTCGAGGAGCCGCGCCAGCGCCGGCAGGGCGCGCACGTCGCCGAGCTGCGCCAGCGCCGAGAGGGCGGGGCCACGCACCGCCTCGTCGTCGGCCTCGAGCGCCGCCAAGAGCTCGGGCAGCGCGCGCGCATCGCCGTGGGCGGCCAGCGCCGACAGCACGAGCAGCCGCGGCGCCGGGCCGAGCTGCGGCAGGGCCGCGACCAGGAGCGCGTCGGCCTCGCGACCGAGCGCCAGGAGCGCCTCCGCCACCAGCGGGCGCAGGAGCTCGTCCTCGGCCGCGGCGGCGAGGGCGCCTGCGTGGGCGGTCGCGCCGGCCGCGTGCAGGACGGTCACCGCTCCGGCGCGCACCTCGACGTCTTCGTCGGCGAGCGCCGCCGCGGCCGCGGCGGCGAGCGCAGGGGCGCCGAGCACCGCCGCCGCGACGGCGCCGGGGAGCGCCGCCGCGACGCGCGGCGGGGCCTCGCGACGGAGCCGCTGGTGGCCCAGGGCGGCCAGCGCGGCCTGCCGCAGGGTGCGAGAGGTCTCGGCGAGCCCGGCGGTGAGGAGCTCGAGCGCCGCCGGATCGTCGCTCCCGCCGGCCAGGCGCAGGGCGGCGCGATGGAGCGCGGGGTCCTGCGCCAGCTCTCTCAGCGTGCCGGCCGGCAGCCGGGCGCGCAGGTGCGCCAGCGCGTCGACGGCGGCGTGGCGGAGGGCGGCGTCCCGATGGTCGAGCGCGCGCTCGAGCGCCGCCACCGCCTCGGCCCCGCCGAGCTTTCCGAGCGCCTCGGCGGCCGCGGCGCGCAGGTTGGCGTCCTCGTCCGACAGGCGGCCGGCGAGCGAGGCGACCGCGCGGCGATCCCCGAGCTGGCCGAGGGTGTCGACGGCGGCCTTGCGCAGCTCGCAGTCCGGATGAGCCAGCGCCACCACCAGCGCCGGCACGGCGGGCGCGCCGATCTGCACGAGCGCCAGCGCCGCTGCGTTGCGGCCGCCGACGGTGGCCGCCGCGACGAGCGCCGCGACGAGGGCCGGCACGGTCTCGGGGGGCTCCCCCTGGGCCAGCCGCTCCGCCGCCGCGCTCCGGACACGCCAGCTCGGGTCATCGAGGTGCCCGAGGAGCTCCTGCCGCGCCGAGGGCTGGCGCACCTCGAGCCGGAGGGCGGCGCGATAGCGCCGCTCCTCGTCGTGCTCGGGGGGAGCGGGTTCGCCGGGGCTCGTCATACCGGGTCCCGGCGCCGGCGCGTCACCGTGGCGAGCGAGGGCGCACCCGGCTCGAGCAGCGCCTTCACGTCGAGGAGCAAGCGCAGGCGCTGCGACGTGGGCCGGAGCCCGCCGTGCCGGGCACCAGCCCGCTGCTCGCGCCCACGGCATACGCCGAGGAAGAGGCGCGGCCCGCCGGCGACGAGGAGCGGCGGCGGCGGCCCGATGGCGGAGCGTGGCAGGCGGACGACCTCCAGCACGGCATCGACGCGCAGCGCCAGCACGCGCCTGGCCACGTTCACGACCAGCAGCTTGGCCTTGGCGCCGTCGGGGAGCAGCGCGAGGCCGAGGCGCTCGCGCACGTCCACCACCGGCACCACCTCCCCGTGCAGGTCCATCACCCCCTCGATGAACTCGGGGGCCCCCGGCACCGGCGTCACCGGGAGCGGCTGGAGGATCTCCCGGATGCGGCGCAGGTCTATCGCGTACTCCTCGTCGCCTACCCGGAAGACGCACAGCTCGCACGGCGGCCCCGCGTCCTGGGTCAGCGCGCTCCGGCCAGGAGACCGCGCGGCCGCACGCAGCGGGGCGGGCCGGTTCATCCGTGGGCCTCGACCGGCACGCCGTCGTGGAGCAGGGAGGCGAGGTCCAGCAGGATGACGAAGCGGTCCCGGTCGCGTCCGATGGCCGCGATGTCCTCGCTGCTCGCCGCGCCGACGCCGCGCGGCCGCAGCTCGATCGCCGACCCGGGCAGCCGCATCACCTGCGACACGGAGTCGACCAGGAGCCCGCGCGGACCGTCGCCCGCGTCGCAGACGATGACGCGCGCCTGGCGCCCGTGGGTCGTGGCCGGCAGGCCGAGGCGGCGGCGCGGATCGAAGACGGTGA
Organism: Anaeromyxobacteraceae bacterium; assembly: GCA_035636195.1. Taxonomy (GTDB): domain Bacteria; phylum Myxococcota; class Myxococcia; order Myxococcales; family Anaeromyxobacteraceae; genus Anaeromyxobacter_A. The sequence goes on from DASPZP010000296.1 coordinate 5,578, forward strand.
TGACCTCGCCCCGGACCATGATGACGCCGAGCACGTGGGCCGGCGCGCGCGGGACGCCGGTGATGGCGGGCGCCTTCAGGATCTCCCGAACCTGCTCGATCTCGAGCGCGTACTCCTCTCCGCCCAGGAAGAAGGTGAGCCACTCGTGGCGCCGCTCGGGCACCTCGAGGGCGCGCGGCGCCGACACGGCCGGCAGGAGCTGGGGGAAGGAGAGCGCCTGCTCGTCCTCGCGCCAGAAGAACTCGTCCAGCGCGTCGACCGGACCGGCCGGCTCGGGCCGGAAGCCCGGTCCGGCGGCGGCGCTTGCCGCCAGCTCCGCGCGCAGCAGGTCCTCGATGCGCTCGAGATCCTCGGTCCGCAGCTCGTTGCCCTGCGGGTCGAAGGACGGTGTCGTCACGGGTCGTGAACCAAGGTCAGCGCTGCGGTCGCGCGCTCGCTGGTGGGCTGGCTCGCGGTTGCGGAGGGGATCCATCGTCGGGGCCGAGTCTACCTCGCCGGCGCTCGCCCTCCGAGAGCGCCGCCCCCGCGGGTGGCGCGGGGAGCGGACACACCGGCGACGCCCGTCTCCGCACCCCGCACCCACACCTTCATCGCCGCTCGCTGCTCACCTCGGGGCCCGCCTCGCCGCGGACGACCTCCTCGATGATGGCGCCGACGTCGAGGACGAGGACGGTGTGGCGGTTCCCGAGATCGGTCGCGCCCGCGATGCCGCGCACGCCCGCCAGGGCGCGCCCGAGGGGCTTCACCACGATGTCCTGCTGGCCGACGAGTCCATCCACCGCCAGGCCGAGCCGTTCCTGTGCGAGCCCCACCACCACCACGAAGATGGGGCCGGGGGGCGCGGGGCGGTCGGAGCCGAGGAAGCGGCCGAGCCGGACGAGCGGCAGCGTGGCGCCGCGCAGGCTCAGCACCTCGCGCAGCTCGATCGTGCGCAGCTCGGCCGGGTCGACGGTCACGATCTCGAGCACGCTGTTGAGCGGCACGGCGTAGGTGCTGCCGCCCCCCGCCACCACCAGCGCCCGGATGATGGCGAGAGTCACCGGGAGCGTGATCTCGATGCGCGTGCCCACGCCGCGCTCGCTCTGCAGGTCGATGATGCCGGAGAGCGCCGCGATGTTGTTCTTCACCACGTCCATGCCGACGCCGCGGCCCGAGAGCGCGGTCACCTCGCGCGCCGTCGAGAAGCCGGGCAGGAAGACGAGGTTCAGCACCTCGCGCCTCGAGAGCTGGGCGACCGCCTCCGCGGTCGCGACCCCGCGCTCCACCGCCACCTCCCGGACCCGCTGCTCGTCGATGCCGGCGCCGTCGTCGGCCACCGAGACGACGACGTGGTTGCCCTTCTGCTCGGCGCCGAGCGTGATGCGCCCGGCTGGTGCCTTGCCGGCCGTCACCCTCACCCCCGGCGCCTCGATGGCATGATCGAGCGAGTTGCGGATGAGGTGCATGAGCGGGTCGGAGAGCTCCTCGACGATCAGCTTGTCGAGCTCGACCTCGCTGCCGCGCACCTCCAGCTCGACCTGCTTGCCGAACTCGCGGGTGAGCTTGCGCACCATCCGCGAGAGCTTGTCGAAGATCTGACCCAGCGGCACCATCCGGACCTCGAGGATGCCGCCCTGCAGCTCGTTCAGCTTGCGGTCGAGGCTGCGCGTCTCGCGGTGGAGCTCGAGGCCCAGGGTGGTCCCCTCCTCGCCGCTGCGCAGCCGCTCGGTGAGGCGGAGCAGGCTCGTCTTCACCAGCACCAGCTCGCCGACGAGGTTCATGAGGCCGTCGAGCTTCTGGATGTCGACCCGGACCGCCTGCGAGACCGAGCGGATGCTGGCGTCCGCCTCGGGCACGACCAGCGCGCCCTCGGGCCGCTCCGCGCGCTCCGGCGCGGACGGCCGCGCCCTCGGCTCGGTCGGCGGCGCACCCGGGCGCGCCCCGCCGGCGGCGGCGAGCTCCCCGGGGGTGACCGGAAGCGCGCTCGGCAGCGGAGCCGCGCGCGATCTCTCCGGCGCCTCCTTGCCCGGGCCGCCGGGCGGGAGGGAGGCAGCGCCGGGCCGCGGTGGCGGCGCCTGGGCGGCGCGACTTCCGATGAGCTCGACCACCGCGTCTCCCGCGGCCGCACGGATCGCCTCGAGCGCCTGTGTCGAGCCGAAGAGGACGTCGAAGGAGATGGTGCTCGGGTCGCCCACGTCCGCGGAGGGCAACGTCGAAATGACCTCGCCCGCCTGCTTGAGGCGACCCTTGAGCCCGTCGAGCCCGCTGTCGAAGGTGGCCAGCTCGAAGGCGACGCTCACGCGGTAGAGGTGGGCGCCCTTCTGCAGGTTGGCGCGAAGGCGATGCTCCTCGTACTCGGTCAGCACCCCGCGGACGCCTTCGGCGAGGTCGAGCGCGTCGAGCGGGTCCTGCGCCACCACCGGCGCGACCGCGCCGCCGCGGAGCCGCGCGGCGAGCTCGGCGGCCGGCTCAGCGGTGGTGGCCGGCTTCTGCCCCGCCTCCTCGCCGATGATGCGCCCGAAGAGCGCCGGCGCCGCGAGGAGCAGATCGAGCGTCTTCGGGTCGAGCGGCTGTCGGCCCATGCGGACGTCGTCGAGGCGGTCCTCGAGGGCGTGGGCGAGCTTCGTCATCCGCTCCACGCCGAACATGGCCGAGAGGCCCTTCAGCGAGTGGGCCGCGCGGAAGACGGCGTTGAGCGTGTCGGGGTCGGCCTCCTGCCCGTGGCGCGTGTCCTCGAGCCGCAGCAGGTCCCGGTCGAGCGCCTCGATCGTCTCCTGAGCCTCGGAGACGAAGTCGGACATCGCTTTCTGGGAGGGGCGTTCTGCCATGTAGGCGCCTCTCCCGAAAAAACCTAGACGGGAGGCGGACTTATCGTACCACGGCGCCGGGATGGGGCAAGCCGCCCGGCCGCGGCGGCAGCTCGACCCGCAAGACCGGTGTCACGATCTCGAGGTCGCGGCGGCCCAGCGCCTCGCGGGCGGCGGCGAGCTCCTTGTGCAGCCCGCGCGCGTCCCCGAGCAGCACGAGGCGGCGAGGCGCCACCGGCAAGAGCGCGCCGAGGAACACCTGCCCGAGCGACAGCTCCACCCCTCGGGGAGACGGCGGCAGCGCCCCGGCCCAGGTCTCGCTACCGGCCCGGCGCATGGCCCTGCACAGCCGTTCGAGCTCCGCGGTGAAGGCCGCCTGGTCGGGCGGGTCTGCAGGGAGCCCGAAGCAGAAGATGCGCGGCACCGCGATCCGTCCACCAGACGGCAGGAGCAGCGCCTCGCCCGTGTCGGGGCGATAGGTACCGTCGCGGATGGCCCGGGAGATGAGACCACACAGGCGCCAGTCGGCGTAGCCCGCGAGGCCCTGCAGCGGCCGCTCGGGCCCGACGAAGACGGCCAGCGCGTCGACGTCGAGCGCATCGATGGCGGGCAGCCCGAGCTCGGCGGTGTCGATGCGGGTCGCCGCCATCCGGGCCTATCCCTCGCCGCGGCGTGCCGCCGGCAGCGCATCCGCCACCCGGTCGAGGACGCCGTTGATGAAGGCACCCGAGCTCTCGCTGCCGAACTTCTTCCCGAGCTCGATCGCCTCGTTGATGACCACCTTCACCGGCACGTCGGCGCGGTGCAAGAGCTCGAACGCCGCCAACCGCAGCACGTTGCGATCGACGCGCGCCATCCGGTCGAGGCGCCAGTTCTGCGAGACCGCCTCGATGGCGGTGTCGAGCTCGCGCCGGTGGCGCGCCACCCCCCGCACGAGCTCCTCCGCCACCTGCATCACCTCGCGCTCCACCGGCTCGAAGCTCTTCCAGAAGCGCGACAGCGCCTCGTCGAGGTCGGTGGCCGCGACGTCGATCTGGTAGAGCGCCTGGACGGCCCGCTCCCGGGCCTTGGTGCGTTTCGGCTGGGCCATCCGCGCTACTCCGCGCGCTTGGCGGCGCGCCCGGCGCCGGCGGCTGCCTTGAAGGCGTTGGCCTGCTCGATGGCGGCCACCGCCGCCTCGGCGCCCTTGTTGCCCGCCTTCACTCCGGCGCGCTCCAGCGCCTGCTCCATGGTGTCGCAGGTGAGGACCCCCATGGTGACGGCGCAGCCGGCCTCGAGCGAGACGATCCCGACGCCCTTGGTCGCCTCCGACGCGACGTACTCGAAGTGCGGCGTGCCGCCCCGGATGACGGCGCCGAGCGCGATGACGCCGTCGTAGCGCCCGGAGAGCGCGACGCGCTTGAGGAGCGCCGGCAGCTCGAAGGTTCCCGGGCAGCGGTAGACGTCCAGGCTCGCCTCGTCGGCGCCATGGCGCCGGAGCGCGTCCACCGCGCCGGCGAGCAGCTGCTCGGTGATGAGAGAGTTGAAGCGCGCCACCACCACCGCGAAGCGGAGGCCGGTCGCGACCAGCGAGCCCTCGTAGACGTTCATCGCTTCTTCCCTTTCGCCTGCACGCCTGCGCGCGGCCCTGCCGCCTTGCCCGCCCGCACCGCCCGCGGCGCCACCAGGGTGAGCAGGTGGCCCATCTTGTCGCGCTTCGTGAGCAGGTAGGCGCGGTTGCGGCGGGTGGGCGTCGTCTCGAGGGGGACCCGCTCGACGACCTCGAGCCCGTACCCCTCCAGCCCGACGATCTTCTTCGGGTTGTTGGTGAGGAGCCGCATCTTGCGCACGCCCAGGTCGCGCAGGATCTGGGCGCCGATGCCGTAGTCGCGCAGGTCCGGCTTGAAGCCGAGCTGCACGTTGGCCTCCGCGGTGTCGAAGCCCTGGTCCTGCAGGTTGTAGGCCTTGAGCTTGTTGACGAGGCCGATGCCGCGGCCCTCCTGATCGAGGTAGACGAGGACCCCCTTCCCGGCCTGCTCGATCTGGCGCAGGGCGGCCTGGAGCTGCGGGCCGCAGTCGCAGCGCTGCGAGCCAAAGACGTCGCCCGTCAGGCACTTCGAGTGCACGCGCACCAGCACCGGCTCGCCCTCGCGCCAGGTGCCCTTCACGAGCGCCACGTGCTGGTTCTTGTCGACGTCGTTCTCGTAGGCGACGGCCGTGAACTCGCCGTAGGCGGTCGGCAGCGGCGCCTCGGCCGCGCGCCGCACCAGCGTGTCCTTCATCATGCGGTAGGCGATGAGGTCCGCCACCGAGACGATCGGCAGGTCGAACTCGCGCCCGAGCTTCTCCAGCTCGGGCAGGCGCGCCATGGTGCCGTCGTCGTTCATCACCTCGCAGATGACCGCGGCGGGCTTGAGGCCGGCGAGGCGGGCCAGATCGACGGACCCCTCGGTCTGACCTGCCCGCACCAGCACGCCGCCCTGGCGAGCCCGGAGCGGGAAGACGTGGCCGGGGCGGGCCAGGTCATCGGGGCGGGCATCGTCCTTCACCGCCGTGAGCACGGTGTGGGCCCGATCCTTGGCGCTGATGCCGGTGGTGACGCCACGCGCCGCCTCGACGCTCACCGTGAACGCGGTCCCGAAGGTGCTCGTGTTGGCGCCCTCGTCGACCATGAGCGGCAAGCGGAGCTGCCGCACCTTCTCCTCGGTCAAGGCGAGGCAGATGAGGCCCCGGCCGTGCTTGGCCATGAAGTTCACGGCGTGTGGGGTCACCTTCTCGGCGGCGATGCAGAGGTCGCCCTCGTTCTCGCGATCCTCGTCGTCGACGAGGATGATCATCCGGCCTTGCCGGAAGACGGTCAGGGCGGCGTCGATGCGCTCGAGGGCGTGGCGGGCATGATCGATGGAGGTGGTCACGCCGCTCCTCCGCCGTAGCCCCAACGCGCCAGGGCGCCCGGCTCCAGCCCGCCCGGCGCCGCGCCGAGCTCCACCAGGCGTGCCACGTGCCGCGCGACCACGTCGGCCTCCAGGTTCACCCGCGTCCCGGGGGCAGCCGCGCCGAGGGTGGTGCGGGTGAGCGTCTCGGGGATGAGCGCCAGCTCGAAGCGGTCGCGCAGCGCGCGCGCGACGGTGAGCGAGACGCCGTCCACCGCCACCGAGCCCTTCTCGGCCACGAGCGGAGCGATGGCGGCAGGGAGGCTCACGGTGAGCCGCACCCCCTGGCCTTCCGGGACGCGGGCCACGACCTCGCCGACGACATCGACGTGTCCGGCCACGAGGTGGCCGCCGAGGCGGTCGCCCAGCGCGAGGGCGCGCTCCAGGTTCACGAGCGTGCCCGGTCGCCAGGCGCCGAGGGTGGTGCGAGCGAGCGTCTCGGGGACGGCGTCGAAGGAGACGAGCCCGCCGCCGCGCTCGGCCACGGTCAGGCAGCAGCCCGAGCAGGCGATGCTCTCGCCGAGGGCGAAGGTTTCGACATCCATGGTGCGCGGACGGAGCGTGAGACGGGCGCCGCCCTGCCGGGGCGTCATGCGCTCGACCGCCGCCGTATCAGAGATGAGTCCGGTGAACATCGGGGCTGGAATCCTAGTCGGTACCCCGGGAAAGGCCAAGGTGATCCGGGGTGTTCGCGCGCGTGCAGAGCCCGCGGCGTGAGATGGTGTCACCGTGCCGTTCACGCTCCTCGACGTGGAGGCCTCCGCGCCGGGCGGCTGGGCCGCCGCCTTCGTGACGCAGATTGCCGGCCTCGGCGCCCTCCTCGCCGCCTTCGACGCCCAGGCGCGCGCCAGGGCCGACGCGCGGCTCGGGTGCGCCGGCCCGGCGACGCTCGCCGGGCTACGGGCGATCCTCGACCTCTTGCACCGCTGGCACGGGCGCCGCCACGGCGCGGAGCTCGATGTGCTCGCGTCCGCCGCCGGGCAGCGCCCGGCCGAGCTGCTCCTGGCGAACCTCGCCTACGACCTCGGCACGCTGGGCTGCTCCACCTTCGTGCAGGACGGCCGGGGCGGCCCACTCCACGCCCGGAACCTCGACTGGCCGTTCCCGGGCGCGCTGCTCCGCCGCCACGGCTCGGTCCTGCGCGTGCACGGGGCCCCTGCCGGTGGGTACGCGGTGGTGGGCTGGCCCGGCCTGGTGGGAGCGCTGACCGCCGCCGCGCCGGGCCGGTTCACCGTGAGCGTGAACTTCGTCCGCCACCGCCGCGGGGGGCTGGGACGGCTCCTCGCCCGCGCGGCGCGGGGCGCCCTGCCCGTCCCATGGGCGGTGCGCGACGTGCTCGACCACGCCCGCACCTTCGCCGACGCCACCGAGCGGCTGCGTCAGGTGCCACTCCTCGCACCGGTCCTCCTCGCGGTGGCCGGGCCGCGCCGCGGGGAGGCGGTGGTGCTGGAGCGGACCGCCGATGGCGCAGAGCTCCGCCGTCCACGCGGGGGCGCCCTCTGCCTCGCCAACCACTACCAGGCGCCCGGCCTGGCGGGCGCGAGCATCGACTACGACAGGGGCGGCTCGGCGGGGCGGCTCGCCGTCCTCGAGCGCGGGCTCGCGCACACGGCCCCGGCAGACGCCGGCGCGGCGCTGCGCCTGCTCGCGCCGGCGGTCCGCGCCGAGACGCAGCAGCAGGTGGTGATGCGAGCACGCGACGGCCTGCTCGTGGTGCGCGTGCCCGGTGAGCGCGCGCGGGCCATCGACCTCAGCGGGCTCGACGGCGGGTCCCCGAGGCCGGCGCGGTCCGGCGCGCGCGCGCGGCCGCCGGCCAGGCCGGCTCGCCGGAGAGGATGAGATCCTCGCCCAGCCAGCGCACCGAGAGCCCCCGCAGCGGCAGCGCGTCGGCCATGCGCAGCGGCCCGGCGCCGCCGAGCCAGTCCTTGCCGCCGCCCAGGAGCTTGGGCGCCACGTGCAGGAGGACCCGGTCGACGAGGCGCGCCGCGAGGAAGGCGGCGTGCACCTCGGCGCCGCCCTCGACGAGGAGGTGCGCCACCCCCCGGCCGGCGAGGCGGCGCAGGAGATCCTCGAGATCGACCCGGCCGGCCCGCGCGCGGCAACGGATCACCTCCACCCCAGGCCGGCCGCGCGGCCGGTCCTCGCCTTCCGGCGCGAGGGTGGCCACGAGCGCCGGCGCGGGGGAGCGGACCGTGAACATCCGCAACGTCGGCGGGAGCCCGAGGCGGCTGTCCAGCACCACCCGCAGCGGGTCGCGCCCGCCGCCGCCAGGCAGGCGGGCGGTGAGGCGCGGATCGTCGGCGCGAGCCGTGCCAGCTCCGACGAGGACCGCGTCGACCTGGTCGCGCAGGCGGTGCACCTCGCGCCGCGCCGCCACGCCTGTCACCCACCGTGAATCACCGCTCGCCGTCGCGATCTTGCCGTCGAGGGTGATGGCCGCCTTGAGCGTCACGTAGGGCCGGCCGCTCGTGATGTAGCGGAACCAGGGCGCGTTCAGGGCGTCGCAGGCCTCGCGCAGGACGCCGGTCACCACCTCCACGCCGGCCCGGCGCAGGCGTGCCAGGCCGCGCCCCTTCACGACCGGGTTCGGGTCGCGCGAGCCGACGAGCACGCGCCGCACGCCGGCCTCCAGGATGGCGAGGCTGCAGGGCGGGGTCTTCCCCCAGTGATCGCACGGCTCGAGGGTGGTGTAGAGATCGGCGCCCCGGGCCCTGATCCCCGCGTCGCGGAGGGCCTCCACCTCGCCGTGGGGACCGCCGGCGCGCGCGTGATGTCCGCGGCCGACCACCCGGCCGGCCCGGACCACCACCGCGCCCACGACCGGGTTGGGGCTGGTCCGGCCGAGCCCCTTCTCGGCCTCGCGCAGCGCGAGGCGCATGAAGCGCTCGGGCTCGCGCGCCCTCATGTCTTTCCAGGGCCCGGACCGCGTCCGAGACCTTCGAGCTCGCTCATGAACTCGCCCAGGTCCTCGAAGGCTCGATAGACGGAGGCGAACCGGACGTAGGCGACCGGATCGAGCGCTCGCAGCTTCTCCATCACCGCCTCGCCCACCACGTGGCTCGGCACCTCGCGCTCCCCCAGCTCCTGGACGCGCCGCTCGACCGCCGAGACGAGGTCGTCGATCTGCTCGCGCGAGACCGGCCGCTTCTGGCAGGCGCGCAGGAGCCCCTCCACGATCTTGCGGCGGTCGAACGTCTCGCGGCGACCGTCCTTCTTCACCACGAGCGGCAGCACGTCCTCCACCCGCTCGTAGGTGGTGTAGCGGCGGGCGCAGCCGAGGCACTCCCGCCGGCGGCGCGTGGCCTGCCCCTCCTGCGCCTCGCGCGAATCGACGACGCGATCCTCGAGGTGGGCACAGTAGGGACAGCGCATGGCGAGGAGGTCCGCCGGAGCGGCTCAGTACATCCCCTGGTACATCGGGAACTGCCCGCAGAGCTCCTTCACGGCCCCGCGCACGCGGCCGAGCACCGCCTCGTCGCCGGGGGCGTCGAGCGCCTGGCCGATGAGGGCCGCCACCCGCCGCATCTCCGTCGCCCGCATGCCGCGGGTGGTGAGGGCGGGCGTGCCGACCCGGATGCCGGAGGTGGTCATCGGCTTCTCGGGGTCCCACGGGATCATGTTCTTGTTGACGGTGATGCCGGCCTTGCCGAGGGCCTCCTCGGCGACCTTGCCGGTGAGCTTCTTTGGCCGGAGGTCCACCAGCATGAGGTGGTTGTCGGTGCCGCCCGAGACGAGCCGGAGCCCGGCGCTGACGAGGCCCTCGGCGAGCGCCTGGGCGTTCTCCACGATCCGGCGCTGGTATTCCTTGAAGTCCGGCCGGAGCGCCTCGCCGAAGGCGACCGCCTTGGCGGCGATGACGTGCTCGAGCGGGCCGCCCTGGATGCCGGGGAAGATCTGGCTGTTGAGCGTCTTCGCGAACTGCTCGCGGCACAGGATCATGCCGCCGCGCGGGCCGCGCAGCGTCTTGTGGGTGGTGGTGGTGACGATCTCGGAGTACGGCACCGGCGACGGGTGCAGGCCGGCGGCGACCAGGCCGGCGATGTGCGCCATGTCCACCACCATGGCCGCCCCGACGCTCCTCGCGATCTCGGCGAAGCGATCGAAGTGGAGCGTGCGGGGGTAGGCGCTCGCGCCGACGACGACGACCTTCGGCCGGTGCTCCTTCGCCAGCCGCGCCACCTCGTCCATGTCGATGGTCTCGTCGCCCTGCTTCAGCCCGTAGGGCACGATCTTGAAGAGCTTGCCGGAGAAGTTCACCGGGGAGCCGTGGGTGAGGTGGCCCCCGAAGTTGAGGCTCATGGCGAGCAACGTGTCGCCCGGCTGCGCCAGCGCGAAGTAGGCCGCCATGTTGGCTTGCGACCCGGAGTGCGGCTGCACGTTCGCGTGGTCGGCGCCGAAGAGCTGCTTCGCCCGGTCGATGGCGAGCTGCTCCACCTGGTCCACTACCTCGCACCCGCCGTAATAGCGCTTGCCCGGGTAGCCCTCGGCGTACTTGTTGGTGAGGCTCGAGCCGAGCGCCTCCAGCACCGCCGGCGAGACGAAGTTCTCGCTCGCGATGAGCTCGAGGCCCTCGGCCTGACGGCGCGTCTCGTCGCGGATGAGGCGGAAGGTGGCGGGATCGGCCTCGGAGAGGCGCTGGGTCGGCATCATGGCGGGCTCCTCGGGAGGGAGGATGAATACCGCCGCCGCCCTCACTTTTCCAGCGCGGCGATCTTGTCGACGCGCCGCTGGTGCCGGCCGCCCTCGAACGGCTGGGCGAGGAAGGCGCCCACGATGGCGGCGCCCAGCCCGAGCCCGTGGACCCGCTCGCCCAGGCAGAGCACGTTCGCGTCGTTGTGCGCCCGCGCCATGCGCGCGTCGAGCTCGCAGCCGCAGTGCGCGGCACGCACGCCCTTCACCTTGTTGGCCGCGATCGACATGCCGATGCCGGTGCC
>DASPZP010000297.1:0-13500 GCA_035636195.1 Anaeromyxobacteraceae bacterium
GCGCGACGCGGGTACGGCAAGTGGACGAGCTCCCGCCGGCCCTGCAGGAGCTCCTCGCCCCCTTCCGGCTCGCCACGGTGGCGAGCGCGCCGGCGCGCTTCCGCAACACGGTGGTGGGCGTCCTCACGGTCGGCTTCTCCACACGGCGCGACGTGCCCGCCTGCCGGACCGATCTGCTCCAGGCCATGGGCGCCCACTTCGCCTCGGCGGTCCAGACGCACCGGCTGGTCGGCGACCTGCGCGGGCGCGTGGCCGAGCTGACGCTCCTCAACGAGCTGGCGGTGGCCACGACGGCCCTCGACCCGACGCTGCTCCTCGAGAACGCGTTGCGCCGCACCTCGATCACCTTCCACGCCGACTGCGCCGCCGCCTACGTCCTGCAGGGTGGCGAGCTCATCCAGACCGCCTGCCTGGGCGTGACGCCCGAAACGGCGGCCCAGACCGCGCGGCTCCCGCTCGGCGTCGGCCCCGCCGGGCAGGCCGCGGCGTGCGGGAAGACCATGCACTATTCGTCGCTGGGACCACACGACGAGCGACAGGCTTGCATGCACGAAGAGGCGCTTCAGGTCGCGGTGGGGGTGCCCCTCCTCGCCAAGGACCGCGTGCTGGGGGCCTTCGTCCTGGGCCGGCGCCGCCCGGAGCCGTTCACCGAGGCCGACCTGGCGCTCCTCTCGGCTGTGGGTGTGCAGCTCGGCGTGGCGGTGGAGAACGCTGCCGTCGGGCTCGAGAACGCGGAGCTCTATGCCGAGACGCGCCGCCGGGTGGAGGAGCTCTCGCTCGTGAACGAGGTGGGGCGCTCCCTCGTCGCCACCCTCGAGCTCGATCAGGTGCTCGACGCCGGCGTGCGCAACCTGGCCCGCATCGTGGACGCGCCGGACGGCTACCTGCTCCTCGCCGACCGGAGCGGCGATCACATCGTCATCCGCGCCGCCACCGGCGCGCACCGCGGCCTGCTGGGACACGCCATCGCGCTGCGCGATCAGGCCAGCATCTCGCGGCTCGTCTTCGAGACGCAGGCGCCGATCACGGTCGAGGACGTGGTCAACGACGCTCGCATCGACCCCGCGCTGAAGCAGCTCAGCGGGGGGCGCGCTTACCTGGGGCTGCCGCTCGTGGTGCGCGAGCGGCCCATCGGCGTCGCGCTCATCGCGGAGACGCGCGCCCCGCGCCGCTTCTCGCCGGCGGAGGTGGAGCGGGCGACCGGCATCGCCAACCAGCTGGCGGTGGCGGTGGAGAACGCCCGGCTGTACGAGGACCTGCGCCGCTCCTACGCCGACCTGGCGCGGGCGCAGGACCAGCTGGTCCGTCAGGAGCGGCTGGCGGCGCTGGGCGAGCTGGCGGCGGTGGTGGCGCACGAGGTCCGCAACCCCCTCGGCGTGATCTTCAACTCGCTCGGCGCGCTGCGCCGGCTCGTCGCCCCGCCGGCCGGCGACGCCCGCATGCTGCTCGACATCGTGGGCGAGGAGGCCGAGCGGCTCAACCGCATGGTGGGCGATCTGCTCGACTTCGCCCGCCCGTCGCGCCCGACGCTCCACCCCGAGCCGCTCCTGCCGGTGGTGGACGATGCCGTGGCGGCCGCGCTTTCCGGGATCGGGCGGAAGGTGCTGGTGGTGCGGGAGGTGCCGGATTCGCTGCCGCCGGTGCCCATGGATTCCCACCTGCTGCGGCAGGCCATCGTGAACCTGGTGGTGAACGCGGCCCAGGCCATGCCCGACGGCGGCACCCTGACCGTCCGGGCAAAGGCGGACGGCGCGCTGGTGGTGCTGCAGCTGGGCGACACCGGGAGCGGCATCCCGGACGAGGTGCGGCACCGCATCTTCGAGCCCTTCTTCACCACCCGCGCCACGGGCAGCGGCCTCGGGTTGGCGGTGGTGAAGCGCATCGTGGACGACCACCACGGCGGGATCGAGGTGCGCCCCGGCGCAGGAGGCGGTACCGTCTTCGAGCTGCGCCTGCCGCTCGCGCCCCGGGAGGCGTGGCCGGTGGCGCTCCCGGTCCAGCCGAGGGTGAAGCGATGAGCGAGGCACCGTCCGTAGCGGGCGAGAGAGCGGCCGCGCTCGCTCCGGCCAACGCCGGCGCGTTCAAGGTGCTCGTCGTCGACGACCAGCGCAACATGCGGACCACCACCGCCCTCGTGCTGCGCCAGGCGGGCTACGCGGTGGTGGAGGCGGAGGACGGCGCGGCGGCCATCCGGCGCGTCGCGGCGGAGTCGTTCGACGTGGTGCTCACCGACGTCCGCATGGGCGCGGTGGATGGGATGGAGGTCCTGCGGGCTACCCTGGAGGCGGCGCCGAACACGCAGGTCATCGTCATGACCGCCTACGGCACCATCGAGTCGGCGGTCGAGGCCATCCGCCGCGGCGCCTATGACTATCTCGCGAAGCCGTTCCAGGAGGACGAGCTCCTCCTGCGGATGGCGAAGGCGGTCGAGAAGCGCCGACTGCTCGGCGAGGTGAGCCTGCTCCGGCGCGACTTCCAGGCGCGCTACGGTCTCGCGCACATCGTGGGCCGCTCGGCGGCGCTGCGCGAGCTGCTCGACCGGGTCTTGCGCGTCGCGCCCACCGAGGCGACCGTGCTCGTCTCGGGCGAATCGGGCACCGGGAAGGAGCTCATCGCCCGTGCGCTGCACGCGGCGTCGCGCCGCGCCGACAAGCCCTTCGTGCCGGTGAACTGCGCCGCCATCACCGAGACCCTGCTCGAGTCGGAGCTGTTCGGCCACGCTCGCGGCGCCTTCACCGGCGCCACCCGCGCCCGGCGCGGCCTGTTCGAGGAGGCGAGCGGCGGCACGCTCTTCGTCGACGAGATCGGCGAGACGGCGCCCGGCTCGCAGGCGAAGCTGCTGCGCGCGATCCAGGAGGGCGAGATCCGGCGCGTCGGTGAATCGCTCCCGGTGAAGGTGGACGTCCGCGTCATCGCCGCCACGAACCAGAACCTCAAGGCGGCGGTGGCGGAGAAGCGCTTCCGCGAGGACCTCTTCTACCGGCTGAACGTGGTGCCGCTCCGTATCCCGCCGCTCCGCGAACGCCGCGAGGACGTGCCGCTCCTGGCGCAGCACTTCCTCGAGCGGTACGCCGAGCGCACCGGGGAGCGGCGGTCGCTCTCGCCGGCGGCGCTGCAGAAGCTGGTCGACTACGATTGGCCGGGGAACGTGCGCGAGCTGCAGAACATGATCGAGCAGGCGGCGGCGCTCTCGCCGGAGGCTATCCTGTCCGAGCGCGACATCCGCTTCGAGGCGGGGTCCGAGGCGGCCGGTGCCTGCGCCCCGCAGACGCTCGGCGAGGCGGTGGAGCACGCCGAGCGCCGCACCATCGAGGCCGCCCTCCTCCGCTGCGCCGGCGACCTCGGCAAGGTGGCGCGGGAGCTGGGGGTGTCGTCGACGACGCTCTGGCGGAAGATGAAGGCGCTGGGGATCCGGGCGCGGGACGTGACGGCGGGGTAACGGTCGCGGTCGGTCGAGGTCGCGGTCGGGGGTCGCGGTCGAGGTCGGGGTCGAACCTCCCTCTCCACCGACGGGGGAGAGGGCTGGGTGAGGGGGTCGCGGTCACCACGCGCGATCGTTTGGCCTCACCCTTCGCCCCATCGGCCCCGAGCCGGCGTTCGTCGGGGCGACCCTGCGGCGGTGCTCGCAAACGACCTTCCGGAGTTGCCCTGACGGTCGTCCCCGAAGCGCGCGTGGCCGGAGCACGGCCCGGCGTGCCGCGAGACGGCGGCACCGCGCGCCCGCTCGATCCCGCGCGGCACTGGCCGTGCAGCCGGCTGGAGTACTGTCGATCGTGTCCGCCCGCAGGTCGGGCTGCGCTCCGGCGCAGGGCCACCCCGCCGCCCGCTGCATGCGGCGCCGAACGTGCGGGCGTCGCGGTCGCAGTCGTAGTCGGTCGCGGTCGCGGTCGCGGTCGCGGTCGGATGGCGTACTCCCTCGCCCGCGCAGCGGGGAGAGAGTCGGGGAGAGGGGCGGATTCCACGGGTGGTCCTGGTTGCGTCCGCGTTGCCGCCGGCGCGGCGGCGCGCTACGTTCTTCAGGTGAAAGCGCGAGCTCGCGGCCGATTGACACTCTACGAGCCTACTGATCTGCCAGACGGCACGGAGGTCGACGTCATCGCGGTGGGGGGCGACGACCTCGACGATGAGGCTCGCCGCCGCCTGCACGCTGCGCTGTCGGAATCCGAGGACGACGTCCTCGCGGGTCGGGTGCGCCCCGCTGCAGACGTGCTCAGGGATCTCGACGGCAACCGGTGAAGATCTACGACGTCGAGTTCGCGGCTGTCGCCGAGCGACAGGTCCGGAGCATCCTTAGAGCTGGACCGTGCTCGCCCTCACCTCGTAGTGCATGGCGATCGGCTCGACCTTGCTGAGGAGCAACCTGGCTTCCGGCTCGAACACCGGTACCGCGTAGTCGGGACCTGCGAATCGCCGGACGGCGTCGAGCGAGTCGAAGAAGTTAATGACCACGAACTCGGCCTCGTCTGGCCCATCGTGGCGGAGCACGTAGCCGCCGCGGTACCCATCGATGCCCTTCAAGCCCGGAAGAACCTTCTCCTGGAGCAGTCGCTGGTAGGCGTCCGCGTTCTCGAGCTTCGTCCAACCGCGCCAGTGACGAACGATCATGTCGTAGAGCCTACCAGGGAGGTGAAGCGCTGGTGGATCCGGGGCGCGGGGCCATCCTCCGCCCGCTGCATGCGTGATCGCGACATCAACAGCTGAAGCGGTCATCTGAGATGCTTCCCAAAGCTGACCACCTCGTCCTGTTCGTAGCCGACGCTGCGCCAGAAACCCTGTGCCCCGATGTTGCCCGAGAACACCTGGAGATTCACCTTGGGGCAGCCCAGCGCCGACAGCGCCCGCTCAGCCTGGGCCAGCAGCGCTCGGCCTGCACCGGAACGGCGCACCTCCGGATGGACGCCGAGTGAGTAGATCCAGCCTCGGTGGCCGTCATAGCCCGCCATGATCGTGCCGACGATGCGGCCCTCCAGCTCGGCCAGCCAGAAGAGCCCATCCCCGAAGGCCAGCTTCCGCTCCACATTAGCGCGCGGGTCGCGGTGTGGTCGTGTGGGGTCGCCATACTCGGGGAACACCAATCGCCAGAAAGTGACGAGGGCGTCAGTGTCGTTCATGGTGACGAGGCGGATGGTCATGGACCGGCGCTCGGCCTTCTCGCTTGGTGGGAAGCTGCAGTACACCATGTACTTCACCCATCGGCGACTTGACGGCTCTGCACCCTACGACGCCGCACCGACCGAGGCGCGGGGGTGGGCTTGCCGCCGGAGCGGAGGCCGGACCTGCGTGCGGACACGGCCGTCAGTGCGGCAGCCGCGTGCACGCGCAGTGCCGCGGGGTGACGCCCACCGAACGCGAGAACGTTCGCGCGCGGCACGCCTGCGCGTGCTGCGGGGTCGCGCGCTTCGCCGCCGTCCCGACCTACGGCGCCCGGAAGGTCATTGCCGAGCACCGCCGGCAAGCCCACCCCCGAGCCCAGCCGGCGGTTGGGGCAGGCAGTAAGGGGGATGGACTTGCCGAGGAGGCCTACTGCCCGATGACCGACGCGGCGCGGGCCAGCTCGGCGATGGGGCCGGGGCCGACGCCGAGGACCACCACGGCCGCGGCGGAGAGCGCCAGGGCGACCGACAGCGCGGGGCCGAGGGTGAGCGCGCCCTCCTCGCCGGCCTCGGGGGCGCGCATGTACATGAACACCACCACCCGCAGATAGTAGTAGGCGCCGAGCGCGCTGGTGAGGACGCCGATCACGGCGAGCGGGTAGGCCTGCGCGTTGATGGCAGCCTTGAAGATGAGGAGCTTCCCGATGAAGCCAGCGGTGGGCGGCACGCCGGCGAGCGACAGCATGAAGATCGCCATCGCGAAGGCGAGGCCCGGCCGCCGCCGGGCGAGGCCGGAGAGCCGCGAGAGGTCCCAGGCATCGGCAGCCTCGCGCCCGGCGGCATCGTCGCGCCGCTCGAGGGCGCCCACCACCGCGAAGGCGCCGATGACCGTCGCCGTATACGCGGCCAGATAGAAGAGCAGGCCCGAGAGGGCGCTCTCCCGCCCGCCGACGGCGGCGGCCGAGACGACGCCGACCAGCAGGTACCCCGCGTGCGCGATGGACGAGTACGCCAGCATGCGCTTCACGCTGCGCTGCGGGATGGCGAGCAGGTTCCCGAACAGCATGGTGAGGATGGCGAGCCAGGCGATGACGGCGCCGAAGGACGTGCTCGACGCGCCCGCCCCTGCCCAGACCGCCAGGGCGACCCGCGTCAGCACCGCGAAGGCCGCCGTCTTGACGCCCGCCGCCATGAAGGCCGTCACCGGGGTGGGGGCGCCCTCGTAGACGTCGGGGGTCCAGAGGTGGAAGGGCACCGCCGCGATCTTGAAGGCGAGGCCCGCGCCCACCAGGGCCACGCCGCAGAAGAGGAGCGAGCCCGAGGCGCGAGAGAGGTCTGCGAACAAGGTCGAGCCGGTCGCGCCGTACACGAGCGCGGCGCCGTAGAGGAGCAGCGCCGACGAGAAGGCGCCGAGGAGGAAGTACTTGAAGGCCGCCTCGGCGGGCTTCCGGCCGCGGCGCATCCAGGCCGCGAGGGCATAGGTCGCGAGGCTCATCACCTCGATGGCGATGAACGCGACGAGCAGGTCGGCGGCGCTGCCGAGGAGCACCATGCCCGAGGTCGCGAACAGCGAGAGCGCGTAGAACTCGCCGCGCTCGGCGCCGCGGGCGTGGAGCCAGGGCGCGCCGACCAGGGCCGACAGCGCGAGGCCGCCGCAGACGATGACCGTGACGAAGGTGGAGAAGGCGTCCACCACCGCCATCCCACCGAAGACGCGGCCGGCGGGCGGGGTCGCGAGCGCCGCCAGCGCCGCCAGAACGGCCGTCACCACCGTCAGCCCGGCCATGTAGCCGCGCCGCCCGGACGTGAGGAACACCTCCGTCATGAGGAGCACCAGCGCGCCCGCCACCAGGATGGCGACGGGGAGCATGGAGGTGACGTCGGCGGGCGAGACGATGATGCCGGTCATGTCACTCCCTCCCCGCCAGGGCGGGAGGCTGCGTGCCGGTGGTCGGCGGGCGGGCCGGGTCCGACTCCTGAAGGCGGCGCTCCACCTGGGCGAAGCGCGAGAGGAGGCGGTCCACCGGCTGGCGGGCCGGATCGAGGAACGGCTGGGGCATGAGGCCCATCACGCCGATGAGCACGAGGAGCGGCGCGATCACCACCCACTCGCGCAACGACAGGTCGAGCAGGCCGGCGTTCTTCTTGTTCTGGAGCGGGCCGAAGAAGACGCGCTCCACGAGGAGCAGCATGTAGACCGCCCCCAGGATGACGCCCGTGGCGCCCACGGCCGAGAACCAGGGCGAGTGGGCCAGCTTCGCGAGCCAGGTGCCCGACAGGATGAGGAACTCGCCCACGAACCCGTTCGTGCCCGGCAGCCCGATCGACGAGAGCGTCACGACGACGAAGACCGCCGCGATCCACGGCACCCGCTTCGCCACCCCGCCGTACTCGGCGATGGCGCGCGTGTGGCGCCGCTCGTAGAGCATGCCGACGAGGAGGAAGAGCGCGCCGGTCGACACGCCGTGGTTCAGCATCTGGTACACGCCGCCTGTGAGCCCCTCGGCGGTGAGCGCCATGAGACCCAGCATGACGAAGCCCATGTGCGAGACGGACGAGTAGGCGACGAGCCGCTTCATGTCCTTCTGCACGAGGCACATGAGCGCGCCGTAGACGATGCCGATGACCGCCAGCGCCGCGATGGCGGTCCGGTAGTGGAGGGTCGCCTCGGGGAAGAGCGGCAGCGCGTAGCGGAAGAAGCCGAAGGTGCCCATCTTGAGGAGCACGCCCGCCAGGATGACCGAGCCGGCGGTGGGCGCCTCGGTGTGCGCGTCGGGCAGCCAGGTGTGGAGCGGGAACATCGGCACCTTGACCGCGAAGGCGACCGCGAAGGCGAGGAAGAGCCAGCGCTGCGCCGGCCCCGAAACCTGAAGGACCTGCCGCACCTGCACGTAGTCGAAGGTGCCGCCCGCCTTGGCGCCGACGTAGATGATGGCGACCAGCATGAGCACGCTCGCCACGAAGGTGAAGACGAAGAACTTCACCGTCGCGTAGAGCCGGTTCTCCGAGCCCCAGATCCCGATGAGCAGGTACATCGGGACGAGCACCGCCTCCCAGAAGACGTAGAAGAGGATGAGGTCCAGGGCGGCGAAGGAGCCGAGCATCGCGGTCTCGAGGACGAGCATCGCGATCATGAACTCCTTGACCCGCTCGTGGACGGCGTTCCAGGACGAGAGCACCACGATGGGCGTGAGCGCCGTCGTCAGCATGACGAGCAGGAGCGCCACCCCGTCGAGCCCCAGGTGGAAGCCGATGCCGAGGCTCGGGATCCAGGGGGCCTGGACCTCGAACTGGAACTCGCGCGCGCCGGGGGCGGCGTCGAAGCCGAACCAGAGGCCGAGCGAGGCGAGGAAGGTGGCGACGGTGACGATGAGCGCGAGCGCCTTGTGCTGCTTCGGCTCGGCGGGCGGGAAGAAGGCCGCCGCCACGGCGCCGGCCAGCGGCAGGAAGACGACGATGGTGAGCAGGTTCGCCTGGGACACGGCTAGTGCCCTCCCACGCCGACGACGGTCCAGAGGATGACGGCCGCCGCGATGGCGATGACCGCTGCGTAGCGCTGCGCGTCCCCGTTCTGGAACACGCGGAAGGCGCGGGCGAGGGAGCCGCAGAAGCGCGCCACCCCGTTCACCAGCACGCCGTCGATGGCGAAGGCGTCGACGAGCCGCCACAGCCACCAGGCGAGCCCGCGCACGAAGCCGATGGGGAAGACGTCGTACAGCTCGTCGACCCGGAACTTGTCGAGCGTGAAGCGGTACAGCCCGGGCAGCGCGCGGGTGAGGCGCTCGGGCACGCCGCGCCAGGCGCCGGCGTACATCTGCCAGGCGAGCCAGCCCATCGCCACCGCGATGCCCCAGGCGACGAGGAACGGCCACAGCACCACGTGCTCGTGCTCGCCCAGGATCTCGCCCGCCTGCGCGAAGACCGGGTGCATGAACTTGCCGAAGACCTCGCCCAAGGGGCCGAACACCTCGAACTCCGGCAGCCCGAGCACGAGCGCCACCACCGACAGGGCGGCCAGCACCCACAGCGGGATGGTCATGAGCGACGACGACTCGTGGGCGTGCTTCGCCGCCTCGGTGCGCGCCTTCCCGGCGAAGGTGAGCGCGAAGCAGCGCACCATGTAGAAGGCGGTGCCGGCCGCGGCGAGGGTGCCGAGGACGTAGGCCGCCTTGCCGACCCACGGGTAGGCGTGGTTCTCGCTGAAGAGCGCGCCCGCCAGGATGGCGTCCTTGGAGAAGAAGCCGGAGAGCGGGACGATGCCGGTGATGGCGAGCGTGGCGATGCCGAAGGTCTTCGCCGTGTGCGGCATCTTCGACCACAGGCCGCCCATGTTCCGGATGTCGGTGTCCTCGTGCATGCCGTGCATGACCGAGCCTGCGCCGAGGAAGAGGCAGGCCTTGAAGAAGGCGTGGGTCACGAGGTGCATCACGCCCGCGAAGTAGACGCCCGCTCCGACGCCGATGAACATGAAGCCGAGCTGGCTCACGGTGGAGTAGGCGAGCACCTTCTTGATGTCGTTCTGCGCGAAGGCGATGGCGGCCGCCACCACCGCCGTCAGCGCGCCGATCATCGTCACCACCGCCATCGAGGCGGGAGCCAGCGCGAAGAGGAAGCTCGTCCGCGCGACCAGGTAGACGCCGGCCGTCACCATGGTGGCGGCGTGGATGAGGGCGGAGACCGGCGTCGGGCCGGCCATGGCGTCGGGCAGCCAGACGTAGAGCGGGAGCTGCGCGCTCTTGCCGGCGCAGCCCACGAAGAGGCCGAGGGTGGCGAAGGTGAGCGCCCAGCCGAGGGTCTTCCCGGAGAAGACGCCCGCCCCGAGCACCGTCTCGGCCGAGGCGCCGTGCACGGCGTGCGACATGGCCCCGTACTCGACCGTGCCGAAGACCGCGAGCAGCGCGAAGAGGCCGATGAGGAAGCCGAAGTCGCCGATGCGGTTCGTGACGAACGCCTTCCGCCCGCAGTAGGCCTTCTGCTGATCGCTGTACCAGAAGCCGATGAGCAGGTAGCTGCACAGGCCGACGCCCTCCCACCCGACGAAGGTGAGGACCAGGCTGTCGCCCAGGACGAGCGTCATCATCGCGGCCACGAACAGGTTCAGGTACGTGAAGAAGCGGGCGTACCCGAAGTCGTCCTCGTGCGACATGTACGAGGCCGCGTAGACGTGGATGAGCGAGCCGACGCCGGTGACGATGAGCGCGAGCGTCCCGGAGAGCCGATCGACGAAGAAGCCCCACGACACGTCGATGAGGGCGCGGCCGTCGGGGCCCGGGACGCGGAACCAGGTCCCCCCCTTGAAGTGGAGCGTCTCGCCGGCGAGCGCCCACGAGAAGGCGATCACCGAGAGCACGAAGGCGGCCACCATCACGCCGATGGCGATGACGGCGACGTTGGCCTTGCCGAGGCGGCGGCCGATGAGGCCGTTCACCGCGGCGCCCAGGAGCGGCAGCACGACGATCAGCCACAGGTAAGACTGCGCTGCAGCCAGGTCACCCATGGATGTGAGCATAAGGTGGGCGGAAGGATTACCCTGCCTCGAGAAATCCGGCAACCCCGTTTGTCGCGGGACTGAGCGTGCAAAGCAGATCGGCGGGGCGGTGCGTGCTATGCGACAGGACATGACCCCGGACAAGGACCTCGCCGGCCGCTCCGCAGCAGAGGTGCGGAAGCTCCCCAAGGCCGACCTGCTGCTCGGCGCGGCCGAGCGGGTGGGGCTGGTGGCGCGGCTGGGCCATACCGCGGTGATGGAGGCCGTCCGGGCCGTGCTGGACGAGGTCCGGGCGCGCGTGCTCGCCGGCGAGCCCTGCCCCCCGCCGGCCGACCTCGAGGCGGCGCTCCTCGGGAGGCTCGCGACCGGCGCCCGGGCTTCCTTGCGGCGGGTGGTGAACGCCACCGGGGTCGTCATCCACACCAACCTCGGGCGGGCGCCCCTCTCCGAGGACGCGCTCGCCGCCATACGCGAGGTGGGTGAGGGTTACTCGAACCTCGAGTACGACCTGGAGGCCGGCGAGCGCGGCGATCGGTACGGCCACGCCGCGGCCGCCCTGTGCCGCCTCACCGGCGCCGAAGCGGCGGTGGTGGTGAACAACAACGCCTCGTCGGTGCTGGTGGCGCTGGCGGCGCTGTGCTTCGGTCCTCGCCCCCCCACCCCAGCCCTCCCCCCTGACAGGGGGGAGGGAGACCAGCCCGAGGTGATCATCTCCCGCGGCCAGCTCATCGAGATCGGCGGCGGGTTCCGCATCCCCGACGTCCTGCGCCGCTCGGGCGCCGCGCTCGTGGAGGTGGGCTCGACGAACCGCACCTACCTGCGCGACTTCGAGGCGGCCGCGACCGCGCGCACGCGCATGCTCCTCTCCGTCCACCGCTCCAACTTCCGGCAGTCGGGCTTCGTCCATGACGCCGAGCTCTCCGAGCTGGTCGAGCTCGGCCGACGTCTCGGCGCGTGGGTGATGGACGATCTCGGCTCGGGCACGCTGCTCCCCACCGAGCGCTACGGCCTCGGCAAGGAGCCGACCGTGCAGGAGCGCGTGGCGACCGGCGCCGACCTGGTCTGCTTCTCGGGGGACAAGCTCCTCGGCGGCCCGCAGGCCGGGATCCTGGTCGGCCGCCGCGAGGCGGTGGAGCGCGTGAGGCGCCACCCGCTCATGCGCGCGCTCCGCGTCGACAAGCTCACGCTGGCGGCGCTGTCCGCAACCCTCGCGCACTACGAGCGCGGCGAGGCGGTGGAGAAGGTCCCGGTCTGGCGCGCCATCGCGCAGACACCGGCATCGCTCGAGGCGCGGGCGCGCGGCTGGCTCCTGGCGCTGGGCGACCTCGCGCCCGGGGCAGCGGTGAAGGAGAGCGTCTCCGCGGTGGGCGGCGGCTCCCTGCCGGAGGTGACGCTCCCGACGCGCGTCCTCGCGCTCCCCTCGCGCTCGCCCGACACAGTCGCGGCGCGGCTCCGGCGCGGAGAGCCGGCTGTGATCGCGCGCATCGAGGACGGCGCGCTCGTCCTCGATCCGCGCGCGGTAGACCCCGCCGAGGACGAGGCGCTGGTGCGCGCGCTGCGTCAGGCGCTCGCGGCTGGCTCCTGACCACGCGGCTGGCAGGCCAACCCGGGAGGGAGCGCGCGATGCCGCAGGCGAGCGCCGCACCCGGAGCATAGATTCGGTGCATGAGTGCCATCCTGCTCGCGCTGGCCCTGACCGTCTCCTCCAGCAAGCTCGGCGTCTTCGTGGAGGGCGACGACGCGACCTCACAGCTCCTGCTCACGGCGCCGGTGTGTCCGAGGCTGGTGGTGGTTCCGTTGACGGCTTCCACGACGGCCACCGCCCAGGTGACCGCCTTCCGGAGCGCCTGCCCCGGGTCGCAGGTGGTGGCGCAGGTCGGGGACCCGGGGATGAGCGTCACCGCCGGTACCGCGTCTGCGCAGTGGTTGAGCAGCTGGTTCTCACTTCTCACCACGCTCGGCTCGAACAACTTCGACGGGGTGGAGGGGCCATCCGAGCCGACGGGCTCGCCGGCGGACGTCGCGGCGTTCTGGTCGGAGTTCGCCGACCAGATCCAGGGGAGTGGGGGCTTCGCCGGAAAGCTGCCGATCGTGGGATCCTTGAAGGTGGGGACCACCAGCACCGACTTCTGCCCGACCGCTGCAGCGATGGTCGCCCGCACCAACAAGTCCTGGGCCTGGAGCTTCCACGCATTCTCGACGGGGTTGACGCAGAACCTCACGACGGAGACCTCGACGACGTTCGGCTTTCGCGCCCTTCGCGACGGCTGCCCGAACCTGACAGGCATCCCGATATTCCTGACGCAGGCCGGACCCGTCTCTGGCCGCGCCTGGAAGACGACCGACCTGGCCTTCCTCACCTTCCTCGACGCTCAGCTCTCCCTCGACGGCGAGGTGGTCGGCGCTGCGCTCTTCGAGGCGGGCGGGGCCGATCGGTCGCTCGGGCCGATCGCGACGCAGCTCGCCGCGCTTCTCCAGAACCCGTCGGCTCCCGACGCCGGCACCCCCGATGGCGGGGCAGACGCCGGTCGAAGCGGCGTCGCCGTGGGCGGCACCTTCGTGCCCGGCGGCACGCCTGCGACGTACCCCAGCTCCGGCTGCGCCAGCGCCGGCGCCGGCGCCGGGCTCGCGCTGCTGGTGGCGGTGACGCCGCTCCTGTTCAGGCGGCGGCGGGGGACAAGCCCCCGCCCTACGAATTTGAGGTAGGGGAGGTTCATCCCCCGCCGTCCGACCGCCGCATGCATCCGTAGGGCGGGGGTTCATCCCCCGCCGCAGGGGTCACGGCATGAACCGGTACCCGTACCCGCGCACCGTCTCGAGGTGGCGCGGCTTCTCGGCGTCGTCGCCGATGTGGGCGCGCAGGCGGGCGACGAAGTTGTCGACGGTGCGAGCGGTGCCGGTGTAGCGGGCGCCCCACAC
>DASPZP010000298.1:0-8384 GCA_035636195.1 Anaeromyxobacteraceae bacterium
ATCGCTTTCATCGCTTCGGCCTCCCTTTCGTCCGGTAAGACGCGCCGGAGCGGCGGAAGGTTCCCCCGATCGCTGCGCGAGCAGCCCTTGTGCACGCAGGTGCCCGAGCTCCGTCGCGCGTGGCATCGCCACGGCCGACTCCAACAGGCCTGCTCGCGCACGCCGGGAGAACCGCCAGTCGAGCAGCTGCTATCCGTGAGCGGCCGATCGGAGAAGACCTCGCTGAGTGGAGCCCTGACGCAGCGGGGTCGTGCGCGCATACGTTCCGGTCGGTATGATCAGGGCCGTGGCAACCCGCTCTCCCCACGCCACCCGTGACCAGATCCTGAAGGCGGCTTTCCGCGCCGTCTACGAGCAGGGCCTGTCCGCCACCTCGCTCGACGCGGTCCTGGCGCGGGCCGGGCTGACGAAGGGCGCGCTCTATCACCACTTCGAGTGCAAGCAGGCGCTCGGCTGCGCACTGGTGGACGAGGTCCTCGCGCCCATGGTGCTCGCCCAGTGGGTGGAGCCGTTGCGCGGGACGGAGGACCCCATCACCGCGCTGCGGGAACTGCTCCGCGCCCAGGCCCAGGCGCCGTCAGCCGACGTGCTGCGCTTCGGCTGCCCGCTCAACAACCTCGCGCAGGAGGTCTCGTCGCAGGACGATGAGCTCCGCCGCCGCCTGGAGACGGTGATGGTGCGCTGGGTGGCCGCACTGCGCGATGCGCTGGCGCGCGGACAGGGAGCAGGGACGGTGCGAGCCGACGCCGACCCGGAGCGGGTGGCGCGCTTCGTGGTGGCGGCGATCGAGGGTGCGATCAGCCTCGCCAAGACGGCGCGCGATCCGGCCGTATTGCGCGGCAGCTACGAGGAGCTCGGGAGCTACCTCGAGGCGCTGCGGCCGGCGCGGAAGAGGCCGCGGCGCGGAGCGTAGTCAGGACCCAACAGGGACGGGTCAAGCTCCCAGCCTCCGCCTACATACCGACTAGTTGGTTTCTATAGCAGCTCTTCGGCGCCCACGGCGCCCACCTCAGGAGCAACGTCATGACGTCGAACACTTTCGAGTCCAAGGTCGCCCTCGTCACAGGTGCCAGCACCGGCATCGGCCGCGCCGTCGCGCTCCAGCTCGCGAACGCCGGCGCCAAGGTCGTCATCACCGGTCGCCACGAGGCCGCGCTGCGCGAGTCGGCCGCCCAGCACCCCGCAATCTCCTTCGTGGTGGCCGACGTGGCGCAGGCCGCCGACGCAGCCCGCACCGTCGAGGAGGTGAAGCTCCGGCACGGGCGGCTCGACGTGCTCGTGAACAACGCGGGAATCGCGCCCGTGGCGCCGCTCTCTGACGCCAGCCCCGACCACGTGCATGAGGTCTTCGACACGAACGTCCACGGCCTCATCGAGCTGACGCGCCAAGCCCTGCCACTCCTGCGGCAGTCGCGGGGCTCGATCGTGAACGTGGCCAGTGTGGTCGCGGACCAGCCCTTTCCCAACATGTCCGTGTACGCCGCCAGCAAGGCGGCGGTGCTGGCGCTGACGCGGGCGTGGGCGCAGGAGCTGGCGGTGGACGGCGTGCGGGTGAATGCGGTGAGCCCAGGGCCGATCGCGACGCCCATCTTCGGGAAGATGGGTCTCGGCAAGGAGCAGCTCGACGGGATGGCGGCCGGCATCCTGGGCTCGATCCCGCTGAAGCGCTTCGGAAAGCCCGAGGAAGTGGCGAACGTGGTCGGCTTCCTCGCCTCGGCCGAGTCGAGCTTCGTCACCGGCGCGCAGTACGCGGTCGGCGGCGGGATCGAGGCCTGACCGCGGCAGGTGCGCCGGGGACGCCGTCAGCGGCGCCCTACTGAACCACCGCCACCTCGACCCGGGCCGCTCCCGCGCGCCCCTGGTCGTCTACAGCGCGCACGACGAAGCGCCCCGGCCTGGCCCGCCACAGGAACGGCTCGCCGCAACTCGCCTTGCCTACGAATTCGGCGTCGATGAACCAGAAGAGTTCGCGCGCGTCGGCGTCCGTCACGGCCGTGAGTGGAATGGGTTCCTGCCCGGTGCTTCCAGCGCGAAGCGAGTAGATCACGCCCTCCTGCGGTGAGGTGACCTTCGGCTGCGCGCCACGCGTGGCACGATCGTCGAGCCTGCAGCCTGGCGCCGCGGATGGCGGCACGCGTCGGGGAATGCCCGCCTCCGCGAAGAGCCGCAGCAGATCCGAAGGCCAGAACTCGTACACCGCCCGCCTGACGCCCGGGGCCGGGCCGCAGGCGCGCCTTCCGGCGGGGTCGAGGTACACCTCGCGATGCACGTCGCACGTGTCGATCGGCGAGACGCCGGGCAGGAACCAGGTGGTCTCCGTGTGCCCGCAGTGCGGCCCAGGAAGCTTCCCGGAAACGGTACAGACGGCGACCCGGGTGAGACCCGGCGGCTGCACCCGCGGAGCGGGCTCGAGCCGACCCTCGGCGCGGAGCGCGTCGATGATCTGAAATAGCAGCGGGGCAGCCGCCTCGAGGCCGACGAAGGCAGGGTTCCCTTGCCCGTCGAAGCGACCGACCCAGACCGCGAGGACGTAGGGTCCCGTCACGGCGACTGCCCACGCGTCGCGGTAGCCGTGCGAGGTCCCGGTCTTCCAGGCGACGGGGACGGCCTCGCGGACGGCTCCCGGCGTCCCCGAGGGCCCCGGGCGCGGATTCTGCTCGAGCATGTCCAGCACCGTCCATGCGGCCTCTTCCGACAGGAGCTGCTCTCCGGGGGCCGGCGGCTTCGCCAGCCGCGTCCGGAGCGGCCGAAGGCTCCCACCATTCGCGAGCAGGGCGTAGAGCCGGACGAGCTCCTCCATCGTCACCTCGGCTCCTCCGAGGACGAGGGCGAGACCGTAGTGGGCCTCGGGCTGCAGGCCGGTGATGGCGGCGCGCGACAGGAAGGCGTGCAGGCCGGGATCGAGCCGGGTCGCGACCTCGACCGCGGGGACGTTGCGGCTGCGGACGAGCGCCTCGGTGGCCGAGAGCGGCCCCGCGAAACGGCCGTCGAAGTTCTCCGGATCGTACCCGCGAAAACGCGCCGGGGCGTCCTTCAGGACGGAGCGGGGGTGCAGGACGCCCTGCTCCAGCGCCAGCGCGTAGACGAACGGCTTCAGCGCTGAGCCCGGAGAGCGCTTGGCGCGGGTGCCGTCGACCTGCCCCTCGATGGACGCATCGAAGAAGTCCGCGGACCCGACCGCCGCCAGGACGTCCATCGAGCGGCGGTCGATGAGCAGCGCGGCGGCGTTGTCGATTCCCACGGCGCGCCTGCGCTCGACATGGGCGCGCAATGCTCGCTCGACGACTCGCTGGCGATGGAGGTCGAGCGTGGTCACGATCGTCCCGTCGCTGCCCGAGGCGAGCACGCCGTCCACGAAGTGGGGGGCCAGGAAGGGGAGCGCCTCCAGCGCGCGCGTGGCCACCGGTGCCGAGAGCGCCGCGCGACCGTTCCCGTCGGCCGGGTGAGCCGCGAGCCATCGCCGCGCGAGGCCCGCTCGAGCTCTCGCGAGCGCCTCCCTCGGATCGCCCGGCGTGCGCCGCGCCGGGCTTTGCGGGATCACCGCCAGGGTGAGCGCTTCACCGAGCGCCAGGCGCTCGGCGCCCGCCTCGAAGTAGATGAGGCTCGCCGCCCCCACGCCTTCCACGTTGCGTCCGTAGGGTGCGAGGTTCAGGTAGGCCTCGAGGAGCTCCTCCTTCGAGTAGTGTCGCTCGAGCTGCAGAGCGCGCGCGATCTGCAGGAGCTTCCCGCTCAGGGTTCGCGAGTCGATGCCGTACCGGATCCGGGCGAGCTGCATGGTGAGGGTGGAGCCCCCGACCCGGCGGCCGCGCTTCACGTAGGTACGGAGGGCGGCCCGAGAGAGCGCGACCGGGTTCACTCCGGGATGGAGCCGGAAGAAGCGGTCCTCCTGGAGGAGCGTCGCCTCTACCACCCGCGGGGAGATGCGCGCGAGCGGCACCCACAGCCGGTAGCGCTCGTCCGGAGCGAGCGTGAGCCGCAGGAGCCGGCCATCGCGGTCGAAGACCGCGCGAGAGAAGCCGAGCCCCTCCCGGAGCGGTGGCCGCGGCACGAGCAGCCAGGCCACCGCCGCCGCGACTGCGGCGACGGCGACGACTCGAACGTGTCGCCCGGCGTTCAATGGTCGCTGCCCGTGACCGTGAGCCGCGCCGGGAGGCCACGTCCCTTCACCGAGCGGTCGTACATCGACTCGGCGAGGGGCGGCGGGACGGCGAAGTCGCCGCGATTCGTCGCCCTCACGCGGTACACGAACTCCTGCACGCCTGGTCCGACAGGTCCATAGAGGACGACGCGATCCTCGCGGACGTCGGCGTACTCCGGCGCCCACGTGGACGCGGGGGTGCCGATGGGGAGCGCCCCCGGCGGAGCCCTCCGAGGCTCGCGTCCGACCGTCCCCTCCGGCGGCGGTCCCTCCCCGTCGTCGCCGCCCTCGCCGTCGCCCTCCGCCTCCGCGCTCACCCGAGACCCCGGGCGGCTCCGGTCCGCGGAGCCTTCGTCTTCCTGCGCCGCCACCGGAGTCCGTTCCTCGAGCACCGGCTCGAAGCCGCCCGGGAGCAGATCCACGATCGCGACGTTGGGGAGCCACCGGCCGAGCGAGCGGACCTTGACGTGCACCTCCAGCTCCGCGCCGAGCTTGGCCTCGTGGACAGCCTTGCCGCTCCCGTCCTGGAGCTCGCGGAACACCTCCAGCTCGCTCTTCACCTCCGCCGCAGGAAGAGCCACCTCGAAGCCGGCGAGGGTCGCCTGCCAGAACACCGGCAACGCACCGGTGCTCTGCAGGCGCAGCTTGGTTGCATCGGCCGTGAACGTCACCTTCGGAAAGAGCCCGCCAGGGAGCACGAGCGGGCGGGCCTTGCCGTCCGCCACGAGCTCGGCGAGGGTGGCCTCCACCTGTGCCGCCCCGGCGCCCGCCGCCCTGGCATAGGCGTCGAGGGCGAGGACCGCGTAGGCGGACGAGAGGGTGTTGAAGCTCCCGGCGGCGATGGGCCGGGCCAGCGCGTCGATCGCCTCGGGAGGCAACCTTGCCAGCCGGTCCGGGAAGTGGCGCGCGAGCACGTACAGGAGCTGCGCGTCGTAGACGAGCCCGTCGTAGAACAGCCCGTAGTCCGTCTGCTGGGGGGTGCCCGGCCGTACCTCGCCGATGAGCGCCGCCGCGGCGCCTTCCTGCTTCAGCAGGGCATACGTGGCGGCCAGGTGCACCGCCACGAGGTCCCTGCGCCAGGCCTGATCCTTTCGCTTGTCGAGCGTCTCACGGAGCGCGACGAGCTCGCGCGTGGTCACGAATCCGTTCCGGGTGAGCACGTACAATGCGTACGCCTGGACACGGGCCTCACCCAGCGAGCGCGGCCGGCTCACCGCGAGGCCGCGGGCGTACTCCAGCCCGCGCTGGAGGACCTCCTGCGGCACCGGGTACTGCCGCTCCTTCGCCTCGGTGAGGAAGTGGAGCGCGTAGATCGTCTGGAACTCCGAGACGAACCCGTTCGCGGCCCACATCCCGAAGGCGCCCTCGGCGTTCTGGCGGGCACGCAGCGTCCGCAGGGCGGAAGCCAGGTTCGTCTCCACCTTCTCCGGCCCGAAGCCGAACTCGGGTCGGCCGCGCAGCACGATGGCCGGGAACGCCTGAGAGACGAGCTGCTCGGTGCAGCCGTACGGGTACTTCGAGAGATAGTCGACGAGGCCACGAGCGAGCCCCAGCGGCAGGGGCGAGGCGGAGACCTCGAGCGTCCGGTACTCCGGGCTCATACGCCTCGCGATCGGCTGCTCCTGCTTCTGGCCGGGGCGGACCTGGCCGGAGAGGATCACCGTCTCGAAGGGCGCCGCTGGCCGGATGGAGAGGTCGACAGACTGGCGCGCGAGCTTGACGCCCTGCGTGGCCACGAAGCGGAGCGCGGCCGATCCCAGCTTGCCGTTCGCCCGGAGCCTGAACGTGGCGCTCGCCTCGCGTCCCTGACCCACCGCAAGCGACCGCTCGGCCCCGTCCTGCACCTCGAGCTGGTCGGACGCGGTGAGCTCGAGCTTCACCCGGGCGTCCGGCCCGGCGCCGTCGACGTTGCTGGCGACGCCGACGCTCACCTCGAAGACGTCACCGGGCGCGACAAACGTCGGCACGCTGGGCGTGATGACGAAGTCGCCGCGGACGAGCGACGTGCGCGCCGCGGCGCCCAGGGCGGTGGGCGAGACGGCGACCGCCATCACCCGGACCGCGCCGCTGAAGCTCTCGGGGACCGTCCAGGTGAGCTCACGCTCGGTGTCGTCCACGTCGACGATGCCCGACCAGTAGACCGCCGGCGGGTCGCGCTTGCGCTTGAAGGGGTTCAGGTTCCTGGCGATGGCAGCCTGGCCGTCGCCCCCCGCCGCCGAGAGCGCCTGCACGACCGAGAACTCGGGGAGGATCAGGTCGAGGATCTGGTCCGTCCGGACCTCGAGCGCGCGCTTCTGGAAGAAGTAGGCGAGCGGGTCGGGCGTCTCGTGGCGGGCGACCTGGAGGATGCCCTCGTCCACGGCGAACACCACCGCCTTCCCGCTCCGCTGCGCGCTGTAGCGAATCTTGAAAGGCTCACCGGGGCGCGCCAGCTCCGGCGCGGAAAGGTCGATCCGGAGCGTCCGGCTCTCGCGGGAGACCGAGAAGGGCGCCACCCCGTAGCTGAGAGGGCTCGTGAAGATCTCCTGCGAGTCGAGGGCGCGCACGAAGGCGACGCTCACGTAGCCGTTCCCTTCGAGACCGGCGGGGACCTGGATGCTCTGGACGGAGCTCGTCGTGGTCGTCTTGAACCACTTCCAGGCGTAGACGCGGTCGCGCTCGACCGTGATGAGCCCGGCGCCCACGTACGGCGCGGTGATCTGCAGGTCGATGCGTTCACCCGGCGCCCAGTCCGTCCTGGACAGCTTGACCTGGAGCTCGGCGTTCTTCTCCAGCGCCGGCGCGACGTTCGCCGCCCCGGCCACGCTGAAGGGGATCCTGGCGAGCTCGGTCCGAGCGCCGTCGCGTACGACGATCAGGAAGTCGCCCGGCGCGGAGGTGGGGAGCGCATACCGCAGCCCCTTCGTGCCGATGGCGAGCGGCGCCTTCCCACGTCCGGTCTCGCGGCGGACCGACTCGTAGTGGTAGCTCCCGTCGCCCTGCCGAGCGAGGACCGAGACCCATCGCTGCTCGACGAGTTCGGCATCGAGGCCCTTCACCTCGGCCGCGGCGAGGTCCGGCCCGACCGCCACGAGCCGCACCGAGCGGTCGCTGCCGCGCGCGACGTAGCGGAGCTCGCCGTCGGGCTTGTAGCCCACGAGGAACGGCCGCGGCGAGACGAGGACGCTCGTCGCTGCGGCGACCCCTCGCCCGCCGGCCGCCTCGTAGCCCATGGCGCTGAACGTGAGCCGGTAGGTCGCCTTCTCGAAGCGCTCGAGGTCGAGCGCGAAGACGGCCTCGCCCTTCGCGTCGGTCTGCCCGTCCGCGAGCCGGTCCGAGAAGCCGTTCTTGGCCTGCAGCGGATCGGTGAAGACGTAGTCCTTCCACGCCCGGAAGACCGGCCGGGCCGGAGAGAGCATGACCTCAGCGGCGATGCGCCGCGACTCCGCCGGCGTGCCGAAGAGGTTCTGCAGCGAGACCCGGGCGCTCAGGTCCTTTGGCGAGACCCAGCCTTCAGCCCGTTCGGTCGACAAGTGGGCCGCGATCCGCATGCGGTCGGGCAGGAACTCCTGGACGCGCACCGTCGTAGAGCCGACGAGTTCGCCGCGTTTTCCGTTCGCCTCGACGAGATACAGGCTCGCCGCCCAGGAGCCGGTCTGCCCGTTCTCGTCGGTGCGATAGGAGAGCTCGGCGAAGCCGCTCGCCGGCAGCGCGACCCGCTCCTTCTGCACCTCCAGACCGCGAGGGTCGGTGACGACCGCCTCGAGCGGCACGCCCGCGAGCGGCGCGCGCCAGTCCGCCGACTTCACGATGTAGGCGACGTGGAAGAGGTCGCCCGGACGGTACAGGCCGCGGTCGGAGAAGAGGTAAGCGTCGAGCCTGGGGCGTCCGCCGGTGACCACGCCCCCCACGTCGAAGCGCGACAGCTCGAGCTTGCGGTCCGAGCGCTGGAATGGCAGGAACGACAGGTCGTCGGCGCGGAGCGCCAGGAACGCCACGGGCGCCTTCTCGTGCTTGAAGTCATCGAGCCGCGGCAAACGGGCGTGGCCCTCGGCGTCGGTGGTGGCGGAGACGACCGGGAGACCATTGCGGCCGAGGACCTGCACGGTGACGCCGGCGGCGGGTGCGCCGCTCTTGATAGACTGGACGAAGACGTCGTGGCTCCGGTCCGCGTTCATCTTCGCGACGAGCCCGAGATCGGTGATGAGCAGGAAGCGCTGATCCTGGGCTCCGGTCGTGCGATCCCGAACCGGATCCCAGCTCTCGA
>DASPZP010000299.1:0-3465 GCA_035636195.1 Anaeromyxobacteraceae bacterium
GCCAGGTCGTCGCCGGGATCGCCGCGGCGCACCCGGACGACGAGGCGCGGCTCGGACGCGGGACAGCCCTCTTCGATGACCTGTACGCGCTCCACAGCAGCGCATCGAAACACTGATCTCTTGAGCGCGAAGTTGGAGGAAGCATGCGAGCGAACCGCATCGTGATGGTGATGTTGGTAGGTCTCGGCGTTGCAGCAGCGCAGGACTCGTCGAAGACCTGGGACTTCCAGGGCGACAAGGTGGACGAAGCGCCCACCGGCTTGTCGTTCGGGAAGACGGGCCAGGGCCGACCCGGAAAGTGGGTCGTCCGAGTGGATCCCACCGCGCCGGCCGGTGGTCACGTGCTCGCCCAGGTCGACACCGACGACACGGATTACCGATTTCCTGTAGCCGTGGCGGACGCGCCGGTCCTGAAGGATCTGCGCCTCGACGTCCGCTGTAAGCAAGTGTCCGGGAAGACGGATGAGGCCTGCGGGCTCGTCTTCCGCTATCAGGACGAGAACAACTACTACGTCACGCGCGCCAATGCGCTCGAGGACAACGTTCGCCTCTATCACGTGGTGAAGGGTCGCCGTCGCCAGTTCGCCGGCTGGGACGGCAAGGTCGCTGCGCAGACGTGGCACTCGCTCGCCATCGAGGCGCGGGGGAACCGGTTCCAGGTGTTCTTCGACGGGAAGCCTGTCATGGACGCGAAGGACGACACCTTCAAGGACGCCGGCAAGGTGGGGGTCTGGACCAAGGCCGACTCGGTCACCTACTTCGACGCCCTCTCGGTGAAGCCGCTGCAGTGAAGGGACCCCGAGCCGCTCGTCATCTCTCGGCGGGCGTCACGGGTCGCTGCTGAAGCGGGGGACTCATCCGTTGAACTCACATGGAGACAACATGAAGCGAGCCGTCGCACCGGTGGTCACCACGTTCCTCTTCTTCGCAGCCGCGGCGAGCGCACAGTCGCCTCAGCCTCCCCAGCCACCTGCAGCACCGCAGACCGCGGCACCCTCCGCACCTGCCATCACGCCATCGAAGGACTTCCCGAAGGGGACCGCGACACCGTCCGCGGACTGCGGGGTCTGTCACCAAGCGATCTACCGTGAGTACGCTGAAGGGTTCGGCAGTGACATGAAGTATCCGGGCGTCACGCTTCGTACAAAGGGAGACAAGGTCCTCGAAATGCCCGCCGGCACGTCCGTCTCGGCGAGCGCCCATGCCGTTTCTGCCCAGGACCCCTGGCCCATTCACGCGCGGGAGGCCGAGGAGGAGGGAAAGAAGTGCAACGTGTGCCACTTCCCGCAGCCCTTCGCGATCCCTGACCGCGCGACGCTGGAGATCGCGAAGCCCGCGCCGAGGCAGGAGGCGCAGGGCGAGGGCATCACCTGCGCGGCATGCCACCTCACGCCGGAGGGAATGATTCGGGGACCGCACAAGGTCGACGCCACGCACGCTACCGTCGTCGACGAACGGATGTCGAACGCGGAGATGTGCGCCTACTGCCACGCGATGGGAAAGCGAGTTCCCGGCAAGCAAACGCAGACCTATCTCGAATGGCGCGATGACTTCTTCACGCCGGGGCTCGGGCGCCAACAGTGCCAGGACTGCCACATGCCGCGCACCCAGCGAAAGACGGTCGAGGACAAGGACGTCCCGGTCCGCGCGGTCGCGCGACACCTCTGGACGGGAGGCCACTCCGGCCAGCGGCTGGGGAGTGCGCTGTCACTCGTGATGCTCCAGCCTCAGAAGGAGCGCGCCGCGGTCGAGCTACACGTCCTCAACGTCGGGGCGGGCCACTCGGTCCCCACCGGCTCGAACCGCCGCGCCATCTACCTCCAGACGCGCGTGCTCGACGCGAAGGGAAAGAAGGTCGAAGAACGAGAGTGGATGTTCGCGCCTTGGTACGGCCCGCGCCCCGACGACCGCGCTTTCCTGAAGGAGGACGAGAAGCGGCCGGACCGGATCGCCGCGACGCAGGCCGATGAGCAGGGCCCGCACGAGGCTCCCATTCGCGCTGGCGAAGAGAGGATCCTGACCTGGGAGCCGAAGGTCCGCGACGGCCACTACACACTCGAGGCGACCCTCGTCTACGACCTGAACCGCTACAACGATCGGTCGTTCAAGGGTGATCAGCGTGAGATCTCCCGATTCACTCTGCCGCTCCAGGTCAAGGCGAGCCGTTAGGGCGGGCGCGTGAGGGAGACATCCGGGAGTCGCCACGGTCGGTCGCTGCTCGCCACCTCGGTCGCCCTTGGAATGCTGTGGCCGCTCTCGGCACGCGCGTATCGGCCTTTCGACTCTACAGACGCCGCGGTCGCGGCAAAAGGAGAGATGGAGATCGAGTTCGGCCCGTTGGGATTCGTGAAGGATGGGCCTGACAGGTCGCTCGTGGCACCCAGTGTCATCTTCAACTGGGGCTTCGCCGATCGCTGGGAGCTCGTGCTCGAAGGGCGCCACTTCGTGCAGCTCGGGGACACGATCACCGGGCCGCGCTTCCGCGTCGAGGACAATGCGCTCTCGCTCAAGGGCGTCCTCCGGGAGGGCACCCTCCAGGAGAAGTCCGGCCTCAGCATCGCCACGGAACTGGGCGCCCTGTTGCCGACGATCAACGGAGACTCTGGCGTGGGCGCGCAGGAGGCGATCATCGTGTCGCAGCGATGGCCCGATCTGACCGTGCACCTGAACGGCGCCGTGGCGTGGACTCGAGCACACAGGCTCGGCCTGTTCGGCGGGGCCATCTTCGAGGCGCACGATGCGTGGGCGATCCGCCCAGTCGCGGAGATCTTCGTGGAGGGAGAACGCGACGTGCCGACAGCCGTATCAGGGCTCGTGGGCGCGATCTGGCGCGTCCGCGACGGGCTCTCGTTCGACGCGGGCCTCCGGCTCGCACGCGCCGGCGGTGTGAACACGACAGAGATCAGGGCAGGGCTCACGTGGGCCTTCAACGTGGGGGTCCCGAGATGACGGTCCGATGCTCATGGGCGTTCGCTCTCCTCATCGCGGCGGCGGCGCTCGGGGCAGGGTGCCGCAGCGCCGGGCGCGAGGTCGTCGTGTATCTCTCGATCGACCAGCCGTTCACCGAACCCATCCTGCGCGACTACGAGCGGCAGAGCGGCGTCAAGGTGCGGGCCGTGTGGGATCGCCGCGGCCTGGCTCCCGGCAGTAGTGTTCTGCCTGCGCGACCTCGAGAGGTGGGGGTGACCGCGCTCGTCATCGCGGCGGGCTCGGCGCTCCTCTTCCGGAGGCGACCGTGAGCGCCACGATCGTGCTCGAACAGGTCACGGTGATGCACGGTGAGCGGCGGGCGCTCGCGGACGTCTCGCTCCGGATCGTGGCTGGCGAGACGCTGTCCGTACTCGGCAGCTCGGGATCCGGGAAGACCACGCTCCTGCGTGCGGTCGCGGGCTTCGTGACCCCGGACGTCGGCATGATCCGGATCGGCGACGCAGTCGCGAGCGAAAGCGGGCGTTCGATTCTTCC
>DASPZP010000300.1:0-22592 GCA_035636195.1 Anaeromyxobacteraceae bacterium
CTCGCCGAGCCGATCCTGGCCGCCGCCGGGGTGACGGGGGCCTTCGCGGTGCTGAATCCCGGGGCGCGCATGGCGGATCGCCGGTGGCCAGCGGCGGCCCACGCCGCGGTGGCGCGCGGGGTCGCCGCGCGCGGGCTCGAGGTGCTGGTGGTGTGGGGGCCGGGCGAGGAGACCCTCGCCCGGGCGGTGGCGGAAGGATCGGGAGCGCGGCTCGCGCCGCCGACCGATCTACGTCAGCTCGCGGCGGTGCTCCGGCGCGCCCGGCTCTGCGTCTCGAACAACAGCGGCCCGATGCACCTGGCCGTGGCGGTCGGCACGCCGACGGTGGGTGTCTTCCTCTCGGGCGACGCGCGGAGGTGGCGGCACGACCTGCCGAGCTTCGAGGCGGCGGAGCCGCGGGGGGAGGAGGACGCCGAGGCGGTGCTGGACGCGTGTGAGCGGGTGCTGGCGGACACGCGACAGCGGACGGTCCCCTCACCCTAGCGCGCCGAGCGCCTTCGCTGCTCGTCCTCCTCGCGCGCGGCCTGGGCGTCCTTGCGGTAGACCGCGTCGACGAAGCCGGCGAAGTATTTCCAGGCCGACCACACCGAGAAGAAGACACTGATGTAGAGGAGCGCCGTCCCGAGGCGGTTGGCGTCCACCACCGCCGTGCCGAACAGGAAGTCGATGGGATACGGGTAGTGGAGGAGCAGGAACACGATGCCGATCAGCTGGACGGCCGTCTTGTACTTGCCCTCCTTCCCCGCCGCGATGACGATGCCTTCGCTCATGGCGATGGTCCGCAGACCGTTCACGGCGAAGTCGCGCGCCATGAGGACGATGACCACCCACGCCGCCACCCGCCCGAGGTGCACCAGCATCACGAGCGCCGCCATCGCGATGAGCTTGTCGGCCAGGGGATCGAGGAACTTGCCGATGACCGTGACGAGGTTCAGCCGGCGCGCCAGCCAGCCGTCGAGGAAGTCCGTGGCGGCGGTGCCCGTATAGACGAGCGCGGCGAAGAACGAGTTCTCCCGGGACTCGTAATACGTGAAGACGAGGAAGACCGGGATGGCCGCGATGCGGACGAGGGTGATGAGGTTGGGGGCGCTCCAGAGCTCCTTCTTCAGCGAGCGGGCCACGGACGGTCCCGGCGGCCTAGGCCGCCGCCCCCTCGTCGACGAACACCCGGCCGGAGCCGGAGAGCTCCACCGCCTGCGCCTCGGGCCGGACCGGCTCCGCTCCAGCCGGCTCGAGGAGCGCCAGCACTCGCGGCGTCACCGTCCCCGCGAAGCCGACCAGGGCGGCGATGGGGATGCGGACCGGGCGGTTCGGTTGCACGTCGAGGGCCACCACCGCCCCGCGGGTGCGCAGCAGGAGCGCGCCCGGCCCACGCAGGTGCACGAGGTCGAGGTCGGGCCCCGGCCGCGCGGCGATGCGGCCGTTCTCGAACTGGACCGTCGTCTCGAAGCCGGAGACCACCTCCTCGCGGAAATAGGCCGACTCCTCCTCCAGCCGCAGCGCCGCGAACCAGGCCTCGCCCGCGTGCAGGAGGAGCCCCCCCTGTCCCGAGGCGCGCAGCATGCGGCGCTCGCCCTCTCCGAAGGGCTTCTCGGTGGCCCGGCCGCGGAACCGCTTCATCTCGGGCGCGAACCGCAGCCCACCCTCGACGGCGAGGAGCCCCTCGGCCCGGACGAGCAGCTCGCCCGCCACCGCCACCGCCGCCCGCCGACCTGCAACCGCGAAGGCGGGCCCTTCCGGCGCCGGCACCCGGCGCGCCGCCGAGAACTCCGTCAGCCGCTCGAGGTCGGCCGGGGGCGGCGGCGCCCCGGCGGCGGCCGCTCCGGAGCTCGCCTCGGCCACCCCGACCGGCGCGGCGGGCTCGGACGCGGCGGTGGCGAGCGCCAGCAGCTCGTCGCACTTCGCCACCATCTGGTCACTGCCCGAACGCAGGAACCAGGAACGGGCGCGCTCGAAGTCCCCCTGCTCCAGCCAGGCGAGGCCGAGATAGCCCATGGCCTTCTTGTGCTCGGGGTTGAGGTCGAGCGCGACCTCGAGCTGCCGGACGGCGTCGGCGTGCCGCTTCGCCTTCAGGCTGGCCAGCCCGAGGTTCACGCGCGCGGCCGCTTCGACCGGGCTCTCGTCGACGAGCCGCGCGTACGCCTCGGCCGCCTCCTCGTAGCGCCCCTGCTTGTAGAGCGATTGCCCGTGGAGGCCCAGCACCTGGGGGTCGCGCGGCCGCAGCTCGCGCGCGCGCGCCAGGGAGGCGGAGGCGGCCGCCAGCTCGCCCCTGGTCAGCAGACCGGAGCCGCTGTTGAGGTGGAAGAGGAACTCCTCGTCCTGGCCCCCGACCTCGTCCCTCGTGGCGGGCGTGCGCGGCACGCCTAGCGTCCTCTCATGTACGAGTCGTAGAGCGCCAGCACCTTCTTCACGTAGGCCTGCGTCTCGCGGAAGGGCGGGACGGCGCCGCCCGACCGGCGCACCGCCTCCGGCCCGGCGTTGTAGGCGGCGAGCACCTTCTCGAGGTCGTTCCCGAACTGGTTCTGGAGATGGCGCAGGTAGCGCGCGCCGCCGTCGATGTTCTGCCCGGGGTCGAGCAGGTCCTCGACCAGCATGTCGCGAGCCGTGTCGGGCATGAGCTGCATGAGGCCGGTGGCGCCCTTCTCCGAGACGGCGCCCGGGTTGAAGTTCGACTCGACGGCCATCACCGCCCTGAGGAGCGGTGGGGCGAGCCCGTACTTCTCGGCCGCGGCCTGGATGTGCACGTCATACGTCGAGCCGCGGCGGAGCAGCAGCGGCGGCTTGCGACCGTTGATGGCGATCCGGTGCACGCCGTCCACCGGCGCCACCTTGACGCGGACCTTCCGGAAGCGTGCGTCCTGCGGGATGTTCGTGACGTGGATGACGCCGTCCGCGTCGATGAACGAGTAGACCTCCTCCGCCGACGCCGGGCGCGGGAGCGAGGCTCCGAGCGCGGCGAGGATGGCGATCAGGCGGACCATTCCGAACACAAATACGTACCAGGGAAAATCGCCAGGTTACAACTTCATTCCTGGTCCCTTCTGCAGGTGGTACAGGTACGACATGAGCCGACTCCCCGGCCGTGAGCACGTCGATTTCCTCGTCCTCGGAGGGGGCATCGCCGGCCTCTCCTTTGCGCTCGAAGCGGTCGGACACGGATCGGTGCTGGTCCTCACCAAGCGCCAGCGCTACGAGGGCTCGACCCAGTACGCCCAGGGCGGGATCGCGTCGGTGCTCGGGCCGGACGACGACTTCGAGCACCACATCGAGGACACCCTCGTGGCGGGCGCGGGGTTGTGCCACCGCGACGCGGTCGAGGTGACCGTCCGCGAGGGGCCGGAGCGCATCCGCTGGCTGCAGTCGCTGGGGGTCGAGCTCGACCGGGAGGGCGACCGCCTGCACCTCACGCGGGAGGGCGGCCACTCGCGCCGGCGGGTGGCGCACGCGAAGGACACCACCGGCCGCGAGGTGGAGCGGGCGCTCCTCGCCGCCTGCGACGCGCGCGGGGTCCGCGTGTTCGAGGACCTGGTGGCGGTGGACGTGCTCACCTCCGGGCGCCTCGGCCTGGGCGGCCCGAACCGCGCGCTCGGCGCCTACGTGCTCGACCGCGAGACGGGCGAGATCCTCACCCTCACCGCGGGCGTGACGGTGCTCGCCACCGGCGGCGCGGGCAAGGTCTACCTGTACACCTCGAACCCCGACGTCGCGACCGGCGACGGGGTGGCGATGGCGTTCCGCGCCGGCGCGGCCGTGGCGAACATGGAGTTCTTCCAGTTCCACCCCACCTGCCTTTTTCACCCCGAGGCGAAGAGCTTCCTCGTCTCCGAGGCGCTGCGTGGCGAGGGCGGTCTCCTGCGAAACCGCTCGGGGGAAGCGTTCATGGTGCGCTACGACGCACGCAAGGAGCTCGCCCCGCGCGACATCGTGGCCCGCTCCATCGACGCCGAGATCAAGCGCCGCGGCGACGACTGCGCCTTCCTCGACATGACGCACCTGCCGAAGGCGTTCCTCATCGAGCACTTCCCCCACATCTACGCCACCTGCAAGGAGTTCGGGATCGACATGGCGGTGCAGCCCATCCCCATCGTCCCCGCTGCGCACTACCAGTGCGGTGGCGTGGTGACGGATCTGATGGGCGCGACGTCCGTGCCGCAGCTCCTCGCCATCGGCGAGGTCTCCTGCACCGGACTGCACGGCGCGAACCGCCTCGCCTCGAACTCACTGCTCGAGGGGCTCGTCTTCGGCCGCCGGGCGGCGCTCCACGCGCGGGAGCTCCTGGCAGGCGCGCGGGGCGCCACGCCGGTCGTGCCGGACTGGAACCCCGGCGCGGCGCTCGACCCGGACGAGGGCGTGGTGGTGACGCACAACTGGGAGGAGGTGCGTCGCCTGATGTGGAACTACGTCGGGATCGTGCGCTCGATGAAGCGGCTCGAGCGCGCCCGCACCCGGCTCCACCTCCTGCGCGGCGAGATCCGCGACTACTACTGGCAGTACAAGGTGACCCCGGACCTCGTCGAGCTGCGCAACCTGGCCGACGTGGCGATGCTCATCGTCGAATGCGCCCGGCGGCGCAAGGAGTCGCGCGGGCTGCACTACCTCCTAGACTTCCCCGCGGCCGACGAGCGCCAGCTGAACGACACGGTGCTGTCGCGAGGGGACTTCGACTAGCTCGGGGCGGCGGGGGACAAGCCCCCGCCCTACGGCTTGCGCCCGTACTCGAGGTCGAGGCGGCCGCGCGACCCGGCCAGCCGGAGCGTGAAGCTGCGGGCAGCGAGCGACTCGATCCGCCGCTTGAACCGGACGCGGTACAGGACGTCGAAGTCGCCCACGTTCGGGTAGAGCGCCAGCACCGTGGAGTCGATCCGCACCTCCTCGATCGTCTCCGGCAGCAGGTCGCCCTCGCCCGGGACGATCAGCGCCACCCGCCAGATGCTCCTCTTGGAGCTGAGGTCGTTGTCGGGCCGGGCCGGGGTGAAGATCGACACCAGGAAGTCGTCGAAGCGGCTCGCCTGGTCGCGCTCGGTGACGAGGAGCGCCTCGCGCTCCTCGGGCGTGAGCTTCTTCCAGACCGCCAGCCGCTCGATGCGCGCCTCGCGCGCTTCCAGCGGCTCGTAGACCGCGCTCGCGAACGCGTTCGTGCCGAGCCCGTCGTAGACCTTGCCCGAGCGGGTGAAGCGCTGGCGCACCTCGCCCCAGACGCCCTCGTCGGCCGTCGGCGTCGGCTGCGACTCGGTGAACGGGATCCGGGCGCAGCCCGCCGCGGCGGCG
This sequence comes from Anaeromyxobacteraceae bacterium, assembly GCA_035636195.1. Lineage (GTDB taxonomy): Bacteria > Myxococcota > Myxococcia > Myxococcales > Anaeromyxobacteraceae > Anaeromyxobacter_A. The sequence continues at coordinate 5,269 of DASPZP010000300.1, forward strand.
AGCACCGCGAGGGCGAGGAGGCTACGCCTCATGGCAGGAAGTCCTTCCGCGTGAAGAGGCTGTCGAGCGGGACCCCGGTCGCCTCGATGGCCGCGGCGCCGCCCTCGTCCCGGTCGACGAGGGCGAAGCAGGCCACCACCTCGAGCCGCTCGGCGCGGCAGCGCTCGATGGCCTTGAGCGCGCTGCCGCCAGTCGTCACGACGTCCTCCAGCACCGCCACCCGACTCCCGTCGGGGATGGTCCTCCGGCCTTCGATCCACTGGCCGGTGCCGTGCCCCTTCGGCTCCTTGCGGACGATGAACGCGTCCACCGGCTCGTGCTCGAGGAACGAGGTGAGCGCGAGGGCCGAGGCGAGGGGGTCGGCGCCCAGGGTGAGCCCGCCCACCGCGCGCACGAGCGGCCGGAGCTTCCGGACGCGCTCGAAGAGGCAGCGCCCGATGAGCGCATGGCCCTCGGCGGTGAGCGCGGTTCGCTTGCAGTCGATGTAGAAGTCGCTCGTCTTGCCCGAGGCGAGCGTCACCTGGCGCCGCTCGAACGAGAGCTCGCGCAGGAGCTGCAGCAACCGGGCACGGTCCGCGGTGACGCTCATTCCGCCTCCAGGAAGGGCAACAGGGCCGCCACGTAGCGCGCCTGCTCGACGAGGAGCCGCCGCCCCTCCGCCGGGAGATCCTCCCAGGCCTCGAAGGCGATGGCGAGGTCCTGGTTGACCGCCGAGAGGCGGGTGGCGAGGTCGGTCACGAGCTCCTCCGGCGTGACCTCGATGGTGCTCGGGTCGCCATCGTCCCCCCTCACCCTACCCTCTCCCCCGTCGGGGGAGAGGGATGAGACTACTTCCCCCTTCTCCCCGTCGTCGGGAGAGAGGGATGAGACTACTTCCCCCCTCTCCCCTGTCAGGGGAGAGGGCTGGGGTGAGGGGTCTTGCCCCCCGGCCCGACGGGTCCCGGCCGCGAGGAACTGGAGGAAACTCTCCCGCAGCTCGGGCGATACCGGCGCGCGCGCCAGCGCATCCTCGACGAGCTCCTCCGCCCAGGGCGCGACGCCGCTCGCCTCGAGCCGCTCGCGCAGGGAGCCGAGCTCGACCTCCCCGAGCGGCTCCTGGAGGAGCGCCTGCGTCAGCACCACCCCCCAGGCGTCACCGTCGGAGAGCTCCGCGTGCAGGCGCGCCAGGACGCGCTCGCGCGCGAGCAGCCGCACGGCCGCCAGTCGGCGGAAGCCCGCCACCACCTGCCAGCGTGGCCCCTCGCTCGGCGCGCCAGGCCACGGGCGCAGCTCGACCGGCACCAGCTGGCCGAGGCGGCCGAGGCTCGTGGCGAGGTCGGCGACGTCGCCGTCCGGCCGGAGCCGGAACGCCTCGTCGGGGCCGATGTCCTCCAGCGCGATGAACTCGACCGCGCCGGTGGCGTGGGCGGGCGCCGCGCTGCGCTGCTCGCGTTCCAGCGGCACGCGAGCGCTACTTGCGGCGGACGATGACCTTGCGCTTCATGGCGCCCATCGCCACCGGCACCGGCGGCGGGGGCGGCTTCACGCCGGCCGCGGCGCGCTCCGCGAGCGAGGGTGCACCCTCGCTCTCCTCGGCCCGCTCGCGCTCGGGCCGCTCCGCCCGCTCGAGGCGGGCCGGCATCGCGTGGCGCGAGGGCGGGGGACGCAGGGACGGCCGGGAGGCGGCGCGCGCCAGCGACGGCCGCTCGGCGCCCTCCTCGACCTCGACCTCGCCCGTGTCGATGCGGCCGCGGAAGCCCGCGCCGTCGACGATCACGACGCGGGGCGCGCTGATGTCGCCCACCATGCGCCCCTCCTTCGTGATCTCGATGCTCTCGGTGGCGGTGACGTTGCCCACCAGCGCGCCGGAGATGATGCAGCTCTTCACCTGCACCTCGGCCTTCACCACGCCGGTCGCCTCGATGACGAGGTTCTTGGTGAGCGTGATGGTGCCCTCGAGGCGCCCGCGGACCGTGAGGTCCTCGTCGCCGTTGAGGTTGCCGTTGATGAGGATCGACTCGCCGATGATGGTGCTGCCGTTGGAGATGGCCACGGTCACTTCCCCTTCACGTCCATGTCGACGGTGCCCCGGAACACGGCGCCGTCGGCGATGAGGATGCGGGGCGAGCGGATGTCGCCCACCACCTTGGAGTCGCTCTTCAGCTCGACCTTGTCGGTCGCGATGATGTTGCCCGTCACCTGCCCGGACACCTCGACGTTGGCCGTCTCGATGTCGGCCTCGACGACGCCCGACCCCTCGACGAAGAGACTCTCCTTGAGGGCGATGCGGCCCTTCACCGTGCCGAGCACGACCAGGTCCTCGCCGCCGGAGATCTCGCCGTCGATCACGATCGACGAGCCGATCAGCGTGTGAGCGCCCGAGCGCGGCGCCTGCGCCTTCTCGATTCCAGTTGCCATGTGGGAGAATTCCTCCGGAGGGTCGCGGGATATGTCCCCTCGCTGCGGGACGCGAGAATAGAGGCGCCCCGCCTGAGGGTCAACGCCCAACCGGTTTACGCCGTTGGCCCACCGCCTGCGCGCGAGAGCAGCCAGGCGACCACATCGCCGATCGGCCGGCTCGCCTCGCGCTCGTTGAAGAGCTCGTGCTTGAAGCCGGGGTAGCTCCGGAGCGCCTTGTCGGGCGAGCCGGCGGCTTCGAGGAACGCGCGCCCGGCGCCCGGGTCGGCGATGGCGTCGCCGCCGCCCGTGAGCACGAGGAGCGGGTACGTGAAGGTAGGGGCGGCGGCGAGCACCTCGCGCTGCGCCCGCAGCGACTCCGCGAACCAGCGCGGCGTGGTGGCCCTCCCGTACAGCGGATCGCCCTCGGTCCAGCGGCGCATGTCCTCGTCGCTCGTGAGGTCCTCCACGCGCAGCCCGGTCGCGACCGGAAGCCACGGGACGACCATGCCGGCGAGGCGCGCGCCCGCGACCTTGAGGCGCGGCGGGTCGAGCTTCAGCTTGAAGTAGGGCGAGGAGAGGACGAACCCGGCCACCTCGCGCCCGGGCTGAAGCCCCCAGTTCGCGGCGATGAGGCCGCCCTGGCTGTGCCCCACCACGAAGACCTTACGCCCGCCTGCCCCCGCCCGCGCATGCGCCACGAAGGCGTCGGCGTCGCCCAGGTAGTCGCCGAACGAGTCGATGTGCCAGCGCCGGCCGTCCGACTGGCCGTGTCCGCGGAAGTCGACGAGCACCGTCTCGAAGCCGGCTCGCACCAGCGCCGCGGTGAGCCCCGGATAGCGGCCCGAGTGATCCCCTCCGCCCGGCAACACCGCCACCGTCGCACGCGGCGCCGGCGGCGTGAAGCGCTGCCAGAACAGGCGGGTGTGGTCCCGAGCATGGAGGAAGCCCTCCTCGTGACGGGCCTCGGCGGTAGCGGGGAAGGACGGGACTGGCATGCTCGGGCTCTCGCGCGAAAGGCTAGCGCCTCGACTGGATGGGCCGCGACTCGCTCGGCCCGAGCTCGCGCAGCTTGCGCTCGACGGCGGCGCGGTGGTTCGCGTGCGTCCGCTCCTCGTCGGCGTCGGGGTCGGGGGCGGTGAGCGCGCGACGGTAAGCGCCGGCCGCGTCGGCAGGGCGCGCGGCGCGGCGGTAGACGTCGCCGAGGTGCTCGAGGATGGTCGCCTCGGGCCCGGCCAGCCGATCGGCGCGCTCGAGCGCCTGCAGCGCGCGGGACACGTCTCCGCGCTTGAACAGGACCCAGCCCAGCGAGTCGAGGAAATACGCGTTCTGCGGGTCGACGCGCAGCGCGCGCTCGACGAAGGCCTGCGCCTCGTCCAGCCGCTCGCCCTGCTCGGCCAGCGCGTAGCCGAGGAAGTTCAGCGCCTCGGCGTGGTCGGCCTTCACGGCCAGCACCGCGCGCATCTGGGCCAGCGCCGCCTCGCGCTGCCCGGCCCGGTCGTACGCCTCGCCGAGCGCGTAGAGCAGGGTCGGATCGTCGGGCTGGGCCGAGAGACCGCGCTTCACCGCCTTCACCGCCTCGGCTGGCTTGCCGGCGCGCGAGAGCGCGAAGGCGAGGCTCGCACGCGCGCTGGCGTAGAGCTCACCGCTCGAGACCGGCACCTCGCCGAACGCTGCCGCCGCTTCGCCCCAGCGCTTGAGCTGCTGCAGCGCGAGCCCGCGCAGGTAGACGAGGCGCGGATCCTCGCCGCGCGCGACCTCGAGCACCTCGGCCGGCTGCTTCGCCTCGAGCCAGATCGTCGCCACCCGCGCCCGCGCCGTGGCCTCGTCGCCGGTGGCTCGGGCCGCCTGCCGCAGCCAGCTGCGCGCCGCCGCCAGGTCGCCCGTGCGGAGCGCCAGCTGCCCGGCGGAGAGGAGCGCCTCCGGATCCTCGGGGTCGCTCGCCAGCGCGCGCTCCCAGGACGCGCGCGCAGCGGTGTCGCGGCCCCGGCCCTCGTCCAGCCGCGCCAGGAGCTTCCACCCGTCCGCCTCGCTCGGCGCGAGCTCGACCGCGCGTCGCAGCCGCTTCTCGGCGGCCGTCTCCTGGCGTGCGTCGAGCAGCTTCGCGGCGAGCTCGCGCAAGCCCGCCGCGCCCTCGGCCGGATCGAGCGACGCGAGGTCCTCGCAGGCGGCGGCGGCGCCCACCTCGTTGCCGCCGTCGAGCCGCACGCGCGCCAGCTCGCGCCAGGGCTCCGGATCGAGCTCACGCTCCGCGCCCGCCGGGCTGGACCGGGCCAGCTCACCCTCGATCCGGGCCGCCTCGGAGAGCTCGGCGGCCGCCTCGGGCAGGTGATGTCCCTGCGCCAGGATACGACCGAGCGTCAGCCGGGCATCGGCGCCGGCCGGACCGTGGGGCGCGAGCAGCAGCGCCCGCCGGGCTTCGGCCCCGGCCTCGGCGAGCTCGCCCGAGCGGGCCAGCGCCTCGGCGAAGCTCATGCGGAGCTGCGGGCTCGCGGGATCGTGAACCAGGGCGTGGCGCAGCGCCTCCAGCGCGCCCGCTCGATCTCCGTTCGTCTCGGCCAGCCGGGCGCGCAGGTAGTCGGCCAGCGCCGGGCCCGAGGCGCGGTGGTCTCCCGGGCCTGCCTCGGCTGCGCGAGCAGACGGGGTGGCCGAGGCCAGCATGATGAGGGTGAGCGCTGAGGAGAACAGGGGCGACAAGGTAGGCCCTCGAACGACAGGAGGGATCCTACCGGTCCACGCGCGGCACAGCAACGTGAGCGCGGAGCCTCCACGGGGCCGGGTCAGGGCCGAACGCCGGATCCGTCGCTCAGCGCCCGCGCGAGCCGCGCTTGGCGTTCGTGCCGGCCAGCGCCTGGGCGGCGGCCTCGAGCAGGGCGCCATCGGCGAGCGGCCGCGACAGGACGGCATTGCACCCGGCCGCGGCCAGCGCCTCGGCCCACTCCAGGAGCCCTACCGCGAGCACCGGAACGCTCCCCAGCTCCCGATCGGTGCGCAACCCGCTGAGGAGCTCGCCACCGTCGGCGGAGGCGGCGGCCAGGACGACGAGATCGGGCTGAAACCGCGCCGCCGCTGCTCCCGCCGCGAACCCGGGCGAGGCCTGGTCGACCGCGTACCCGCCCGCGGCGAGCTGCCGGGCGAGTCCCTCGCGCATGGGGCCGCCCTCGCCGAGCACGAGCGCCTTGCGCCGCGCCGGCGCAGCGCCGGTCAGCTCCTCCGGGACCGGCATGCCGTGGCGGATCATGAACGCCGCCAGGTCCTCGCGGCCGATGCGGCGGTGCCCCCCGGGCGTGCGGTGTGCCTTGAGCCGGCGAGCCGTGATCCAGTTCACCACCGTGGGCAACGAGACCCCGAGCAGCCGGGCTGCCTCGTGGGTGGTGTAGAAGCCGCGCATGGAGCCTCGCAGTGTACGCGCGTCGCGCCACAGGACGCCTGGTGATAGAGGAGGTCCATGGCCCTTTCCAGCTTCTCCGTCGGGGCGGTGCAGATGACCTCGACGGGTGATCGCGCCCGGAACCTCGAGACGGCGCTGCGCCTCGCCGGGCGCGCGGCCGAGCGGGGGGCGAAGCTCATCGCGCTCCCCGAGAACTTCTCGTTCATGGGGCGCGACGAGGAGCGCATCGGCGGGGCGGAGACGCTCGAGGGACCTACCCTGTCGGAGCTGCGCGCGTTCGCGCGACAGCGTCGCGTGTTCGTGCTCGCAGGGTCCTTTCCGGAGCGGGTCGCGGAGGCCGGCAAGACCGCCAACACGAGCGTGCTCATCGGCGACGACGGCGCGATCATCGCGGTCTACCGCAAGATTCACCTCTTCGACGTCGCCATCCCGGACGGAGCCCGCTACGCAGAGTCGGAGACGGTCGCCCCGGGGCGGGACCCGGTCGTGGCGACCACCCCGCTCGGTCGTATCGGGCTGTCCGTCTGCTACGACCTGCGCTTCCCGGAGCTGTACCGGAAGCTCTCGCAGGCGGGCGCCGACCTCCTTACGGTGCCGGCCGCCTTCACGCTCTTCACCGGCAAGGACCACTGGGAGGTGCTCTTGCGGGCGCGCGCGATCGAGAACCAGGCCTACGTGCTCGCGCCGGCGCAATGCGGGCGCCACTCGGCGAACCGGGTCACCTTCGGGAACTCGATGATCGTCGACCCGTGGGGGGTGGTGCTGGCGCGCTGCCCGGCCGAAGGCGAGGGCGTCTGCGTGGCGGAGGTCTCGCCCGAGCGCCTCGAGCAGGTGCGGCGCGAGGTGCCGGCGCTGCAGCACCGGCGGCTACCCTAGAACACGAACAGGAGCCCGCCCGAGATGTTGACCTTTCGATCGTCCGAAAGGTCCCAGCTCCGTGACGACCCGAAGTCCCGGATGTAGCTCTTGGTGAAGTCGATGAAGAGATAGGTGTGGTTGATCCCGGTGTCGCGGTCGGCCTCGCGCGCCAGGTCCGGGTCGATGGAGTCGAGGAGCACCGCGATGCCGCCGGAGAGCGAGTAGCCGTTCGTCGCGCCGGAGCCCGACTTCCCGTTCGCGTTGGCGGTCGCGCCCGAGCCGTTGTTCACCCACCAGTTGTAGCGGTCGAACGAGGCGCGGACGTACGGCGCGAGCGGAAACCAGCGGTAGCGCTCGGCCAGCTGATCGAAGCGGTAGGTGAGCGAGAGGCGGGTGGGAATGATCTTGAGCGCGGTCGAATCGGAGCCGAGGCCAGTGGCGGAATGACCCCGGCCGTACTTCTCCCAGTAGCCGGCGCCGATCCCGACATCGAGCTCGCCGTAGCCGGTGAAGAGCGCCTTCGCGAGGTCGGCGCGGAAGAAGAGGTTGTGTTTCCCGCCAAAGGCGGCCGCGTAGGGGCCGTTGCCGCCGAACTCGCGATCGATGTTGGGGCGGTAGCTCCCGAAGCTGAGCTCGGCCGCGCCCCAGCGCGGGGAGGGCCCGTCGGCGGCAGCCGGCAGCGCCGCAGCGGCGAGGAGGATGGCGAGCGTCTTCGTCACGAGCGGCCTCCGCCGCGGCGGCGACGCCAGAGGAGCGGCGCGAGCGCGAGCAGCGCCGTCAGGCCCGCCGCCCCGGTGGCGCAGCCGCCCTGCTCCCGGCCGTTGGCCTGCTGGTAGAGGCGCCAGAAGTCCAGGATGATGACGGGGGTGCCGGTCGCGGGTTCGGAGCGCGGGCTCTCATTTCCACCCACCGTGAGGGCCGTCACCGTCACCGAGTACTCCTTGTCGTTGATGAGCCCCTCGATGCGCCCGTTCATCTTGCCACCGGTGACCTTGAGGAAGAGCTTCTCGGAAGCCGAGCTGTCCAACGGGACGGCAAAGATGTTGTAGTTCGTGGCTGCGCCCGTCGTGCCGGCGTCGGCACTGCCGGCGCCGTTCAGCCAGGTCACGTTGAGGGCGCCGTCACCCGGCGTGATGCTGGTGATCGTCGGGGCGGGGGGGCCGAGCAGGTCGACCTTCAGGCTGCCGGTCGCCAGCGCGGCCGTCGCCGTACCCTGAGTGCCGGGCGCGAAGACACAGAAGAAGATGGCGGTGGTCGCGCTGGTGCACGACGGGATCCCGATGTTCTGGAGCAGCTGACCCGCCGTCTGCCCACCCGAGAACGACCCGGTGGTGGCCGTTCCGCTGATGCCCGTCGCAATGGACGTCGTGACCGCGTTGCTGTTGCTGGTCGAGGACGCGGTCGGGCAACCCGAGGTGTTCGAGACGAAGAGGTCGAAGCTGGTGGTGACGGTCGTGGTGGCCACCGTCCACTGAAAGGAGATCGTGTCCTGCGCCGTGTTGTTGCACTCGGCGATGTTGATGGTCTGGTCCTGGTCGTTCGACTCGGCGATGGTGATGGTCTGAGCCGAAGCGAGCGCGGGGGCCGCGGACAGGAAGGCGAGGACGGCGAGGCGTCTCAGCATGGGCGCTCATCCTGCAACGGCGAGGCCACCCAGGCAAGCGCGCGACCACACGCGATCCGGCCCCGGCTGGAGCGGCAGCAGGCGACTTTTTGGCACCGGTGCCGCGGCGGGCCGCGAGCCCGCTGCCAATTTGTCAGCCGCGCCCGAGGTGCTGCTCGGCGAGCAGCTTCGCGAGCTCGACCGCGGTCGCCGCGCCGCCCTGCCGCAGGTTGTCGCCCGCCACGAGCAGGTCGAGCCCGTGCTCCTGGCTCGGATCGGCGCGCAGTCGCCCCACCAGCACCGCGTCGTCGTTCACGGCGAGCATGGGCATCGGATAGACGCCCTCCTGCGGCGCGTCGAGCACCTTCACGCCGGGGGCCTTCCGCAGCACCTCCCGCGCCTCGGCCACCGCGAGCGGGCGGCGCAGCTTCACGGAGAGCGCATGAAGGTGCCCGTAGAAGACCGGCACCCGGACGGCCGTCACCGAGAGCCGCACGGACGAGCCGAGCAGCCGGCGCGCCTGGGCGACGGTGTCCCGCTCCTCCTCGCTCGCGCCGTCCTCGGCGAAGGGGCCGACCTGCGGCACGAGGTTGAAGGCGATCCGGTGCGGGAGCGCGGTCGGCGCCGGCGGCTCCTGGAACGCCAGCATGGCGCGCAGCTCCACCTCCAGCTCCTCGATCCCCTTCTGCCCGGCGCCGGAGACGGACAGGAGCGAGACGGCGCTCGCGTGCTCGACCCCCGCCGCGCGGTGGAGCGGCCCGAGGGCCAGGGCGAGCTGCACCGCGACCGGCCCGGGCACCGCGACGAGGCGGCGCTTCGCGAAGCCGGCGAGCGCCTCCGGGTTGAGCTGCGGCACGACGAGCGGCACGTCGGCGTCGCCGCGGAAGGCCGACGAGAGGTCGATGACGGCGCAGCCCGCCGCCCGGGCCGACTCGACGTGGGAGCGCGACACGCCGGCGCTGACGGCGAAGAAGGCGAGGTCCTTCCCCTGGAAGGCGCCCTCCCGAGCCACCTCCACGCGGCGGGGCTCGCCGCGGAACTCCAGCTCGCCGCCGGCGCTGCGCTCGCTGGCGAGGAGCCGGAGCGTCCCGATCGGCAGGTCGCCCTCCTCGAGCGCCTGCACGAGGGCCCGGCCCACGGCGCCCGTGGCGCCGAGGATGGCGATGTTCAGAGGTTTCATCGATCTCACTTGGCCAGCAGGAAGCCCTCCGCCGTGAGCAGCTCGGCGGTGAGGACGGCCCCGCCGGCGGCGCCGCGGACGGTGTTGTGAGAGAGGCAGACGAAACGGTAGTCGAGCATCGCGTCCGGGCGGAGCCGCCCGATGGTGACGCCCTGCCCGCTCCCGGCGTCGCGGTCGAGCCGCGTCTGCGGCCGCGCGTCGTCCTCGAAGTAGGTGAGGAACGGCTTCGGCGCGCTCGGCAGCCCGAGCTGCTGTGGCGGGCCCTGGAACGCCTTCCAGCGGGCCAGGATCTCCTCGCGGGACGGCTTCCTGTCGAACTGGACGAAGACGGCCGCCAGGTGACCGTCGCTGACAGGCACCCGGATGCACTGCGCGCTGATGACGGGCTCGGTCGCGTTCACGATCTTGCCGTCGGTGATCCGGCCCCAGATCTTGAGCGGCTCCTTCTCGCTCTTCTCCTCCTCGCCCTTGATGAACGGGATGACGTTGTCCACCATCTCGGGCCAGCTCTCGAAGGTCTTCCCGGCCCCGGAGATCGCCTGGTAGGTGCAGACGAAGAGCTTCTTCGGCCCGAACTCGAGGAGCGGGTGGATGGCGGGGACGTAGCTCTGGATGGAGCAGTTCGGCTTCACGGCGATGAAGCCGCGCTTCGCGCCGAGCCGGCGGCGCTGCGCCTCGATGACGGCCGTGTGGGCGGAGTTGATCTCCGGCACCATCATCGGCACGTCCGGCGTCCAGCGGTGGGCCGAGTTGTTCGAGATGACCGGAGTCTCGGCGCGGGCGTAGTCCTCCTCGAGCTTCGCCGTCTCCTCCTTCGACATGTCGACGGCGCAGAAGACGAAGTCCACCTCGCCCGCGATGCGCGCCACCTCGCTGGCGTTCTGCACGGTGAGGGCGGCGGTGGCGGCCGGCACGGCCGACTTCATGGCCCAGCGGCCCTGCACCGCCTCGGCGTAGCGCTTGCCCGCGCTGGAGGCGCTGGCGGCGACCAAGGAGAGGTCGAACCAGGGGTGGTTCTCCAGCATGGACACGAACCGCTGACCGACCATTCCGGTCGCGCCCAGCACGCCAACCTTGAGCTTCTTCGCCATCTTGCTGCCTCCGCGGAAAGGGCGAGAGTGTAACACGATCGTCGCGATCATCCTCCCGTTCACCTCCCCAGCAGCTCCTCCAGCGCCGCCTCGACTTCGGGGAATCGGAACCGGTACCCGCCTCCCAGCGCCTTCCTCGGCACCGCCCGCTGACCGCTCGCCACCACCCCGGCAAGCTCTCCCATGGCGAGCTCGAGCGCCTTCCTCGGCACCGGCACCACGCTCGGCCGGTGCAGGACCTTCCCGATCGCCTTCGCGAGCTCGCGGTTGCGCACCGGCTGCGGCGCGGTCGCGTTCAGCGGTCCCGAGACAGCCCCGCTCGCGAGCGCCCAGACGATGAGCCCCACCTCATCGGCGAGGTGGATCCACGACTGCCAGAACTCGCCCTTCCCGATGGGCCCACCGGCGAAGAAGCGGAAGGGGAGCAGCATCTGCGCGAGCGCGCCTCCGTCGCGTGCCAGGACGATGCCAGTGCGGAGGGACACCACCCGCGCCCCGGCCGCCGCCGCGGGAGCCGTGGCGGCCTCCCACGCCACGCAGACGCGAGCCAGGAAGTCGCCGCCAGGTGGGGCGTCCTCGCCGAGCTCCTCGTCACCGCACGGGCCGTAGTACCCGACGGCGCTGCCGGACACGAGCACCCTCGGACCTCCGCTCGCGATCACCTCGGCCACGAGGCGAGTGGAGTCGACCCGGCTCTCCCGGATGGCGCGCTTGCGGTCCTCCGTCCAGCGCCCCGCTGCCACCGGCTCACCGGCCAGGTGGACGCACGCATCGCAGCGCGCGAGCGCCTCCTGCCATGGTCCCGGCCGCGTCGGATCGCCTTGCACCACCGTCGCCCCGGCGGGTGACTTCCCTGCCGAGGCCTTCCGCGAGAGCGCACTGACCGCGTGCCCGGCCTCGAGCAGCGCCGGCACGAGCGCCCGCCCGATGAGCCCGCTCGCCCCGGTGACGAAGACGTTCATCGGCTCAACGCTCGGGCTCGCCGAGGGCCTGCGTGCAGGTCACGCCGATCTCGGGGTGGTGGCGGAGGACGTACTCGTGGCGGTCTCCCGCCCTGCCGGTGACGCCGAGGAGCGGCGAGCCGCCGGGATAGGTCGTCCCCTCCGGATCGCCGAAGTCGTTGAGCTGCCGCTCCACCAGCTCTCGATCGACGCAGCGGTTTCGCTCGCTGAGCTGCGCGCCGACGGGGACTGCGAAGCCGGGTTGCTGGTCGGGGGCGAGGCTCGACGAGCGGGGAAGCGACACCGCCGACGGTGCGGCGGGCGGCGGGCGCGGCGCACCCGCGCAACCGCCGGCGAGGATCGTCGCCACCAGCACCGAACGAGCGCACGCCATGGATGGAGCGTGCTTCCCCACCCGCCCCGGTGCAATGCGGCGTGGTCGCACGTACCCTGGCGGGTGAATTCCGGCCCGGGTTACTCCAGCACCTTGCTCGCCAGGTCCGCGCCAGGGACGTGCCGCATGAGCCAGACGAGCAGCACGAGGGCCGCGGCGAGGCCGGCGTAGGCGAGGCCCCATCGGACGAGCTGTCCACCCGAGAGCGGAGCGGCGCGGGCCGTCTTCTCCTGCCGGTCGAGCGCGCGCAAGAAGTGGAGGTCGGCTGGCGAGCCGCTGCCGCCGCCGAGGACGGCGCGCAGGTAGAGCCACTGCGGTACGCCGAAGCGGGCCGGCTCCGGGAGGAGGCGGAGCGCCCGCGCCCCAGCGCGCGCCTGGGTCTCGCCCGCCAGCTCCATCGCCCCCAGCGCCACCACCAGCCAGAGGAGGGAGAAGCCGAGCGCGGTCGCGAGGGCCGCCGCCGCCGCGAGGCCCAGCGCCGAGAGCGCCACCCCCAGCCCCGAGGAGTAGGAAGCGCTGAAGGCGTGCATCACCCGGCCGCCGTCGAGGGGCGTGATGGGGAGCAGGTTGAAGAGGTTGATGAGCGCCCACCAGGCGGTGACGGCCGCCCACTGGCCTTCGCCGGTCCACCACCACAGCGCGGCCGGGGCGAGGGAGGCGAGGGCCCCCCAGAGCGGCCCGTTCAGCGCCACGTAGACTTGTTGCCGGCGCGAGCTGAAGGCGTCGTCCGTGACCGCCGCCGCGCCGAGGAGCGGCACGAAGTACAGCCCCCGGACCCGCATGCCGGTGCGGCGCATGGCATGGACGTGCCCGTATTCGTGGATGAAGAGCTGCACCATCAGGGCGAGCGCGAACTTCCAGGAGAAGAGGAGCGAGTAGGTGGCTGCCGAGGCGGCCGCCCAGCCCACGTTGGCGGTCTTCACCGCCTTGAGCGCGCCCGTGCCGAGCTTGGCGAGGGAGGCCAGGAGCTTCGAGCCGAGCTTCGCGGCGAGGCCCCACAGCCCCAGGTGCGAAGCGCGACGAGCGCCGGGAGCTGCCGCTTCACCGGCGCCCGGCCCCGCCGCGTCGAGAGGCTCCGCCGCAACAGGCGGGACACGCTCGCGCAGCGACTCCGGCAGCACGTGCCACGCCGGAACGCGCTGCACGACGAGGCCGAGGAGGAGCGGCGCGTCGCGCAGCTCGACGAGCGCGACGCGTCGGCCGTCCGCCCCCACCACCGGCGGGCAAGCGCCGCCCGGTCCCGGTTCGCAGAACGCGAAGCTGCGACCCGCGGCGTCCGCCACGATCGCGTAGCGCTGAACGGCGCCCCTTTCGCGTTGCGCCACGCCGAAGCCGAGGCGCAGCTCGCCCCAGCCTGCCGAGAGACCGCTCCCCCGGAGCGCGGGCCCGCCCGAGTCAGGGTCGAGGACCGCCGGGCTGCCCCGCGCCTCGAGCCCGCCCTCGCCCGCCACGACGCGCAGCCCAGCGGTGTGCCGCGCGGTGAGCGCGATGGCCGCCGCGAGCCCGCCGAACAGCGCGGCGAGCACGGGCGGCACCCCGGCCGCGAGGCCGACGAGGACACCGGCGCCGGCGCCGAGCGCGAGAGGGGCGCCGAGGCCGCGCAGCGGCGGGCGGAAGGTGGCGGGCTCCATGAGGTGACCTTACCGCCCCTCGGCCCCGGGACCGAAGCCATGAGGAAACTTCACCTCGGCCTCGCTCGGCCGGACGTACTGCGGCTCGAGCGCGAAGAGGCGCGTCGGGTCGTACCCCGCGCCGAGGAGCGCTGGCGCGCAGAGCCTCGCCACGGCCATCGCGGGCGGCGTGACGGGCGCATCCTGGAGGACGGCGAACCCGGCCAGCCGCTCCGGGTAGGCGGCGAGACCCTCGCCGAAGAGGACCGGCCGCGCGCCCTCGCGCACCAGCGTCGCCAGGCGCTCGACGAGGCCGTCCGGTGGCAGCGCCGCATCGGGGGCGAGCGCCTCCACCCCGCCGCCGGCCAGCCGGTAGAAGCCGGCGTAGACCTCGCCCTTCCTCGCGTCGAGGAGCGGCACCAGCACCGCCCCCGGCTCGGCGTTCGGGGCCGCGCCGAGCGCCAGCGCGGCCAGGCTGGAGGCGCCCGCGATGGGACGCCGTCCCCCGTAGGAAAGGCCCTTCCACGAGGCGAGCCCGATGCGCAGGCCCGTGAACGATCCCGGCCCGAGCCCCACCGCGTACCCGCCGATCTCTGAGAGCTTCCGGCCGGCCGCGACGAGGAGCTCCTGCACCACGCCCGGCAGGAGCCCGCCGTGGCCACCGGTCGCGCCCTGCGGGCGGGGCTTCGAAGGCGCGCGCTCGACCCGCTCGGCGACGAGGCGCACGGCGCCTTCCTCCACCTCGCACAGCGCGCAGGAGAGGACGAGGGTGGCGGTGTCGAGGGCGGCGACCAGCATCGCGCCGTTCTTACCCTATCCGGCGAGCACGCGCGCCAGGTCGTTCTTGAAGACGACGATCATGAGCATGACGAGCAGCACGATCCCGACCAGGTTCGCGATCTCGCGGGCGCGGATGGAGAGCGGCCGGCGCGTGACGCTCTCGATGAGGCAGGCGGCGAGGTGTCCGCCGTCGAGCACGGGGATGGGGAGCAGGTTCATGAGCCCCAGGTTCACGCTGATGAGCGCCATCTTGAAGAGGAAGCTCTGCAGCCCCTCCTCGGCCGCCTGGGCGGCGATGGAGAAGAGCATGATGGGGCCGCCCACCGTCTTGAAGCTGATGTCGCCGGTGACGATGCGGGCGATGCTGAGCACGGTGAGGCGCACCACCTCGTTGAGGTTCTCGACCGCCCCGCGCGCCGCGTCGAGCGGGCCGATGCGGAGTGGCACGCGCTCGACGAGGAGCGCCGCCGGCTCCACCAGCGCCCGCTGCTCGGGGAAGAAGCCGAGCACGAGCCGCTTCTGCGGCTCGCGCGTCATCTCGTCGAGCTCGCTCTTCTCGGTCGGGACGAGCGTCACCTGGCGGCCGCCGGCGAGCGTGAGTTTCACCTGCTCGCCCGCCTTGAAGTCGCTCGAGCGCGCGTTGATGTCCCGGAACGAGCGCACCGGGTGGCCGTTCACGGCGAGGATGGCGTCGCCGCGGCGCAGGCCGGCCTTCTCCGCCGGACTGCCCGGAGTCACCACCGCCACGTAGGTGGAGATGCCCGGATCGGCCAGGGCGAAGCTCGGGCCGCCGCCGCTGCAGGTCGGCACCGCCCGCAGCGCCAGCGGCCGGTAGCTCGAGAGCGCCGCCCCCGGCAAGCCCACCGCCTCCTCGCGCACCACGTCCAGGTCGACCGGCGTGCACCCGGCGGCGGCGAGGGCGCGCCGGAGCTCGCCGGCGTGGGCGATCTTCTGGCCCGCCACCGAGACGACCAGGTCGAACGGCTGGAGCGGCCCGGCCGCGCCAGGGCCGACGGGCGCCACCACGGCCGGTGAATAGGCCGGCGTGACCCCGATGACGCCGCGGAAGGTGGTCTCGATGAGGTTCGACTCGCGCTCCCGCGCGGGCGTGATGGTGATGGGCGGCAGCCGCCGCCCGTCGCGCTCCACCTCGAACTGGAGCGGCTCGCCCGGGTGCGGCGAGACGAGCTCGCGCAGGTCGCTGAAGTACACCACCGACCGCGCCGCCCCGCCCGGAGCGGTCACGCTCACGATCCGATCGCCCGCCTGGAGTCCAGCCTCGGCGGCGGGAGAGCCCGGTGAGAGCGCGCCCACCCGCGACCCGGGCACGAGCTGCCCGTTCTGCGCGAGCCCGAGGGCGAAGTAGACGAAGGCCGGGAAGACGAGGTTCATGACCGGCCCGGCCGCCGCGATGACGAAGCGGCGCCACGGCTGCTGCTCGAGGAACCCGCGTCCGCGGTCCTCCGGCGCCAGGTCCTCCGACGGGTCGTCGCCGGCCATCTTCACGTAGCCGCCGAGCGGGAGCACCGCGACGCGGTACTCGGTCTCGCCGCGGGTGAAGCCGAACAGCCGCGGCCCGAAGCCGATGGAGAAGCGCAGCACCTTCACGCCGAGGAGCTTCGCGGCGATGAAGTGGCCGAGCTCGTGGACGAAGATGAGGCCCCCCAGGAGCAGGGCGATCGAGCCGGCCTTGAACAGGAAGTCCGTGGGCATTCGCGTCCTTCCTCACCCGCCCAGGCGACGGGCGGCCTGGTGGCGGCCCCAGTCGCTCGCCTCGAGCGCCTGCTCGACCGAGGAGAGCGGCTCGACGACCTGCGCCTCCAGCACCTCCTCGCACACCTCGGCGATGCGGGTGAAGGCGCAGCGGCCGGCGAGGAACGCCTCCACCGCGGCCTCGTCGGCGCCGGAGAGCGCGGCCGGCGCCGTCCCGCCCGCCTCGAGGGCGCGATAGGCGAGCGTGAAGGCGGGGAAGCGCGCCGGGTCGGGCGGCTCGAAGGTGAGCCGGCCGAGCCGCGAGAGATCCAGCGGCGGCAGGTCCAGCCGCAGCCGCTCGGGGAAGGCGAGGGCGTAGCTGATCGGCCCGCGCATGTCGGAGATGCCGAGCTGCGCCACCACCGAGCCATCCACGTACTCGACCATCGAGTGCACGATCGACTCCGGGTGCACGACGATGTCGATGCGCCGCGGCTCGATGTCGAAGAGCCAGCGCGCCTCGATCACCTCCAGGCCCTTGTTCATGAGCGTCGCCGAGTCGATGGTGATCTTGGCCCCCATCGACCAGTTCGGGTGCTTCAACGCGCGGGCGGGCGTCACCGCGGCCAGCTCCCCGGCGGCGACGGTGCGGAGCGGCCCGCCGGAGGCGGTGAGGAGGAGCCGGCGGACGTAGGCGCGATCATGCCCGACGAGCGCCTGGAAGATGGCGCTGTGCTCGGAGTCGACGGGCAGGATGGTGACGCCCTTCTCGGCGGCGCGCCGCATGAGCAGCTCGCCCGCCAGCACCATCGACTCCTTGTTCGCGAGCCCGATGTCCTTCCCCGCCTCGACCGCCGCGGCGGTCGAGCGCAGACCGGCCCCGCCGGAGATGGCGGCGAGGACGCCGTCCACCTCGGAGAGCGTGGCGAGGGCAGCCACGCCGGCATCGCCCTCGAGCACCTCCGGGCCACCCGGGCCGAGCAGCTCGCGCGCGCGGCTCGCGGCGACCGGATCGGCGAGGGCCACCACCCGCGGCCGGAAGCGGCGCGCCTGCTCCACCAGCTTCTCCGCGTTCTTCCCCGCCGCGAGCGCCACCACCTCGAAGCGGCCGGGGGCGCGATCGACGACGTCGAGAGCTTGTACCCCGACGGAGCCCGTCGAACCGAGGATGGCGAGGCGCTTCATGCGCGCGGTTGTAACCCCGGCGCCACGGCGGTGCGGAAGAAACTACTCCGCGCGCGCCTCACCGGACCGTGGTCGCCCACAGATACACCCATGGTGCGACGAAGAGCAGCGCGTCGATGCGGTCGAGGAGCCCGCCATGGCCAGGGATGAGCCGGCCGGAGTCCTTCACCCCGGCCGAGCGCTTCAGCATCGATTCGCAGAGGTCACCGAGCGGGCCCAGCAC
>DASPZP010000301.1:0-5678 GCA_035636195.1 Anaeromyxobacteraceae bacterium
CGGCGAGAACTTTCTCGACCTGGACTTCCTGGCGCGCGCAGGCACGCCGGAGATGCGCGGGGTGGGCGAACAGCGCCGCTACGCGCTCGTCGAGCTCCCCTTCCAGTCGACCGTTCCCGAGCTGCCCGAGCTGGTGGCGGCCGCCGTCGCGATGGGCGTCACCCCGGTGGTGGCGCACCCGGAGCGCTGCCTCGAATTCCTGAAGCCCGGCCGGGCGGCCGAGGCCGTGCGGAGTGGAGCCATCCTGCAGCTCAACCTGGGCTCGCTCACCGGCCGGCACGGCCGCATGGCGCGCAGCCTCGCGGAGCGCTTCCTCGACGAGGGGCTCTACGCGGTGGGCGGCACCGACCTGCACGCGCCCGACGGCGCCGAGGCGTGGATCGCCGAGGCGCTGGCGGCGCTCGCCACGCGGGGCGGCGAGGCCGCGCTCCGCCGGCTGTGCGAAGACAACCCGCGGCGCGTGCTGGCGGGCGAGGACCTTCCATGAAGCGGTTCATCCAGGCGGTGGCAGGGCTCGGCATCTCGGGCGGGGCGCTGGCGCTCACCCTGCGCGGCAAGAATCTCGGGACCATCTGGGCGGAGATGCTGCACGCCGACTACCGGTGGCTGTGGCCTTACGTGGCGCTGCTCTTCCTCATCCACGTCATCCGGACGGTGCGCTGGGGACTGCTCCTCGAGCCGGTGGCGAAGGTGCCCTTCTCGAAGCTGAACGCGGTCTCGGCGGTCGGCTTCATGGCGCTCATCCTGCTCCCCTTCCGGCTGGGCGAGTTCGCGCGGCCCTACCTGGTGGCCGAGCGGCCGCGCCTCCGCGTCTCGGCGGCGCTCTCGTCGGTGGTGGTGGAGCGCGTCGCGGACGGCCTCTTCACGGCCATGCTGCTCATCCTGACCCTGCTCGCGGTCCCGGAGGGTACGCGCGGGCTGCCCGCCTTCCGGCTGGCGGGGGTGGTGGTCTTCGTCGCCTTCGCGCTCCTGCTCGCGTTCCTGGTCCTCGCCTACAAGAACCGCCCGCGGGCGGTGAGGCTCACCCACCGACTGCTCGATCCCATCTCGCCGCGGGTGGCGGAGCGCGCCTCCGGGATGATGGACGCCTTCATCCACGGGCTCCGCCTCGTCCCGTCGCGGCGAAAGGTGGCGCTCTTCTTCGCGCTCACCTTCGTCTACTGGGCGGTGAACGGCTGGGGCATCCAGCTCTTCGCCCGGAGCTTCGGCTTCACCCTGAGCCTCAGCCAGGCGTACACGGTGCTCGGCGTGCTGGTGGTCGGGGTCATGATCCCGGCCGGCCCGGGCATGGTGGGGACGTTCCAGGCAGCGGTGGCGGGCGGGCTGTCGCTCTTCGCGCCGAACGCGGGCGAGCGCGCCTTCGCCTTCGCGAACGTGCTGTGGCTCGTCCAGATCGTCCAGCAGACCGCCCTCGGCGTCGTCTTCCTCTTCTCGCGCCACATCCGGATCGCGAGCATCCTCGCCGCGCCGCGAGAGGTGGAGGAGGGGCTCGAGTCCGAGGAGGCCGACTACCAGCGCCAGGACGCGGCCGGCGGCAACCGCTAGGCCGCCTCGCGCTCGGCGTCGGGACGGCTGCGCGCCGCCTCGTCGAGCGGCGGCGTCATCGCCTCCATGAACCAGGCGTCGAGGAGGGCGTCGAGCTCCTTCACCAGCTCGTCGAACGACAGGTCGTCGGTGAGATCGTGGGTCGGGTGGTCGGCCATCACAGCTCCTCGTCGAACCAGCGGCGCAGCGCCTCACGGATCCGGCGCGACGTCGGGTTGACCGTGAACGGGACGGGGCCGGGCTGGTGGGGCTGTGGCTGGTGTTCGAGGAGGGGGAGCTCCCGCGGCGTGAACTCCGCCGTCCGCGTCGAGACCGAAGGCCGCTCGCTCTTCGCCACCATCCCGCCCATCCCGCCACCTCCGGCGATATCGCGTGCGATATCGGGGGTCGGTGTAGCACGGGCCCCTGACGAGTCCAAGAAAACGGTCGGCGGGTGGGTGCGGGGGGAGGGTGCCTCGCGCGTTGACACCTCCGGAAGCCGCCTCTATAACGGCCGTCCTTCCGGTGAGGTAGCTCAGTCGGCTAGAGCGAGGGTCTCATAATCCCTAGGTCGGGAGTTCGATTCTCCCCCTCACCACCAACTTACCGTCGCGCCGACCGGGGCCACGTGGACCACGGTTCCACGGCGTAGGGCGGCGGTTCATCCGCCGCCGCCTGTACCGCGTGCCGTGCGCATGCCGGGGCCGAACAGGGGCGGCGGGGTGGTCACCCGGCGGTGCTCGCCAATGACCTTCCGGGCTGGGTGTGTCGACCGTTCGCGAAGCGCTCTGGCCGCCGCACGCGCTGGCGTGCCGCGCGCGGGCGTCCCTCCGCGAGCGAGCGCCTCTGCGCGGCACTGCGCGTGCACCCGGCTCCGCCTGTCGAGCCAGTCCGCCCGCAGGTCCGGGCTGCGCTCCGGCGGGTGACCACCCCACCGCCCGGGACCGGACCAGTACGCGCGAGCGGGCAGGGTGCCGCCGCGAGTGGAATTCTCCTGGGCGCAGCAGGCGCAGCGGTCCGAATGCGCGCATTGCTAGGCCTTCGCGACCTCGCGAGTGAGGACTGTAGTCGCTGGGATGGCAGCGCCCGAGGCAGCGGTTCCGTCTGCTGAAGTGGGGGCTTCCTCCTCGTCTTCGACCTCCTCGGTCACCAAGCGGCCGGTCGACGCGTCCGTGCGCTGCACCTTCCGGCGGCGCTTCCGCTTCTTCGCGATGCCCAGGTCGCCGGCGTCAGCGAGCGCCTCCTTCGAGATGACGTCCCTCACCGCGCTGAACACGTCCTCCAGGTCGAGCATCGCCTCGGCATCTTTGCGCAACTCGCGCCGAACGAGCTTCAGGACCTCTTCATGGAAGAGCACGCGGACGACAGAGGCCGGACTCAGGACCTTCTTCTGCGACCAAAAGTCCTCGAGCGCCCCCTCGGCGGCGGCGGCAATGCAGGCTCGGGCGCCGTCGCCGTTCCCTTGATCGTGCCGCGCACCAGTTCCTCGAGCGGCCTCCCGTCCAGCCCGCGCTTCGCGGCCTCCCGGATCTCGGCGAGCTGCTGGGGTGTGAGCGGGCGGCGGCGGGCCATGGCCTCAGTCTATCCGCGTCGCTTACGCCGGCGCCCGAGCGGCGGCCGGGTGCTGGTCGCCGTCAGCATTCCATGTGCGCCTTGGTGCGCACGTCACGCGCCGTCTATGCTCACCCGATGTTCGAGCCGAGGTTCATCGAGCACCGTGGCGTGCGCATCCTCCGGCTCGAGTACGCCGACCTCTCGCCGGCCGAGCTCGTGGCCGCGGCCGACCAAGTCCGGCAGCTCGTCGCCACGCAGCCGCCGCGGTCGGTGCGCACGCTCACGATCCTGAAGTCGAAGCTCACGAACGAAGGGGCAGAGGCCCTGAAGCGGGCTGCCCTCGCGAACCGCCCGTACATCATCGCCGGCGCAGTGGTGGCGGGGAGCTTCTGGCGCGTCATCGCAGCGGACCTGCGGGCGCGCGGGCGCGAGGACCTCACGACGTTCGATGACGAGGCGAGCGCGCTGGAGTGGCTGTCGGGCACGTGACTGTGCGGCAACACGCTGCACGTGGGGCGCTGGACGGCCGACCACGATGCGCCGGCCCAGAGCGGCGCTCGAGCCGGCTGCCCCGCAGGTCAGCTCGAGCCCCCCTGGGTGCAGCCTTCCGCAGCTCCGGTCGCCGCGCCTTCGCCTTCGGCGTTCGCTGCCTGTCGCGCATGAGCGCCGCCGTCCGCCGTTTCACCCGCGTCCGGTAGCACTCGGCCGAGCAGACCACCATCCTCGCTGACAGCTTCCGGTGCTCGGTCGTCACGACCTCCGCGGCCGTGCAGCCGCACCGGTCGCAGCGCCAATCGCCCGCCTCGAGGCCATGCCCCCGCTCTCGAGCCTCGCGCCGGAAGCGCGCCTCCCGGCGCTCCTCGCACTGGTCCGAGCAGGTAGCGCTGTACGGAGAGCGCTGCGGCAGCCCACGGCGCAGGCGCGCGGTCGCAGGCGCCGCTCCGCGAGTGAGGGCCTCTGCGCGTCACTGCGCGTGTGCCCAATCCGTCGGCTCGCGCCTGTTGCGGTTTGAGCAGCTCACGGACGCGGTCCCGATTGAAGGAGCCTGCCGGCCGGGTGCTATCGTGGCGGTGCCTCGATCTCTTGTCCTATAGGCGCCTGCCCGCAGCCTCGGCGGCTACTAAGGCTTCCGCAATCCCGTTGCCGCATGCTTGGCCTTCTCGACGGCCCTCCTCGCGACGTTCTCGACCTCCTTGCCGGCTTTGCTAGCAGCGGCCTTGATCTCCTTGCCCTTCTTCTCGGCAGCCTCCACGAGCGTGTGGCTCGTCTTCTTGAAGTCGTCCTTGAGCCCCATGTGCTCCTCCGTACCCACATCAGTAATCCATTTGTAGAGGCTACTGGCGCCAGGCACGCCGTGCGCGAATCCGACGGGTTCCTACCAGGAGAGCTCTATGCGGCTGCCTAACATCAATCCGTCCTGCCCGCGGTCTACCGTGCGTCCAGATCCGGGTGGGTTTAGCGGACCCGGAGGAGCGTGGACCTGCCTCCCGGTGCGGTGATCTGTCGGAGTTGCGCGTGAGGCGAGCAGTGGCCCGTGACCACAAAGATCGTGCGAATCGCCCGCGGTATTCGACGATGCGCACATCGGCCCCAGGCGACCGCCGTGCCAGCTCGTCGAGCACGGCGCGCCCGGCACGTCGAACGCATCGTGGCCGCCCCGGGTGACTCATCTGGCCGACCCACCTGCGCCAGGCCAGGAATGAAGAGGAAACATCGATGCTCGCTCGCCTCAAGATCGGTACCGCCCTGTCGCTCGCATTCGCCGCCGCGCTCGGAGTGGCGCTCCTCATCGCCGGGGTCTCGCTGTTCGGGTTGAAGGGCGTCGAGAAGGGCGTGAACGACCTCTCTGACCTCGCGCTCCCCAACACGCGAGCCCTCGCCAAGTTCGAAGCGGCGCGGGGCATGATCCTGCGCAACGTGAACGCCCTCATGCTGCGGCGCCTGACGCTCGAACTGCGGCGGGACAACTGGGCGCGCGTCGACGCGGAGACGAAGCGCTTCCACGACGGACGCAAGGAGTTCGAGGCCATCGCGAACTGGCCCGAAACGGAGGCAGCTTGGAAGGAGATGGTCAAGGTCGCGGAGCCCTGGGAGCAGCAGCTCGACAAGACGCTCGATGCCTTGAGGCAGCGTGAGTCGTCTCTGGCCAACGGCCTCACGGAGGAGAGCGCGCCGGTGAAGCAGGCCGAAGACCAGAGCTGGGCCGGCTACCTCGAGCTGCGACGCATCAGCCGCGACTTGCAGACCGAGGTCGACAAGCTGCAGGCCGCGATGGAGAAGGAGTCCAGCGGGCAAGCCGCCCAGGCGCGCGCGGCCGCCCGCCAGGCGCAGCTGTGGCTGACGATCATCCTCGTCATGGGGGCGGCCTTCCTCGTCGCGCTCGCCGTCGCCCTCACCCGCGGCATCTCCCGCATCGTCCAGGGCCTCACCTCGGAGGCCAACAAGCTGTCCTCATCAGTGAACGCTGGGCAGCTGCAGGTGCGCGCCGACGCCCAGTCCGTGCACTTCCAGTTCCGGGGGGTGGTCGAGGGCATGAACGCGACCATGGAGGCCTTCGTGCGCCCGATGCGGGCCACCGCGACGTGCATCGATGGGATCGC
>DASPZP010000302.1:0-3973 GCA_035636195.1 Anaeromyxobacteraceae bacterium
GTCGAAGGCCGATCCGGCCGCCACCTGGATCGCCTTCGTCTCGGGCGAGGCCTTCACGACGGGCGTGAAGCACGTCGGCCACGGTACACTCAACGTCGACTTCGATGCCGCCGCCGGGCTGGCGCGCCTGACCACCGATCCGCCTCAGCAGACCGGCAAGATCTCCGCCAGCTATGACAACACGAGCGGCCGCCACGTGTCGGTCCAGTTCATCGGCACGCAGGACGACAAGAACCCGGCCCAGAAGGTGAACGCGGACTACCAGTTCGCCTCGAGCTCCACCGGTGGCGACCTGCAGGTGTCGACCCGCAACCTCGCTACCGACGAGAAGCTCCAGCTCCACTCGCGCTGGACCGGCGTGGGCGCCGGCCGCGGCGACGCCAGCTACTCCAACGGCGGCCTGACCTACACGCGCAGCCAGTGCTGGAACGGCGCCGGGACGCTCTTTGACCTGACCTACCAGGTGACGACCCCTGCGTCCGCCGGCCTGACCGACATGGGCGATCCGTCGGCCTGCGTCTTCGCCACGGCCGAGCTGCCCACCATCACCGTCCCGTAGCGACGCCTTGGCGCGCTTCGCGGTCATCACGGGGGGGAGGGCGGAGGCCAGGAGCCCGAGCCCATCCCCCGCGCTCGCCGAGGTGGGGCTCCTCGAAGGCCTCTACACCCGCCACGCGGGCGCGGTCTTCGGGCGGTGCCGCTGGCTCTTGCGCGACGAGGAGGCCGCGAAGGACGCGACGCAGGAGGTGTTCGCCCGGGCACTGCGGGCGCTGCCGGAGTTCCGGGAGGCCGCCTCGCCCAGCACCTGGCTCGTGAGGATCGCGACCCATCACTGCCTGAACGAGCTCCGGTCGGGGAGGGCGCGCTGGAAGGAGGAGGCGGTACGGCTCGCCGAGCTGCGGCGAGACGATGGGATCGCGCCCGAGCGGCGTGAGCTGGTGCGGGTGCTCATCGCCCGCGCCGACGAAGAGGAGCAGGAGGTGGCGATCATGTACTACGTCGACGAGCTGACCCAGGCCGAGATCGCCGCCGCCACCGGCAAGAGCCTGCCCACCGTCCGCAAGCGGCTGCGCGGGTTCCTGGCCGCCGCCCGCGCGGCGCTGGCGGAGGCGTTCCCCGACCTCGCCCTGCCGGAAGGAGACGACCTGTGAGCGCCTTCTCCCTGGGGGGCCCCGGCCCCGGCTGCTCCGTCTCGCGCGTGCGGCGACTCCTCGCGGGCGAGCTGCCGGATGTCGAACGGGGACGGCTCGAGGAGCACCTCGGCGGCTGCGAGCGCTGCCAGGCGACGCGCCGCGAGCTGGAGGAAGAGCGCCGCGCGGTCGAGTCCGCGTTGCCCTTCCCGGCCTTCGCGAGCGGCGTCGCGGAGCGGCTGGCCGCGCCCGGGCCGGATCGCCGCGCGGGATCGCCCGCGGCGCTGCGCCGCTTCGCGCCGCTGGCGCTCGCCGCCTCCCTGGCGCTCGCGGTCGCGCTGCCGCTCGTCCTCCGCATGTCTCAGCACGGCGAGCCGGAGGGAACGCGCCTCAAGGGCGGAGGGGCAGCCATCACCGTCTTCGTCGCCGACGCGGCGGGCGCCCGCGCGCTCGCGAACGGCGAGGCGGTGCCCGAGAACGCCCGGTTGCGGGTCTCGCTCGCGCCGGCCGGCCGGCGGCAGATGGCGGTGGCGCTCCTCGACCGCGACGGTCCGACGCTCCTCTATGCCGGCCCGGCCTCGGCGAGCCCCCTACCGGAGGCCTTCGAGTGGACCGGCGCCTCCCAGGGGACGATCCTCGCCGTGCTCGCCGACGCCCCGCTCGACGTGGGCGCGCTGCTCGCGCGACTCGCGCGCGGCGGTGCCGGCGCCGCCGCGCCGCCGGGCCAGGCCGCCGAGGTGGTCACCTTCTCGCTGACCCGGAGGAGCCGGCCGTGAGGTGGCTCAAGCTCGCGCTCGTCTTCTGGCTGGCGGCGCCGGGGCTCTGCGCGCCGGCCGCCGCCTCGGCCGCGGTCGAGCACCGCTTCGCGCTCCTCGCCGGCGCGCCGGACGGCGGCGCCGGCACGCAGCCCCTCCGCTACGCCGAGCGCGACGCCCGCCGCATGCTGGGCATCCTGACCCGGCTCGGAGGCGTGCGCCCCGAGGACGCGCGCCTGCTCCTCTCGCCCGGCGCGGACGAGGTGCGGCGCGCGCTCGCCGAGCTCTCGGACAAGAGCCGCGCCGCGCGG
Source organism: Anaeromyxobacteraceae bacterium (assembly GCA_035636195.1). Classification (GTDB taxonomy): domain Bacteria; phylum Myxococcota; class Myxococcia; order Myxococcales; family Anaeromyxobacteraceae; genus Anaeromyxobacter_A. The sequence goes on from DASPZP010000302.1 coordinate 2,197, forward strand.
GAACAGGGTGAGGCGACCGTCCTGCTCGTCTACTACTCGGGTCACGCCCGCGAAGGTTCGCTGCGGCTGCGTGAGACGCGCCTCGGCCTCGACGAGCTGAAGCACCTCCTCGACGAGGCGGCGGCCGACGTCCGCATCGGGCTCCTCGACTCCTGCCGCTCGGGCGCGATCACGCGCGCCAAGGGCGTCCGGCAGGCGCCCGCCTTCGACGTCTCGCGCGCGAGCGGCCCCCGCGGGCTCGTGCTCGTGACGAGCTCCGGCGCCGACGAGGACTCGCAGGAGTCCGACGCGATCGGCGGCAGCTTCTTCACCCACCACCTCGCGTCGGGGCTCCTCGGCGACGCAGACGCCTCCGGCGACGGGCAGGTGACGCTGGCCGAGGCGTACGCCTATGCCTACGCGCGCACCGTCGCGTCGACGGCCGACACCGCCGGCGGCGTGCAGCACCCGGCCTACCTGTACGATCTCGGAGGCGCGGGCGACGTGGTGCTGACGTCGCTCCCGTCGGGCGCGGCGGCCCTCGTCTTCCCCGCCGCGGCCGAGGGGAGTTACGTCGTGCTCGACGGGGCCGGCCGGGCGGTGGCGGAGGTGTCGAAGCGCGGCGGCAGCGCGCGCCGGCTGGCGCTCCCCGACGGCCGCTACACGGTGAAGAAGCGGCTGGCCGCGGGCGACGGGCTCCTCGTGGCGGACGTGCGGCTGGCGGGTGCGCCGGCCGAGCTCGACGAGGGTGGCATGCGGCGCGTGGCGCTCGAGCGCGACCCGCAGAAGGGCTTCGGCGGCGCGCGCTGGTCGCTCTTCGCCGGCGCGGGCGGGCAGCGCTTCTTTGGACCCAGCGCCGCGAGCGGGCTGTTCCCGCCGGCCGGGCTGGGGGGCCTGGAGCTCGTGGTGCGCGACGACCTCGGACACGGCCTCTCCTGGGGGCTCGACGCGGCGGTGGGCGGCGGCAGCTCCAGCCTCGGCCTCTCCAGCGACCCGCTCGGCTTCCGCTTCACCGAGGTCTCCGGCGGCGCCTCGCTCTGGAAGGAGCTCGGGTTCGGCCCGGTGACGCTCTCCGCCGGAGCACGCCTGGCCGCGCTCTACCTCGCGCGGAGCTTCTCCAGCCGCAGCGATCTCCCGTCGCAGTACTTCTTCACGATCACGCCCGGCCTCACCGCCACCGCCGCCTGGCGCGTGTCGGAGCGGTTCTCGGCCGTGGCCCGGCTGCGGGGCCACTACCTCTTCTACAACGTCGATCAGAACCTGAGCCTCGGCTACGCGGAGCTCTTGCTGGGGGTGGAATATGCGCTCGGTCCGTGAGGTGGCGATCGTCCCTCGGACGAGACGGGGCCGCGCCGCGCTGCCTGCGGCGGTCGTCGCCCTCGCGCTCGGTGCAGGCTGCGGGAGCTGGTCCAACGAGGACATCCTCTTCGTGGCGGCGTTGCCGACGCGGGAGGCGCTGGCGCTGAAGGTGCCCGCCTCCGCCGGCCAGGCGCTGTGCGCTCCGCCGGGCCCGTCGCAGGTGTGGGGCTGGGCCAGGCCGGTCGGCGACGGCTTGAATGGCGCGGTCGACACCGTCCTGGCCCTGGTCGATCTGGTGAAGCGCACCGCGCCCACCACGCGCGAGACGGATGTCCGCGTCTGGGGCCCCTGGGACGACCAGAAGCACCCCGGGATGGAGGTGCGGGTCACCATGCGCCGCAGCCGCGACGCGGCGGGGGTGCCGAGCTTCGCCTACGAATTCGAGGAGCGCCCGCGCGGCGGCGCCTTCCAGCACGTGCTCGACGGCAGCTTCCGCGGC
>DASPZP010000303.1:0-19871 GCA_035636195.1 Anaeromyxobacteraceae bacterium
GACGCGCGGGGGCTCGCGATGGAGATCGTCTGGTGACTACTCAGGCGACGAGCGCCCAAGCACGCAGGCGGCGGCGACTGGTGCCATCTCCAGGATCTCCGTTCGCACCTCGCCGAACCCGGCGGCACGGAGCGACGCCGCCATGCGCTCCCCCGCTGCTCGCGTGTCTCCCGCGGTCGCCCCCCGGCGCCTCGGCTGCAGCGTGATCGCGATTCCTCCGCCTGGCTTCATGACCCGGCGCAGACCGCTGAGGACGGAGACCGGGTCCTTCCAGAACATGTAGACGTTCACGGCGAGTACCTTGTCGAAGCGCCCCTCGAAGCGCGGCAAGGCGTCCGCCGAGCCGAGGAGGAGCTCGACGCGTCCCGCGCGGATCGCCTCGACGTTCCGCCGCCTGGCCTGGCGCAGCATGAGCTCCGAGTGGTCGATGCCGACCACCTTGCCGGCAAGGGCGAGCTCGGCGGCACGCGCCACGGCGAGCCCAGGCCCGAAACCCACCTCGAGGACGCGATCTTCGGGCCTGATGACCGGAGCACTCCGCGCCGGTCGCAGGTAGACTCCCTCCGTGCTCCGCACCGCCCGCGCCCTGCCGACCATGCTCCGCGTCGGACTCGCGGAGGCGGTCGCGTACCGCGCCGAGTTCGTGGTCTGGCTGCTCTCCACCAACATGCCGCTCGTCATGCTCGCGCTCTGGACGGCGGTGGCGCGCGACGCGCCGGTGGGGCGCTTCGGGCAGCGCGAGTTCGTCGCCTATTTCCTCGCCGCGCTGGTGGTCCGGCTCATGACCGGCGCCTGGGTCATCTGGGAGGTGAACCAGGAGATCAAGTCCGGCACGCTCGCCTTCCGGCTCTTGCGGCCGGTGCACCCGCTCCTCGCCTACGCCTGCGAGAACGTGGCGGCCATGCCGCTGCGGGTGGTGCTGTCGTTGCCGGTGGCGCTGACGCTCCTCTTCACGGTCGGGGGCTCGCACGTCACGCGCGACCCGCTCCTGTGGGCGCTCTTCCCCGTCACCGTGGTCGGCGCCTGGCTCATCACCTTCCTCGCCATGTCGATCGTGGGCGCGCTCGCCTTCTGGATCGAGTCGGCCGGCTCGGTCTTCGAGATCTGGATGGGTCTCTTCGGCGTCTTCTCGGGTTACCTCGTGCCGCTCGAGCTCTTCCCGGGGTGGGTGACGCAGCTCGCCCGCGCGCTCCCGTTCCGCTACATGCTCGCCTTCCCGGTCGAGATGATCATCGGGCTCGAGAGCCGCTCGCGGGCGCTCGCGGAGCTCTCGGTGCAGTGGCTCTTCGTGGGCCTGCTGCTCATGGGCGCGCTCGGCGCCTGGCACGTCGGCCTGCGCCGCTTCGCGGCCTACGGCGGGTGAGGGAGCCGACACGCATGCGCCGCTACCTCCGACTCCTCGCCGTCCAGCTCCGCGCCTCGACCGCGCTGGCGCTGCAGTACCGGGTCGAGTTCCTGGGCGAGGGGGCGCTGGCGCTCTTCTGGGCCTTCTGGTCGCTCGTCCCGCTCCTGGTCGTCTTCGGGCACCGCGCGGACGTGGCCGGCTGGAGCTTCGACGAGGCGCTGGTGGTCATGGGCTGGTTCACGCTCATGAAGGGCATCCTGGAAGGCGCGGTGAACCCGTCCCTCGCGAGCGTCGTCGAGCACATCCGCAAGGGCACCCTCGACTTCATCCTCCTCAAGCCCGCCGACGCCCAGTTCCTCGTCTCGACCGCGAAGTTCGAGCCGTGGCGGATGGTGGACGTGCTGGCCGGCCTGGCCCTGTTCACGATCGCCTTCCACCGCATGGGCCGCGTGCCTGCGCCGAGCCACCTCCTCGCGGCCGCGGCGCTCCTCCTCTGCTCGGCCTTCACGCTGTACTCGATCTGGATCCTGGTCGTCTCGGCCGCCTTCTTCGTGGTGAAGGTGGACAACCTGTCCTTCCTCTTCTCGTCCATCTTCGACGCCGGCCGCTGGCCCATCAGCGTCTTCCGCGGCGCCTGGCGCGTCTTCTTCACCTTCGTCGTGCCGCTCGCGCTCATGACCACTTACCCGGCCTTGGCGCTGCTCGGCCGGCTCGACCTCCGCACGGCGGTGGCCGCCTTCCTCGGCGCGGCAGCCTTCGGCGTCTTCGCGCGGGCGGTCTGGACGCGCTCCATCGGCCACTACACGTCGGCCTCGAGCTGACCGATGCTGCGCCTGACCTTCCTCGGCACCTCGGCCGCCCAGCCCACCGCCTCGCGCGGGCTCACCGCGCTCGCGCTGCGCCGCGCCGGGGAGCTCATCCTCTTCGACTGCGGCGAGGGCACCCAGCGCCAGATGATCCGCTACGGCAGCGGCTTCGACGTGGCGGCCATCTTCTTCAGCCACTTCCACGCCGATCACTACCTCGGCGCCATCGGCTTCCTGCGCACGCTCTCCATGCTCGGGCGCACCGCGCCGCTCTACCTGTACGGCCCGCGGCCGGCGAAGCGGCTGCTCGAGGTCATGCTGTTCGCCGGCACCGACGCGCTCCACTTCCCCATCGAGATCCACGAGCTCGAGGCCGGCGCGGTGGTGCGCCGCCCCGGCGCCGACGTCCGCGCCTTCCAGACCGCCCATCGCACGCCCTCGCTCGGCTACGCCCTCGTCGAGGACGCGCGGCCGGGCCGCTTCCACCCGGAGCTCGCCGTGGCGCTGGGCGTCCCCGAGGGCCCGCTCTTCGGCGAGCTGCAGCGGGGGAAGTCGGTCGAGGTGGGCGGGCGCACCGTCCGGCCGGACGAGGTGCTGGAGGCGACGCGGCGGGGGCGCACGGTGGTCGTGACGGGCGACACGCGCCCGGTGGCCGCCACCTCCGCCGCCGCCCGCGGGGCCGACGTGCTCGTGCACGAGGCCACCTTCGGCGACGGCGAGCAGGAGCGCGCCGAGGAGACGTTCCACTCCACCGCCCGGGAGGCCGGGCGGATCGCACGCGAGGCGGCGGTGGCCCGGCTCGTCCTCACCCACCTCTCCACCCGCTACGACCACGATCCATCACCCCTGGTGAATCAGGCGCGGGAGGAGTGGGCGGCGACCGATGTCGCGTACGACGGGCTTTCCCTGGAGATCCCGCTCCCCGACTGAGGTGTCCCACAGGGGCCGCCCGGACCCGTGGGTCCGGGATCGGGGCCGCGCAGGGACGCAGGCCCGCGGAAAGAGACGCTCGCTCGTGGCACCGCCGTTGCGATCCGTGACGTTCCACGGTCGCTCCATGCAGACGCCATCCACGATCGAGGTGGGGCACGGGCACGCGCTCGGCGCTGACGCTCGTGTGGTGGGGCGCGATGCCGCGCGGCGCGCCATGGGCGCGCTCTCGAGCCACACCCCTTCGCTCGTGCTCGTCTTCCCATCCGGGCCGGGCGCCGCGCAGGCGCTCGACGGGGTGCGCGAGGTGGTCGGGAGCGCGCCGCTCCTCGGGGCCGCCGTCGACGCGCCGGACCTCGCCACCGCGCCGCCCGGCGCGACCGCGGTGCTGGTGGTGGCGCTCGGCTCGCCCGAGCTCCGCGCGCGGGTGGGCGGCGGGAGCGGCTCTTGCGGCGTGCAGGGTTCCCTCGAGGCGGCGCTCTCGGAGGCGGGCGACCCGCCCTACCTTGCCGGGCCCGCGCCGTGGCTGGCGGCGACGCGCGATGGCCGGAGCGTCTTCGCCCTCGTCTTCGCGGGGAGCGCCGAAGCGGCGCGGATCGTCACCGCCGAGCTGTCGCGGCGCGCGGGCGGGCGGCTGCCCGTCTTCGCCGCCGTGGCAGGCGGGGTAGGGGTAGGGGTAGGGGTGAGCGGCGGCGTGCCCGGGCAGGTGCTGGTCGGGGGGCGCGCCCTGCCGGGCGGCGTCGCGCTCGCCATCGTGGACACCACGCTCGACGTCGGCCTCGCCACGGCCCCCGGCGCCCAGGCGATCCGCGAGGCGGTCCTGTGCGGCCGCGTCTCGGATCCCGCCCTGGCGCTCGTGGCGGTCCCATCGTCGAGCGGGCCGGCCGCGGAGCAGGTGCGCTCCCTGGCGGCGGCCTTCGGGAGCGTGCCGGTGCTCCTGAGCGCCGCCCCCGCCGAGGAGGCAGGCGGAGCGGGCGCGGTGACCGTCTTCGTCCTCGGGCGCGAGCTGTCGCGCGAGGCGCACGTCGCGCGCGAGAACCAGCTGCTCCTCGAGCGGGCCCGCCGGGGCGAGGCGCAGGTGCGGGCGCTGCTCGACAGCATGACCGACCACGCCTGGCTGAAGGACCCCGCCTGCCGCTACGTCGCCGTGAACCGCCCCTTCGCCGAGGCGGCCGGCACGACGCCGGAGGCGATGGTCGGCACGCGCGACGAGGACCACTTCCCGCGCGAGCTGGCCAGGCGCTCCCGCGCCGATGACGAGCTGGTGATGGCGGAGGGGAGGCCGCTCCGGCTGGAGGAGCCCTTCACCGACGCGCGGGGCCGCACCACCTGGATGGAGACGGTCAAGTCGCCGCTGCGCGACGAGGGCGGGCGGGTGGTGGGCACGGCGGGCATCGCGCGCGACCAGACCGCTCGCAAGGAGCTGGAGCGGCTGCGCGAGCGCGCGCGCGAAGATCTGGAATCGATGGTGCGCGAGCGCACCGCGGCGCTGCGGGAGAGCGAGGAGCGCTACCGCCTGCTCGTGCGCGGGACGCCCAACTCGGCCGTCTTCCTCGTCGATCGCGACCTGCGCTGCACGCTCGCCGAGGGGACCCTCCTCGAGCAGCTGGGTCGCGCGCCGGACGGGCTCGTCGGCCGGCGCGTCACCGGCCACCCGGAGCGCGTGGGCGGTCCGCTGGCGAAGGTGCTGGCGCGCGCGGTGCTGGGCGAGTCGGTGGAGGAGGAGGCCGAGATGGCTGGCCGCGTCCTCTCGCTGCGGGCGGCCCCGTTCCGGCGCGGCGACGGCGTGCTGCGCGGCGCGATGCTCGTCGCGACGGACGTGACCGCGCGCACCCGGCTCGAGGAACAGGTGCGGCAGGCCCAGAAGCTGGAGGCGGTGGGGAGGCTCGCCGGAGGCATCGCCCACGACTTCAACAACATCCTCACCGTCATCCTCAGCTCGGCGCGCGACCTGGGGCGGCGCGGCAAGGGAGATGGCGAGGAGCGCGAGCTGGTGCAGGAGGTGCTCGAGGCCGGCGAGCGGGCAGCCGCCCTCACCCGCCAGCTGCTCGCCTTCAGCCGCCAGCAGGCGCTCCGCCCGCGGGAGCTCGACCTGAACGAGGTGGTGCAGGGCCTCGTCAAGATGCTGCGCCGGCTCATCGGCGAGGACATCGTCGTCTCGACCGCGCTGACGCCGGAGCCGTTGCCGGTGCTCGCCGATCCCAGCCAGCTCGAGCAGGTGATCGTGAACCTCGTCGTGAATGCGCGCGACGCCATGCCCGGCGGCGGCCGGATCACCATCGAGACCGCGCGGGTGGAGGGTGCCCCCGGCGGCCCGAAGCAGGCGCCGGTCGCCGGGCCCCACGCCGTCGTCGCCGTGCGCGACACCGGGATCGGCATCGACGCCGCGACGCTCGAGCACGTCTTCGAGCCGTTCTTCACGACCAAGGAGCCGGGCAAGGGGACCGGGCTCGGCCTCGCCACCGTCTACGGGGTCGTGCAACAGAGCGGAGGCACGGTCGCCGTGGAGAGCCGGCCCGGGGCCGGGACCACGTTTCGCGTCTTCCTGCCGCGCCTGGCGATCGAGGAAGCGCAGCCGGACCCGGGGGTCGGCGGGGAGCGGGCGGCGACCGGCCACGAGGCGGTGCTCCTGGTGGAGGACGACCCCTCCGTGCGCGCGCTCATGCGCCGCGGGCTGGAGGGCGCCGGGTACCGGGTGGTGGAGGCCGGCCACGGCGCCGAGGCGCTGAGGGTGGCGCGGCTCAGCATTCCCGATCTCCTGCTCACCGACGTGATCATGCCGGGGCTGGGCGGACCGGAGCTGGCGGCGGCGCTCCTCGCCGAGGCGCCCGCGCTGCGCGTGGTCTTCGTGTCGGGCTACAACGAGGACGCCGCGCTGCGCACCGGCGAGCTGCCGCCGGGGCAAGCTTTCCTGCAGAAGCCCTTCACCGGGGAGGAGCTGGCGCGCGTGGTGCGGCAGACGCTCGACGCGCCGCGCGCGGCGCTCTCCCGCCCGATGCGCTAGAACGGCCGGGTGGAGAAGGCCACCGCCGACCTCGCCCGCCTCGTCCCTCGCCTGCTCTCGGTGTGGCGGAAGCTCAGCGCCGGCCCGCCGCGCCGCGGTCCCCGGCCGCCGCCGGAGCGCCTCGCCCCCGACGAGCTCTCCGCGGTCGCGCGCGGCGTCGAGCGTCTCTCGACCGGCCTCACCCGTGAACGCGCCCTGGCCGGCGGGCGCTACATGGACGACCCGCGGCTCCTCGGCGCGTACCTGCTCTTCTACTGGCCGACGTCGTACCTCCAGGCGCGCGGGATCCTGAGCGAGCTGCCGCGCCGGCCCGGCGCGGTGCTCGACCTCGGCAGCGGTCCGGGGCCGGTGGCGCTGGCGGCCCTGCACGCGGGGGCGAGCGAGGTGGTGGCGGCCGACCGCTCCACGCGCGCCCTCTCGGCGGCGCGGGCGCTCGCGGCCGAGCTGTCGGAGCCACTCGCCACCCGGCCCTGGGACCCCACGCGTCCGGGAGCGCTCGCCCAGGTCGCGGGCGGCGGCACCTTCGACACGATCACGTTCGGTCACGTGGTGAACGAGCTCTTCGCCGGTGAGGGCGCGGCGGGGCGGCGGGCCGCGCTCTTGACCGAGGCGGCGGGGCTCTTGCGGCCAGGCGGATCGCTGGTCGTGCTGGAGCCGGCGCTGCGCGAGACCTCGCGCCAGCTGCTCGAGGTCCGCGACCTGCTCGTCGCGGACGGCTTCGCGGTGCGCGCGCCGTGCCTGTTCCAGGGACCGTGCCCGGCCCGCCACCGCGAGAGCGACTGGTGCCACGCCGAGCGGCCGATCGCGCCGCCCCCGATGGTGGAGGAGATCGCGAAGGCGGCGGGGTTGCGCCGCGAGGCCGTCAAGATGAGCTACCTCGTCCTCGCGCCGCGGGGCGAGGGCTGGGCGCCGCCGCCGCCGGGGCGCGTCTTCCGCATCGTGTCCGAGCCGCTGCCGGGCAAAGGCCGGCTGCGTTACATGGCCTGCGGCCCGGAGGGGCGGCTCGGCCTGGCGCTGCAGGAGAAGCACGTCACCGACCGGAACCGCCGGTTCGAGCGGCTCCTGCGCGGAGACGTGGTGCAGCTCTCGGAGGTCGAGCCGCGCGGGGACGGGCTGCGCCTCGGTCCGGAGTCGGAGGTGCGGGTCGTGGCGCGAGCCGGGGAGCCGCTGCCAGGCGGCGGGGGATGAACCCCCGCCCTACCCCAGGTCCGTAGGGCGGGGGCTTGTCCCCCGCCGCCGCTACCTGCGCGCCGCGCGCACGATGAGGACGAGGTGCCCCACCGTGAGCACCACCAGCAACGCCGCTCGCAGCGCATCGGCGAACGGCGGCGCTCGCCGGTGGCGGAAGGCGAGCGAGGCGATGGCGGCGGCGTAGGCGAGCGCCAGCGCGAAGGCGGCGAGGAGCGCGTAGGAGAGGACCTTGGCGGACGTCCCCTGCGAGAGGCCGCCGAGGAGCGCCGCGTCGACCATGACGAAGGCGAAGAGCCCTGCCCAGAACAGCGCCGTCCCCGGGCGGCGCGGCGCTGTCTCTCCGATCACTGCGCGGCCCCGCTCGCCGGGCGCTTGGCGCTCCGGAACAGCTCGCTCATGACCTCCTCCAGCGGTGGATCCTCCACCGTCAGGTCGCTCACGGGAAGCGCCGCCAGCATGCGCCCCACGGCGCCTGACACCTCGATCGCCGCCACCTGCACGACCGCCTGCGCCGCGCCCGCGGAGACGACCGTGCCGAAGCGTGACAGCTCGGTCTCCGAGACCGGCCGCTCCAGGCGCAGCACGATGCGCTTGTCCGGCCGCACCGCGCGCGAGAGCGCTCGCAGATCGCCGTCGTGGATGATACGGCCGCGGTCGATGACGATGACGCGCGGACACAGCGCCGAGACGTCGTCCATGTCGTGGCTGGTGAGGAGCACCGTGGCGTCGAAGCGCTCGTTGTACGCCTTGATGAAGGCGCGCACCGTCGCCTGCATCGACACGTCGAGCCCGATGGTCGGCTCGTCGAGGAAGAGCACCCGCGGCCGGTGGAGGAGCGCCGCGGCGAGCTCGCACTTCATGCGCTCGCCGAGCGAGAGCTGGCGGGTGGGCTTGCCGACGAGGTCCTCCAGCTCGAGCAGGCGCGTCAGCTCGGACAAGGTCTCCTCGAACTGGGCCGCCGGGACGTCGTAGATGGCGCGATTGAGGGCGAACGTCTCGGCCGGCGGCAGGTCCCACAGGAGCTGCTGCTTCTGCCCCATGACGAGCGTGATCGACTTGAGGAACTCCACCCGGCGGCGCCGCGGGACGTGCCCTGCCACCCGCACCTCGCCCGCGGTGGGGTGGAGCAAGCCGGAGAGCATCTTCAGGGTGGTGGTCTTCCCGGCGCCGTTGGGTCCGAGGAAGCCGACCCGCTCGCCCGGCGCCACCTGGAAGTCGATACCGTCCACCGCCTTCACGGTTCGATAGGAGCGGTGAACGAGCGAGCGCAGGGCGGCCCCGAGGCCGGGCGGGCGCTGGTGCACGCGGTAGTGCTTGGAGAGGCCGCGGACGTCGATCACGCGACTGAACCTTATCACCCGGGCCGCGCGAGGGCAGCGCTGGTGCGGCTGGCCAGCTCCGATTCACGGGGCTCGCGGCGTCGGCCCGGCGGCGTCGCGAGACTCCTCGTCGAGCTGGCGGAACACCTCCAGCAGCGAGGCCTGCGGATTGACTGAGACCGAGATGAGGCTCGGGGGCGCCTCGGCGTCGTCGCGGCTGAACGAGAACCCGCCGTCCTCCCACTCCACCAGCTTGCGGATGGCGTGCTCGATCTGGCGCGTCACCGCGTCCTGCACCGCCGGCGCATCGACCATGCCCGTCCGCACGAGCAGCTCGCCGAGCGGAGGGCGCCCGGGCTCGGCCGCCTGGCGTCCCGCGAGCTGCTCCACGTCGTGCGGCGACAGATTCCGCGTCTGCGCGAGGATCTGGCCCAGGCGCGGGGCTCCGGGGCACGCCGCCGAGACGATGAAGCCGTTGCGGAAGCGGAGCACTGCGCGCCCGGCGGGTGACTCGCAGACGAACACTCCGGAGCGCCGGCCGCCGCGCAGGAACTCGAGCAGGTCCGGCACCGCGAAGGCGCTCAGCGTCCCGGAGAAGCTGGGAGGGGCGGGTGCGCCCGCACCGCGCTCGCCGGCGGGGAGCGCCGAAGCGCTCGCCACCGCCCGTGGCTTCACGGGGTGGAGCACAGGCGGAGCCGCGTCCGCGAAGCTGGATGCCTTCAGGCGGGAACTCATTCGGTCGCTCGAAGATGCACGCCGGATGCCCGCCCAGCCGAGGACGGCAACGTCGCGATATCGCGAGACCGCGTCGCCGTCGACGTCGCACATTCGCGCGAGGCGGGTACGGACCCAGAGTTCACCGGCACTCGTGGGGCCCCCGGACGGGGGAGGGGCCCCTCACAGTCCCGCCAACCTGTGCGCCACCGCGTCCAGTACATCCTTTGGGTCCCGATCGACGATGTCCCCATGGCTCGGCACCAGACGCACCAACCCGGGCGTCAGCGCCAGCTCGAGGAGCGCGCCCGCGGTGGCGCCCTGATCACGAATGGTGAAGAACTGCGCCATGCCGGTCACCTTCGGCCCTCCCGACGAGCCGAACGCGCGCAGCACGAGGCCGCTCAGCCCGCGCCGGTGGGGGATGTTCATGAACGTGTCGCCGAAGAGGAGGCTGGCGCGCGTGCCACCCGAGCTCCGCACCACCAGCGCCGCCTCGCCCGAGCGCACCGCCCTGATGGGGATGGCCTCCAGCGCGGGGTCGCGGGGCAGGAGCTCCCACCCGCCATCGACCGCGACCACCTTGGACACCCGCAGCCGCGACTCGGGCGGGCAGACGACGCACAGGCGCGGGTAACGCTCCTTCCAGGCGTGCACGTCCAGCCGGTGGAAGCCATTCGGCACCACCAGCACCGTCGGCGCCCCGAACGCCTCCAGCTCGCGCATGGCCGGCTCCGCGAGGGGCACCGCGTTGTGGAGGACGAGCCGGCCGCCGGCGAGCCGCACGACCGACATGCGTCGGTTCATGCCCCCGTGCGGGAGCCGGCCCGCGACCGTCCAGAGGTTGTCCTCCAGCTTCTCGAGGGGCTCGTGGGGGAGCACGGTCCAGGGGCGCGGCTTCGCCATGGCTGACCCTTAGCGCTCGGTTACACATGGTGCATGCCTCCGAAGAAGAGACCCGTGACGAAGAGTGGACGCCCCCGCAAGCGCAAGGGGGTGATGATCGAGCCGACCGAGCTCGGGCCGCGTGAGCTCGCCCTCGCCGAGCCGCCGCCGGAGCTGGCCGAGCTCGTCCGGCACATCGAGGAGGACGGCGGGGCGGTGCTGGCTGCCTACCGGGAACCGCTCGGCGGCCACGCGGTCCTCTTCGCGGCCCTGCCCATCGACAAGGTCGAGCGCACGAGCTTCCAGCGCGACGTCTCCGACGCGCACGTGCGCAAGCTCACCGTCGCCATGGACAAGACGCGGCGCTACCTCGACCCCATCATCGCCGTGCGCGAGGACGGGAAGTACCTCTCGCCCAACGGCGGGCACCGGCTGACGGCGTTGCGGGAGCTCGGCGCGAAGGCGGTGCTCGCGCTCGTCGTCCCGGAGAAGCGGGTCGCCTACCAGATCCTCGCCCTCAACATCGAGAAGGCCCACAACCTGCGGGAGAAGGCGATCGAGGTGGTGCGCATGTACCGCGACCTGGCGCGGCTCGACGGGGGGCCGAAGGAGACGGACTACGCGCTCGAGCTGGAGGAGCCGGCGCTCGCGACGCTCGGCTTCGCGTACGAGCAGCGCGGCCGGCTCTCCGGGGGTGCCTACCAGCCCATCTTGAAGAAGGTGGACGCCTTCCTCGACGCGCCGCTCCGCGAGGCGCTCGAGGAGCGGCAGCGCCGCGCCGGGGTCGTGCTCGCGTTCGACGACGCGGTCTCGGCGGCGGTCGCGAAGCTGAAGGAGCGCGGCTTCGACTCGCCCTATCTCAAGGCGTTCGTGGTGGCCCGCGTGAACCCGCTCCGCTTCATGAAGGGCGCCGCTCCGCCCTTCGACGAGCTGTTCGCGCAGATGACGAAGCGCGCCCAGGGCCTGGACGCGTCGAAGGTGAAGGGCGAGGACGTGGCGCGGTCGGGAGGCGCGCCCGAGGCGGATTGAAGGCGGCGGGGGACAAGCCCCCGCCCTACGCTGTTGGTGTGTAGGGCGGGGGTTCATCCCCCGCCGAAAGTCAGGCCCTCCGCGCCAGCTTCCCCTCGGCCCGCTGCAGGACGAGCCGCTTCTCGAGCTCCGTCCCCACCACCGCGAGGTCCTCCGCCGCCATCGCCTTCTCGCAGGCGCCGAAGAGCTCGCGCTCTTCCCAGCGCACGTGACGCTCGAGCAGCCCCGCGAACGCGGCGAGCGCCTGGCGGGCCTCCGCCGCCCGCGCCTGGCGAGCCGCTTCCAGCAGGCGCGTCAGCTCGGCGTGCTCACCCGCGAGGCGCTTCATGTCCGCCGGAGAGAGGTGCCGGCCGAGGAGCTCTTCCTCCGCGCGGGCGTGCGGCCGGAAGACGGTCTCCTCGAACTTGCGTGCGAGGCCGAGCAGCCCTGGCATGTCCTTGGGAGCGCCCGCGCTATCCCCGTGTCCAGCCAGGCCGTTCTTGAGCTGGAAGGAGATGAGGAGAGCCTGATGGTGCTCGCTCGAGAGGGGCTTCAGCTCCAGGCTGCGCTTGATGGCCATCAGGTTCATGCTCCTCCAAAAAGGTGGCGCGGCGCAAGCGCGCACGGCTGAGGGTTGACGCTGTGCGTTGCGCCCCCTACATCACCCATGACCCGCGTCCTGATTCTCGAATCAACCGGAGCGCTCATGCCCAGCAACGGAAACTCCCGGCCCGGCCGCCGCGCGGCCATCGTGGCCGGCCTTCGTACACCCTTCGTGAAATCAGGCGGTGACTTCCGCGACCTCTCGGCGGTCGAGCTGGGCGCCGCGCTCGTGAACGAGCTCGTGGCGCGCACCGGCCTCGACCCGAAGGAGTACGACGCGGTCGTCTTCGGGCAAGTCATCCCCTCGCCGCTCGTCTCGCTCATCGCGCGCGAGATCGTCCTGCGGACGCAGCTGCCCAAGAGCGTCGAGGCGCACACCGTCTCGCGGGCGTGCGCCACCTCCATCCAGGCCGCCACCGACGCCGCCGACCAGATCCAGCTCGGCCACGCCGACGTGGTGCTGGCGGGCGGCGCCGAGCTGCTCTCCGACGCGCCCATCTTCGCGTCCGGGCCGCTCGCGCGCGCCATCGTGAACGCCTCGCGGGCGAAGAACGTGGTCGACAAGATGAAGGCGTTCGGCGCGCTCTCGGCGAAGGACCTCACCCCCGTGCCGCCGGCGCTCAAGGAGCCCACCACCGGCCTCACCATGGGAGAGAGCGCCGAGAAGATGGCGCAGGTGAACGGCATCGGCCGCGAGCAGCAGGACGAGCTCGCCTACCAGAGCCACCGCCGCGCCGCCGACGCCTGGAAGAGCGGGAAGTTTGCCGCCGAGGTGATGCACGTGCCGGTGCCGCCTCGCTACGACCGGGTGGCCGGCAAGGACAACATCGTCCGCGAGGACACCACCCTCGCGGCGCTCGCCCAGCTCAAGCCCGTCTTCGACCGGAAGTACGGCACCATCACCGCCGGCAATTCCTCGCCCCTCACCGACGGCGCGGCCGCGGTCGTGATCGTCTCCGAGGAGAAGGCGAAGGCGCTCGGCCTCACGCCGCTCGGCTACGTCCGCTCGTACGCCTACGCCGCCCTCGACCCCGGCGATCAGCTCCTGCAAGGCCCGGCCTACGCCGCGCCGAAGGCGCTCGATCGGGCCGGCCTCGGCCTCGCGGAGATGGACCTCGTCGACATGCACGAGGCGTTCGCGGCCCAGGTGCTCTCGAACCTGCAGGCGTTCGCCTCGAAGAAGTTCGCGGAGGAGAAGCTCGGGAGGAGCGCGCCGCTCGGCGAGATCGACCCCCAGAAGCTCAACGTGAACGGCGGGTCCATCGCGCTCGGCCACCCGTTCGCCGCCACCGGCGCCCGCATGATCCTGCAGACCCTGCGGGAGCTCGATCGCCGCAAGGGCGCCCATGCCCTCCTCACCGTCTGCGCCGCCGGCGGCATCGGCGCCGCGCTCGTCCTCGACGGCCCCGACGCCGCCGCCTAGCCGACCTCCCAGGGAGAAACGACATGATGCCCGCCCAGCAGATCGTACGGAGCTTCCGCGTCGAGGTGGTGGAGGGCGTCGCGCTCTGCCTCTTCGACGTCCCCGGCGAGCCGGTCAATACGCTCTCGCGCCAGATCGGGGCGGAGCTCGGGGAGCTGCTCCAGGCGCTCGGCCGGGACGCTGCCGTGAAGGCGATCGTCATCGCCAGCGGCAAGAAGGACGGCTTCGTCGCCGGCGCCAAGATCGAGATGATCCAGGGGCTGAAGAGCGCCGCCGAGGCCGAGGCGCTCTCGCGCGATGCGCAAGGCGGCTTCGACCTGCTCGAGCGCTCGGCGAAGCCGGTGGTTGCCGCCATCCACGGCGCCTGTCTGGGCGGTGGGCTCGAGCTCGCGCTCGCCTGCCACTGGCGCGTCGCCACCGAGGACCGGAAGACCCAGCTCGGCCTGCCCGAGGTGCAGCTCGGCCTGATCCCGGGCGCGGGCGGCACGCAGCGGCTGCCGCGGCTCATCGGGATCGCCGCCGCGCTCGATCTCATCCTGGCCGGCAAGAGCGTCCAGGCGAAGAAGGCGCAGAAGCTGGGCCTCGTCGACGAGGTCGTGCCCGCGCCGCTCCTCCTCGAGGTGGCGAAGCGCCGCGCGCGCGAGCTCGCCGCCGGCAAGCTCCACCGCCCCGAGCGCGCCGCCGGCGTGCAGCGACTCACGAAGGGAGGGCTCGGGGGGCTGCAGAAGCTGGTGCTGGAAGAGAACCCCCTCGGGCGCGAGGTCCTGTTCCGAGAGGCGAAGAAGAAGCTCCTCGCGAAGACGGCCGGCCGCTACCCGGCGCCGGAGCGCGCCCTCGAGGCCGTGAAGTACGGCTACGAGAAGGGCATGGAGAAGGGGCTCGAGCGCGAGGCGCGGCTCTTCGGCGAGCTGGCCGTCTCGGACGTCTCGAAGCGACTCATCGACATCTTCTTCGCCACCACCGCGCTCAAGAAGGACAGCGGCGTCGACGACCCTTCGGTGAAGGCGCGACCGGTGGAGCGGGTGGGCGTGCTGGGTGGCGGTCTCATGGGCTCCGGGATCGCCTTCGTCACGGTCGGCGCCGGCCTGCCGGTGCGCGTGCGCGAGAAGGACGACGCGGCCGCGGCGCGCGCGCTGGCCGCGGTGCGCGGGCACCTCGACGAGAAGGTGAAGCGGCGCTCGCTCACGCCGCTCGAGCGCACCGCGACCATGCGCCTCCTCACCGCCACCACCGACTGGTCCGGCTTCGAGCACCTGGACCTCGTCATCGAGGCGGTCTTCGAGGACCTCGGGCTCAAGCAGGAGATGGTGCGCGCCTTCGAGAAGGTGAACCCGAGGGGCATCTTCGCCTCCAACACGTCCTCGATCCCCATCACCAAGATCGCCGAGGCGTCGACCCGGCCGCAGGCGGTGCTCGGGATGCACTACTTCTCGCCGGTGCAGAAGATGCCGCTCTGCGAGGTGATCGTGACGCCGATGACGGCGCCCGACGTCATCGCCACCGCGGTCGCCATCGGCAAGAAGCAGGGCAAGACCGTCATCGTGGTGAACGACGGCCCGGGCTTCTACACGAGCCGCATCCTCACCCCGTACATGAACGAGGCGGCCGAGATCCTGGTCGAGGGCGCGTCGGTGGAGGAGATCGACCTCGCGCTCACCTCCTTCGGCATGCCGGTCGGCCCCATCACGCTCCTCGACGAGGTCGGGATCGACGTGGGAGCGAAGGTGGCGAAGATCCTCCACGGCGCCTTCGGCGACCGCATGACGCCGCCGGCGGCGCTCGAGAAGCTCATCGCCGACGGGCGCCTGGGGCGAAAGTCGAAGAAGGGCTTTTACACGTACGGGGAGGACAAGAAGAAGGTCGTCGACGCGACGGTCTACGACCTCCTCCCCGGCGGGCGGGCACGGAAGAAGGTGTCCCGCGACGAGCTCCAGGAGCGGGTGGTCTTGCAGATGGTGAACGAGGCCATCCGCTGCCTGGGCGAGGGCATCCTGCGCAACGCGCGCGATGGCGACATCGGCGCCATCTTCGGGCTCGGCTTCCCCCCCTTCCTGGGTGGACCTTTCCGGTATGCCGATGCGATCGGCGCCCGGTCGCTCCTGGAGCGGCTGGAGCGGTGGCACGACAAGCTCGGCGATCGCTTCGAGCCGGCGCCGCTGCTCGTCGAGCACGCGCGCGATGGCCGGCGCTTCCACGAGGCGCCACCCGCCCGCATCACGGTTGCGTGAAAACGCGCGCGTGGCGTGAAATGCCCCAAGGTGCGCGCCCCGCCTGAGCCCGCCACGCTCGCGACAGATCCACGACTCGTGAACAGCGCGCACGGCTTCCGGTCGAGCCTACGCGGGGTTACGGATGAGTGTGGCGCAAACGCGCAGCTGGACCTGTGGCGGCGCGCCGCAGTTTCGAGTCAGCCCCGCGTTGGCGCGACGGTCGCAGATGAACCACACGCTCGTCCGGTGGTTGTCGCTGCGGGCTCCGCTCTGAGGGGGGTGGAATCCTAGACGGCCGGCCTTCCGGCACGAGCGCTGACAGAGGGGGAGGGGGAGGAAAGGCCCGCCGGGACGCCGGTGGGCCTTTTCTTTACCCAGTCCCCTTGGGTGTAAGCGCCCATTGTCGACAACCCAGGGTGAACGAGGACCCCTGCCCGCTCGGGCGCCGGGTGATCGGGCGCTCGCTTGTTCGTAGCGCCGCACCAAAGCTCCCGCCGTTCCTGTCGTACTTGCCCTCACGTAGGCGCCAGATCGTCGCATCCGCTCGAAAGTCGGGGAGGAAAATTGACCCGTCCCGGATGTGACTGCCTATGCTTTCGTCACGAAGCGGGCGGACTCCTAGCCGCCCCGTGAACAGCCGAGCGAGCTCGGCCGATGAGCACGCGAATGGCGCGCCTTTGGCACAGACCCACCCGGCTGGGACAACCGTCCTGGAACGTCGTCCATCCGCACACACACGCGCGGGAGACCAAATACAAATGAATTTGCTCAAGAGCAGAGCCCTGACACTGCTCGCCGCGACTGCCCTCGCGGCGACCGCCTGTCAGGGAGCCAAGGGAATCGATGGTGCCAACGGCGCAGCCGGCACGACTGGCGCGAGCGGCGCGAACGGCACGAACGGCACCGACGGTGGCAGCGGCGCCAACGGCGCCAGCGGCACCAACGGCACCAGCGGAGTCAACGGCGGCCAGACCACCGGCCTCGTGCTCGCGCTGACGGGCGCCCCCACCATCAACGCGGACCAGAGCGTCACGATCCGCTTCACGGCGAAGGACGACCAGGGTTTTCCGGTCGACCTCCTCAAGGGCAAGTACTCCCTCAATACGGTCAACGTGCCGCGGTTCGCGATCGCGCAGGTCAACCAGGCCGCGGGCGGGAGCGTGCTGCCCTACAACGTGCTGACCGCGAGCGGCTCGCTCTCCCAGGACCCGGCTCTCCCCGCGCCGGATCCGGCGACGGTGAAGACGTCGCCCTCCGCGTTCACGCCGTCGCTGACCACGCCCAACGCGCTGACGACGGGCATCCTCGTCGAGAACCCCACGGGCGCCGGCGACTACACCTACACCTTCCCGACGGGCACCATGACGAGCGCCGCTGGCACGGGCAGCAACCTCGGCAAGACCACCTACTCGGTCACCAGGGCCGTGAAGGTCGATCCGGCCAGCACCGCCAGCTACGCCATCTGGATCCAGGCCACCCGCCAGACGAACGTCTCGAGCGTGAATGATCCGAAGGGGTTCAAGGCGGTCAACTACCAGTACAGCTTCATCCCGGGCTCGAACTCCGCGCCGACCAAGCGCGAGCTCGTCCTGACGGCGAGCTGCAACAAGTGCCACAACGGTTTCAAGCCCGAGAGCACGCTCGCCTCCGGCGGGTTCCACGGCTACGGCCGCGTCGAGGGCCCGTTCTGCAACGTCTGCCACAACGTCGCCCGCAACAGCACCGCCACGAACAGCGACGGCGTGACCCCGGCCGCTGACTCCGCCATCTTCGTCCACCGCCTCCACCGCGGGAAGAGCACCCAGATCGCAAACCAGTTCCACGCGATGGGCGAGGCGACCTACCCGCAGGACCTTCGCAACTGTGACACCTGCCATGCCGGCGCCGCACAGGGCGGCCAGGCGAAGACCCGCGCCGACCGCGCGGTCTGCGGCTCCTGCCATGACTATGTCGACTTCACCGGGACGAAGGGTTACGCCGCCTGCACGAACCCGGTCACCGTGGACGCCGCCGGCCTCCCGGTGCCCTGCGTCCACCTCCCCGGCGCCAACACGGACGATACGAGCTGCGCCGGCTGCCACATCGCGGGCGTCAACCCCACGTACTTCATCGGTGACAAGCACGTCGCCGTCGCCCCGCCCGATCCCGCGAACATCTTCATCCCCGTGACCAGCGGTGTCGTCACCGCCGGCTACCAGGGCGGCACGCTGACCGATTGCACGGTCGCCGGCGCCTGCTCGGCCGTGGTCTGCACGGCCGCCGCTCCCTGCTACGATCCCGTCAAGCTCAGCCAGGTCACGAAGAACACCACCAGCGGGTCGCTCCTCGTCGGTGGCAAGGCCTGCGGCTCGGGGCACCAGCCGTCGCTCTTCACGCCCTGCACCTGCAACACGGGCGCAGCCCTCACCTGCCTCGGCTCGGGCAACAACAACACCAACGCCGCCAACCTGGCAGCGGCCGGTGCTGTCCCGACGGGTGCCAGCGTCGTCAACTACTCCCTGAGCAGCGTGTCCGTCGCCGGCGCGAGCAAGAACCCGGTGATCAAGTTCAAGTTCCAGCTCGACGGGCAGGACGTCACGTTCAACCGCTGGGGCTCGGGCAAGACCGAGCTCATGGACGGCTTCGTGGGCTCGCCCAGCGTGTACTGGGTGTTCGCCCTGAAGCAGGACAACATCACGGCTCCGGCCGACTTCAACGCCAGCTTCAGCGCCTACGTGAAGAGCATCTGGAGCGCCGCCACCACCACGGGCTCCGCCACCGTCGGCACGAACTCCGCTGGCGTCGCCTGCACCGTCGCCGCTCCGTGTGACTGCACGCTGTCCGCGTGCTACGCAGCGGGCGCCGACATGATGACCGGCCCCGACGCCTCGAAGCTCTACACGATCACCCTCGGGACGAAGTCCGTGCCCGCCTCCGCCGTGATGCTCACGGGCGGCGTCGGCTACACCTACGGCCTCACCTCCACCCAGCCGCTCACCCAGATCGCCGTCCCCGGCTTCCAGAGCTACGACTCGGTCACCAAGCAGGGCGGCGTCACCGTCGCGGCTCCGAACCAGACCAAGGTCGCCACGGGCTACACCGGCCGCCGCGCCATCGTGGAGACGGTCCGCTGCAACAACTGCCATGCGCAGCTCGGCGCCGAGCCGACGTTCCACGCCGGCCAGCGCAACGACGGCCCGACGTGCTCCTGGTGCCACACGCCGAACAGGACCAGCAGCGGCTGGTCGGCCAACGCGAAGGACTTCATCCATGCCGTCCACGCCGGCAGCAAGCGTACGGTCGCGTTCAACTGGCACGCGGGCGCGCCGGGCGAGACCTATGCCGAGGTGACCTTCCCGGGCCAGACCAACTACTGCCAGGCCTGCCACCTCCCCGGCACCTACGACTTCAGCGCGACCGCCTCGGCCGCTGCGGTCCCGAACCTGCTCGCGAGCACGGTCGCCGCGGGTAAGTTCAACGGCGAGGACACCACCGCGAACTTCACGTTCTCCCCGTTCATCAGCACCAAGACGGACGCGAGCTTCGCCGATGCGACCCTCGACTACGGGTACGTGTATGCCACCACGCAGCCCAAGGACGCCTACGGCGTGCTCGTGGCCTCGAAGGCCGCCTGCAGCCTGACCGCCCCCTGCGATGCGGACCCGACCACGCTCGTGGTCTCCCCGATCACCGCCGCCTGCGTGGCCTGCCACGATGACGCCGCGACCAAGGCCCACATGGTGGGCAATGGTGCGTCGTTCTACCTCCCGCGCTCCGCCGCGGCTGGCAATGTCGAGCAGTGCTTGCTGTGCCACGGTCCGCAGCCGGGCGCCATCGCGCCTATCGCGGCGGCCCACCAGTAGGTCCAAGTAGCGGGAGATCGAACATCGATCTCGGTGTACAGTGACGGGCGGGCCCTCCGGGGTCCGCCCTTTTTTTTCCCCTGCTATCAAACGGTTTCCGGAGGATCAACATGGTGACACGGCGAACCCACGGAATGCTGTCCTTGCCCCTCGCCGTGGCGCTGCTCGCGTCCACGGTCGCCTGCGGTGAGGCGCGTCCGGTCGCGCTTGCTTCGAACGGATTGTCCGACTGCACGACCTGCCACGGCCTTCCGCCCGCGACGGACGCTCATGCCATTCACTTCACCGCGGACACGGGCGCGAGCGGCGGAGTCCCGCACGCGCAGCTCACCTGCCTGCATTGCCACAAGAACGTGACGAGCGTGACCGACCCGGATCACATCAACCGGGCCGACGGCACGCTGGTGCCGGTACCAGCCGAGGTCCGCTTCGACGAGCCTGCATCGCTCGCCGCGATCACGCAGCCGGGCGCCACGCGCGCTGGAACGCCTGCTTACGACAAGACCGCTCGCACCTGCTCCAATGTCTACTGCCACGGTGCGGGGCTCAAGGCCGCGGCGAAGAACGCCGGCGCTTCGCCGGCCTGGGGCG
>DASPZP010000304.1:0-4985 GCA_035636195.1 Anaeromyxobacteraceae bacterium
GGTAACAGCGCGCGATGGCATCCGTCTCCACCCACTCGCCGGTCTGGTGCGCCTGGGCGGTCGCGCCAGGGCCGAAGTTCACGGCGGGCACGCCGGCGGCCGAGAGGCGCGCGACGTCGGTCCAGGCCTGCTTCGGCTCCACGGCCGCCCCGGTGCGCTCGATGAGCCGGCGCACCAGCGGGTGGTCGGCATAGGCCGGGCAGGCCGGGGAGAGGTCGGTCAGCTCGGCGGTGGCGCCAAATTCAAGGGCCAGCCGGCGCACCTCGTCGGCCGCGTCCTCGAGCGTGCGATCCGGGCCGAAGCGGAAGTTCAGGTTCAGGGTGCAGCGGTCGGGCACCACGTTCCGCGCCCGCCCGCCGTCGATGCGCGTCGCGGAGAGGACCTCGCGGAAGGTGAGCCCGCCGCTGACGGCCTCGCGCGGCGCCCGCCCGGCGAGGTGGACGAGGAGCGCGCCCGCGCGGTGGACGGCGTTCTCCCCGTGCCAGGGCCGTGCGGAGTGCGCCGACCGCCCGGCGAAGACGACAGTGGCGTGGATCGAGCCGACGCAGCCGAGCTGGAGCACGCCGTCGGTCGGCTCGAGGCAGATCGCGAGCGCGGCCCGGCTGAGCTCGGGCATCCCGCGCAGCACGTCGCCGAGCTCGTTCTCCGCGAAGGGCCCCTCCTCGCGCGAGTACACGACGAGCGCGAGCTCGCAGGCGCGCTCGGCGCGGGGGAGTCGAAGGGCGAGCTCGAGCGCAACCGCCACTCCGCTCTTCATGTCGGAGGCGCCCGGCGCGAAGAGCCGGCCACCCTCGCGGCGCGGGAAGCGGCCCACGTCCTCGGCGTGGATGGGAACGGTGTCGAGGTGGCCGCAGAGCAGGACGAGGTCGCCCTCGCCCTTCGACTCCGCTGCGCTACGCTCAGGGCGAACGGAAGAAAAGTCATCCACCCACGCCACGAGCGAGTTCTTCACCCGCTCCACGCGCGGGAAGCGGGCGCGGGCCTCACGCTCGACTGCATCGCACAGGGCGCGCTCCTCGCCGATGGGCGAGGGGATCGCACACAGCGCCGCGGTCCGGGCGGCGAGCGCCTCCTCGAGCCCGCCCGCGCCGCTCACACCTGGACCTCGAACTCGCGCAGGGCCTGGTTGAGCGAGACCTTCTTGTCGGTCGCGGCGCTGCGCTTCCCGACGATGAGGGCGCACGGGATGTGGAACGTTCCAGCGGGATACGTCTTCGGGCGCGTGCCGGGGATGACCACCGAGCGCGCCGGGACGCGGCCCTTGTAGACGACCTCCTGCGGGCCCGTCACGTCGATGATCGGCGTGGACGCGGTGATGACCACGTTCGCCCCGAGGACGACGTCCTCCTCGACGAGCGTCCCCTCCACGACGATGCAGCGACTGCCGATGAAGCAGCCGTCCTCGATGATGTTGGGCCGCGCTCCAGGCGGCTCCAGCACGCCGCCGACCCCGACCCCGCCGGCCAGGTGCACGTTCTCGCCGATCTGGGCGCAGGAGCCGACGGTGGCCCAGGTGTCGACCATCGTCCCGGCCCCCACCCGCGCGCCGATGTTGACGAAGCTCGGCATGAGCACCGCCCCGGCGGCGACGTGGCTGCCATAGCGCGCCACCGCGCCCGGCACCGCCCGCACGCCGCCCGCCTCGAGGTTCGTCTTGAGCGGGATCTTGTCGCGCCACTGGAACGGCCCGACGTCGTGGACCTGCATGCCGGTCACGGCGAAGTAGAGGTTCACCGCCTGCATCACCCAGGCGTTCACCACCCAGGCGCCGTCGCGCTTCTCGGCCACCCGCACCACCCCGCGGTCGAGCGCGTCGATCGCGCGCAGCACCGCCTGACGCGTGGCCGGGTCCGTCAGGCGGGCGCGGTCTCCGAACGCCGCGGCCACCCGTGCTTCGATCTCGACGAGCTCGCTCATGTCCTCACCGCTCTCCAGGCCAGGATGGCCTCCTCGCACTCGGGCAGGGTCGGCACGAGCGCCACCCGCACGTGCCCCTCGCCGGCGCCGAACGCCGTGCCCGGCGCCACCACGATGCCTTGCTCCAGGAGCGCCGCCGCGTAGGAGGCGGAGGAGTGCCCGGCGGGCACCCGCACCCAGAGGTACAGCGTCGCCTCCGAGCCGTCGCAGACGAGGCCGTGCTCGCGGAAGAAGGCGAGGAAGCGGTCGCGCTTCCGGCGGAAGATCTCGCGCCGCTCGGCGGCGTGGGCGTCGTCGGACCAGGCCTGGGCGGCGGCCGCGCTCACGAAGTCGGGCGAGGCGACGCCCGGGTGCGAGCGGGCGCGCTTCAGCACCGCGACGAGGTCCGGATCGCCCGCGACGAAGCCGGAGCGGTACCCGGTCATGCCGCTCCGCTTCGAGCACGAGTGGATGGCGACGGCGTTCTCGACCTGGACCTCCAGCATCGAGACGGGCTTCTCGGCGAAGTAGAGGTCGGCGTAGCACTCGTCGGAGGCGACGATGAAGCCGTGCTCGAGCGCGGCCCGGCCCACCCGCGCCAGGTAATCGCGGGGCGCCACCGCGCCGGTCGGGTTGTGCGGGTAGCTCACCCAGAAGACGAGCGTCTCGTCGAGCAGCGCCTTCGGGAGCGCCGCCGGCTCGAGCAGGAAGCGGTTCGCCGCCGTGAGCGGCACCTTCACCGGCTCGAGCCCCGCGAAGCGCGCGCCGACCTCGTAGGTGGGATAGCCGGGGTCCGGCATCACCACCTTGCGGCGGCGCGCGTCCCCGCCGACGAAGGCGAACGGCAGGTGAAAGATGGTCTCCTTGGCACCGGTGGCGGGGACGACCTGCCGATCCGGATCGACCGTAACGCCGAAGCGCCGGGCGAGGTAGCCCGCGCAGGCGCGGCGCAGGGCCGGCGTGCCGGCGGCGCTCGGGTACTGCGAGACGTCCGGCACGGCCGCGCGCAGCGCCTCGCGCAAGAAGGCCGGCGTCGGCTCCTTCGGATCGCCGAGCCCGAAGTCGAAGAGCCGCTTCCCCTCCGCGCGCAGCGCCTGCTTCCGCTCGTCGAGCGCCACCATGAGGTTCTTCTGGAGGGCGCCGAGGACGGGATTCTGCGGGACGTTCTTCACGGGGGCGCGGGAGAATATCGTCAGTCGAGGGAAAGATCATTATAAGCGGGGCATGCTCCACTACGACGTGGTCGTGATCGGGTCCGGACCGGCCGGCGAGCACGGCGCCGTGCAGGCCTCGTACTACGGGAAGCGCGTCGCGCTGGTCGAGAAGGAGGCGGTGCCGGGGGGCGCCTCGGCCAACACCGGCACCATCCCGTCCAAGGCGCTGCGCGAGACGGCCCTCGCCATCCAGCAGGCGCGCTCGCGCGACGCGCATGGCATCGAGTTCCACGTCTCCGAGACGGTGACCGTTCCGGAGCTCATGGGCCGGCGCGGCCTCGTCACCGCGCGCGAGCACTCGCGCATCCGCGGCCGGCTCGCCCACGCCGGGGTGGAGATGTTCCGCGGCGAGGCGAGCTTCGTCGACCCCCACACGCTGCGCATCACCGTCGCCGACGGGAGCTGGCAGGACGTCCAGGCCGAGGTGGTGCTGCTCGCCACCGGCACGCGCCCGTCGCACCCGCCCATCTACCCCTTCGACCACCAGCGCGTGTACGACTCGGACTCGATCCTGATGCTCGACCTGGTGCCGCGCTCGCTCGCCATCCTGGGCGGTGGCGTGGCGGGCTGCGAGTACGCCTCCATCTTCGCCGCGCTGGGCGTGCACGTCTCCATCATCGACTCGAAGCCGCGGCTCCTCCCCTGGCTCGACGCCGAGCTGTCGCTCGCCATGCAGGAGCTCTTCGGCGAGGCCGGCATCGACATGTACCAGCAGGTCCGCGCCAACAAGCTCGAGGTCGGCGACCGGGACGTGCTCGTCACGCTCAGCGACGGCTCGCGCGTGGTGGCCGAGAAGGTGCTCGTGGCGGCGGGGCGGGTGGGGAACGTCGAGGCGCTGAACCTCCAGGCGGCCGGCCTCTCCGCCACCGACAAGGGCTACCTGGAGGTCGACGAGCACTACCGGACGAAGGTGGCGCACATCTACGCCGCGGGCGACCTCATCGGCTTCCCCGGCCTCGCCTCGACCTCGATGGAACAGGGGCGCGTGGCGATGACCCACGCCCTCGGCAAGAAGTACCAGCAGAAGGTGGCCGACCTGCTGCCGGTCGGCATCTACACCATCCCCGAGGTCTCGTCCGTCGGCGCGACCGAGGAGTCGCTCAAGCAGCGGGGCGCGCCGTACGTGGTGGGGAAGACGCCGCTCGCCGAGAACGCCCGCGCCAACCTCATCGGCGAGGCGGTCGGCTTCCTCAAGATCATCGCCTCGCCTCAGGACGGCGAGCTGCTCGGAGTGCACTGCATCGGCCCGCACGCGTCCGAGCTGGTGCACCTGGGGAGCGCGGTCATGGCGCTCGGCGGGACCATCCACTACTTCACGCAGGCGGTGTTCAACTATCCGACTCTGGGTGAAGCGTACAAGTACGCCGCTTATGACGCGCGGTCGCAGATGAAGCGGCAGGGCGCGCCGGGGGCGCAGGCGCAACCACAAGTTTCGGTGGTTCCCAAGAGCGCCTAGTCCTTGCGGACGTGCGGCGGGGGATGAACCCCCGCCCTACACCTTGCGGACGTGCGGCGGGGGATGAACCCCCGCCCTACACCTTGCGGACGTGCGGCGGGGGATGAACCCCCGCCCTACATCAGCGCTTTCGTAGGGCGGGGGCTTGTCCCCCGCCGCTGGGTCAATGGAGATGGTTCCGGGCGTCAGCCCAGCCGCGCTCGCGCGCTGGCGAGCGCCTCGTGCACCTGCTCCAGCGCCTTGCGGGCGTCGGTGAGCTCGTCGCGCTCGCGCCGCGTCTCGGCGAGCTCGCGGGAGACGTCGTCGCGCTCGCGGGTCACCTGCGCCAGGGCGGCGCGGAGCCGGGCGCCGTCGGCGGCTCGATCGTCGAGCTCGGTCCCCAGGCGATTCACCTCGGCCTCTGCCTCGGCGCGGCCGAG
>DASPZP010000305.1:0-15178 GCA_035636195.1 Anaeromyxobacteraceae bacterium
CGTCGCGCCGGCCGCCGTGATCCAGACGCTCGCCGCGGGCGGCGCAGGCGCGCCGCTCGGGAGCTTCCACGTCGAGCGGGGCGCGGCACAGGTCCCGGTGGTGCTCCAGCTCGCGCCGGCGCAGCGGGCACGCGTCGAAGATCTGCTGCAGCTCACCGTCCCGGGACGCCGCGGCGCGGTGCCGCTCTCCGAGCTCGTCAGGCGGGAGGAGGGGAGGGTCGATCCGCCCGCCTTCCACAAGAACCTCATGCCGGTCGCTTACGTCCTCGGCGACCTGGCGGGCGAGATCGAGAGCCCGGTCTACGCGCTCTCGGCGCTGAACAGGAAGCTCGACGCGCTTCGCGGCGCCGGCGGCGAGGTGGTGCCGCGCCTCGGCCTCGCCCACCCCGCCTCCACCGAGCGGCCGGCGATCAAGTGGGACGGCGAGTGGCACGTCACGCTGGAGGTCTTCCGCGATCTCGGTATCGCCTTCGCCGTCGTGCTCATCCTCATCTACATCCTGGTGGTCGGCTGGTTCCAGAGCTTCTCGGTGCCACTGGTCATCCTCGTCCCGATCCCGCTCTCCCTCATCGGCATCTTGCCCGCGCACTTCGGGCTCGGCGCCTTCTTCACCGCGACCAGCATGATCGGCTTCATCGCCGGCGCCGGCATCATCGTGCGCAACAGCATCATCCTCGTCGACTTCATCGAGCTGAAGCTGCGGGAGGGGACGCCGCTCGCGGCCGCGGTCGAAGAGGCGGGCGTGGTTCGGTTCCGCCCCATGCTGCTCACCGCCGCGGCCGTGCTCGTCGGGAGCGCCGTGATGCTGGCCGACCCCATCTTCCAGGGCCTGGCGGTGAGCCTGATGGCCGGCGAGGTTGCGGCGACGCTGCTCTCGCGGCTCGCCGTGCCGATCCTCTACTTCCTCGTCGCGCGCCGCGGCCGCGCCGCCGAGCTGCAGCGCGAAGGCGCGCACACCCGAGGGCGGCTCCTCTCCGCCGCGGTAGGCCACGCGCTCGCCGTCGCATCCCCCATGCCGCAGCAGAGGAGCATGCCATGAACGTCGCGCGCGGCGTCCTCGACCCGTGACTGGCAGACGCGGACCTCCGCGCACAGCGGCCGATGAAGCTCACGCCGACAAGAGCTACGACTTCCCTCGTTGCCGATGGGCCTGCCGAGACCGAGGCATCGCTTCGAGAATCGCGCGACGCGGGGTCGAGTCGAGCGAGCGGCTGGGTCGGTACCGTTGGGTTTACTCGCCCGGAACGATGAGCCGGTACTCATCCTCAGCCATGGGTCGCCTGTTTATTCGACTACGTCTGCGGCTGTAAGCGCGCGGTTTCGCCCAGGCGATCGTTGACGCCCTCCACGGGCACACTAGAGGACCGCACGCGGCGAGAAGCACGACGACAGCCGGAACGGTCCGCCTCATGGCTACCTCGGCAAGCACGGGAGCGTCACCGTCGAAGACACGCACGCACGGCCTACGTCCGGGTGTCCTCGCGGGCCCAGGGCCACGCCGCCTCCTCGGGATCGGCATGTCAACGTGACGGTGCTGGAACAACATGACGTGCCTCTCGGTTGACGGGCGGGGCGGTCGCGGCCTTTCGTCGCCGCGGTCGGCTTACGGGATCAGGAAAGCCTTCCTGGCGTTCTCCTCGCCGCTCACCCGACGGTGTTCGGGTTGAGCAGTCGTCCCGCTTGTTCATCCAGGCCGGCGCCATCGCGGCCGAGCGCGCCGCGCGCTGCCGTGATTCCGCCACCCGGGGTGAGGTCGCGCAGGAGCGGCGGGTGCCCGTGCGGATGGGAGTGTGGCTCGGCGACCTGGTCAGCGTGCTCGTGGCGGTGGTGGTCGCCGGGACTGGTTGCACTTCGGCTCGAGAACGACCAGCGTTTCTTGGCGCGCATCGAAAGGGCGCGGGCCAGCCTGCGGAGTGAGGCCAGCACATCACATCCCGAGACGCTCCCGCAGCTCCCGCGCCGTGAGAAGCTGCGTGTAGACGGGCGATCCGACGTCGAAGAGCTTCGCGCGGGAGAGTGGCCCGACCACCACCGGCTCGAAGCCAGCGTCTCTCACGAGGCGCGTCGCGACGCTCAGCGCCCGGTCGTCATCCCCCGCGATCGGGATGGCCACGGGTTCTCCCGCCCGGTGCGCCTCGCCTTTCAGGTGCAGATAGCTGATGGCATTGAAGGCGCGCACCAGGCGGACCCCCGGCAGGAACTCGGCCGATGCGACCCCGGTGCCCTTGCGACGCGTCTCGAGCGCCATCTCGCCGTCGCGCTCTGGATAGGGATTCCCGGTGTCGAGCACCACCTTCCCGGCGAGCTCCTTGACCAGGTCGCGACCGATCTGTGGCAGCGCCCCGTAGGGCACGGAAATCAGGACCACGTCGCCGAAGACCGCCGCCTCTCGCGGCGCGCCCACGCGGGCCCTGGGCCCGAGCGATCGGGCCAGGCCCTGGAGCTCGGCGGGATGGCGCGACGAGAGGAGCACCTCGTGCCCCGCCTGGACCCAGAGCGCGGCGAGCGTGCCGCCGATCTTGCCTGCGCCGATGATGCCGATCTTGAGCGGACGAACATCTGCCGCCTGGGCTTCGCTCGAGGCCGCGGCGAGCCCGGCTGCGGCGAGGGAAACACAGAGCCATGCTGCACAGGCGAAGGACCTTGGGCGCGCTCGGGGCTTTCGCTTCGACATGGCCTCGGCCTCCGGAACGGGTCAGGACGGCGCTCGCGTCGCGTCCGCCGCTCCGATATAGCCGGGTTACGACCGTGCCGCGCTCGAGATGGAGATGCGCTCGGCGAAAGCCCGCGGCCGTTGCCGACGCCTACCTCAGAGTCCTCAGCACCTCGTCGAGCGGCACGGCCATGTTCGCGAACCGCTCGACGTAACGCTGTTCGTCCGCTCGGTACTTGCCGGCGTCCCAGTCCCTCCGGAACTGGACCGTGTCGGCGACCCACGTCCCGCCGAGGAACCGTGTCGTCTCTTCGTACACGGGCGCCGTGGCTGCCTGCCAGGCGCGGAGCTCGGACGCGGTGGGGAGGTGGACCTGCATCCCCTTCGCCTCGAGCCTCCGGATGAACTCACCGTCCGCCTCCCGGTTCAGTTTCCGCTCGAAGTCGCGCACCTCCGCTGCGGTATCGTCGAGGACCCGCTGGATGCGGTCCGGGAGACTTCGCCATAGCTTCCCGTTCACCTTGAAGATGAAGACGTTGTAGGTGTGCTGGTCGCGGATCATGAACGGCTGCGACTCGTAGAGCCGAGCGGAGTAGATGTTCACGGCCGGGTTCTCCTGCCCGTCGATGACGCCGCCTGACAGCGCGCGCGGAAGCTCGGAGTAGGCCATCGGGGTCGGGGTCGCGGCGAGCGCGCGGATGAGGCCCATGTAGACGGGGCTCTCCATGACGCGGATCTTCTGCCCCTTCAGATCCTGTGGGACGCGCAGCGGATGCCTCGAGCTCGTGAAGCTCCGCCAGCCGTTCTCGAAGAACGCGAGCCCGTGCACGCCGCGGCGATCGAGGAGCGCGAGGAGCTTCTTGCCCGGGTCGCCGTCGAGATAGGTGTAGGCCGCCTCGTAGCTCGGGAAGAGGTAAGGCAGGTCGAGGACGTGGAACTCGGGCGCGAAGCCACCGATCGGGCCGGTGGTGGTGAGGGACATGTCGATCGTACCGAGCTGGACGCCCTCGATCATGGCTCGCTCGTCGCCGAGGCGGCCGCCCGGGTACACCACGATCTCCACCTCACCTTCCGTGCGCTGTCGCACGAGGTCGGCGAGGCGCCGCGCCGCCACGTCGATCGGCGTGCCGGCGCCGATGACGAACCCGAGCTTCAGCCGGTACCTCGGCGCACCGAGCGCGGCGCGCGGGACGAGGAGCGCGAGCGCCGCCAGGGCGGCGAGGTGCGCTGAGCGGTGCCTCATCGCGTGCGGCCCCCGCCCTCGAGCACCGCCTGGACGAGCTCTGCGATCGAGCGCACCTCCATCTTGTCCATGACGCGCGACCTGTGCGCCTCGACGGTCTTGATGCTGATGCCGAGCGCCTCGGCGACCTCCTTGTTGAGCTTCCCCGCGACGACGAGCTCCATCACCTCGCGCTCGCGGTCGGTGAGCGCTCCGAGCCGGCGCCGCACCTCCTCCTCGCGGTGGCGCGCCGCGCGCCGCGTCTGGTCGAGGTCAAGGCACCCCGCGACGAGCCGCAGCAGGTCCCGGTCGTTGAAGGGCTTCTCGATGAAGTCCACGGCGCCCTTCTTCAGAGCCGACACCGCCATCGGGACGTCCCCGTGGCCCGTCACGAAGACGATCGGCAGCACTGCGGAGCGCGCGCTGAGCCGCTCGTGGAGCTCCAGGCCGCTCATGCCCGGCATGCGGACGTCCAGGACGAGGCAGCCGCGCATGTCCCCGTGCCACCTCTCGAGGAAGGCCTCGGCCGAAGGAAACGCCTCCACCGCGAACCCGTTCGACTCGAGCAGCCACACGAGCGAGTCGCGCATCGCCTCGTCGTCGTCGACGACGTACACGCGCTGGGAAGGATCTTCCACGATCGCCTCGCCTATCTCTCGACGGGGAGCGTGAAGACGAACACGCTTCCGCCGCCGTCGTTCGGACGCGCCCAGAGTCGCCCGTCGTGGAACTCCACGATCGACCGGCAGATGTTGAGCCCCATCCCCATCCCGTCGAGCTTCGTGGTGTAGAAGGGCGCGAACAGCCTTCCGCTCTGCTCCGGCGTGATGCCGTGGCCGCGGTCGGCGACCGCCACCTCGACCGCGCGTCCTTCGTCCACGCGCGCCGAGACGGTGAGCTCGCGCCGGCCAGGTGCCGATCCGTGCATGGCCTCGATGCCGTTCTTGACGAGGTTCAGGACCACCTGCTCGATCATGATCTTGTCCGCGAAGACCGGCGGCAGCTCCTGCGGGACCTCGAGGCGGATGTTGACGCCCGCCTTTCGGGCGTCGATCTCGGCGAAGCCGATCGCCTCGTCCACGATGACGGCCACCGGCACCGGCGCGCGGTTGGGCTCGCGCTTCTTCACGAAGTCCCGGATGCGCCGGATGATCTTGCCGGCGCGCTCGGCCTGGTCGCTCGCCTTGCGCATCGCGGAGGCGAGATCGTCGGGACTGAACGCGCCCGACTCGAGCCGGGTGACGCATCCCATGCAGTAGTTGGCGATCGCTGCGAGCGGCTGGTTCAGCTCGTGCGCGATGGAGGAGGCCATCTCACCCATCGTCACGAGCCGAGACGTCTGCTGCAGCCGCTCCTGCGCCGTGACGACCTTCTGGTGCGACGCCTCCAGCTCGGCGCGCGCGCGCTTCTGCTCGGTGATGTCCACCATGGAGGCCATCCAGCCCGCCTGGCGGCCGTCGGCACCGACGAGCGGCGAGATGTACATGCGCCCAAAGAAGCGCTCGCCCGTCTTGCGCCGGATGCGCACCTCGAACCCGCTGGGTGGCGACTGGCCACCCATCCACGTCGCCGTGACGCGTTCCAGCGTCGCGAGCTCCTCTTCCGGCCAGTAAGGGAACGGCGGCACGAGGCCGATCAGCTCGTCGGCGCTCCAGCCCACCATCCCACAGAACGCCGGGTTGACGTACGTGATGCGCCCTTGCATGTCGACCGCGCGCAGGCCAGTGATGACGGACTCCTCCATGGCCTGCCGGAACGCAGATTCGCGCCGGAGGCCCTCCTCGGCGGCGAGGCGCCGGCGCATGTGCGCGGAGAGCGTCCACAGGCTCCAGCCCATGAGCAGCACGAGGCCGATGATGAGGAGGAGCAGCATGTCGCGCGGCAGGTTGGACTCGTCCGCGAACGCAGAGACGCGCAGGCGCAGCCCCTGGCCGGGCGGATCGAGGCGCACGAGCTCGGTCAGATCGGTCCGGAGCACGACGGAGGAGTTCGCGGCGACGACGCGATCGTCCGTCTCCATCACGACGCGGTACTTGTTCCAGAACCACGACGAGGAGAGGTAGCGCAGCACCGCATCCGCGGCGTAGATGCCGACGACCACGCCACGGAAGAGCCGGTCACGGAACACCGGGACGTGGATCTCGATGGAGGCGCTCTCGTCCGCGGCGGGCGCCGGCATGCTGTAGGCGGGCGTACCCGTCCGCTGCGCCCGCTGGAACGCGAGCGCCTGCTCCGGGATCGAGAGGCGCTCGCCACGGTTCCAGGCGGTGGTCTCGCGCGGCGCCACCCAGCGAACCACCTGATCCGCGTCGATCCACGCGACCTGGGTCAGCTCGGGATTCGCCGCGACGTGCTCCGCGGCGCGGCGGCTGGACGAGTCTGCGTCCTGCCGCTCCTCGGCCACCTCCTTCGCGAGGAGCTGCAGGAAATCCTCGTTCGCCGCGAGGCGCGTCCGGATGGTCTGCTCCGCCCACTGGACGTCGCGCGCGAGCGCGTTTCGCCGGGTCTCCGTCTCGTGGCGCCCCAGGACGGCCAGCAGCGCGAAGAGCGCGATCGCGAACAGCCCGAGGACGAGGTTCGGCAGGACCCAGACGCGCGCACCGGGTGAGGCGGCGCGGCGAAGGGCTGCGAGGATGCGGGAGGGCAAGGGCATGGAGCGTTCGGCTCGGCCGGCGCGATGGGCAACATGTCCCGGGCCGGTCCCCCAGGATATTGGGGTTCACCCTGACAGGGAAAGACCTGATACCGCCCAGCGCCGTCCTCGGTCACAGTGCGCCCACACTCGCCTTTCGTCCGAGGAGGACGGGAATGACCTGGACGCAGACCTACACCCCGCTCGGCAACCTCTACCTCTCGGCGCTCGTGGCAGCGATCCCGGTGGTCGTGCTGCTCGCCTCGCTCGCGTTCTTCCACGTGAAGGCGCACGTGGCCGCGGGCCTCGGGCTCGCCCTCGCCCTCGGCGTGGCCGTGTTCGTCTACGGGATGCCGGCGCAGATGGCCGCTGCGTCCGCGCTGTATGGCGCGGCGTTCGGCCTCTTGCCCATCGGCTGGATCATCTTGAACGCCATCTTCATCTACGATCTCACCGTCAAGACCGGCAAGTTCGAGGTCGTGAAGGAGACGATCGCCGGACTGGCGGGTGACCGCCGCATCCAGGTGCTGCTCATCGCCTTCGCCTTCGGCGCGTTCATCGAGGGCGCTGCTGGATTCGGCACCCCGGTCGCCATCTCGGCGGCCATGCTCATCGGCCTCGGGTTCAAGCCGCTCGCGGCCGCGGGCCTGGCGCTCATCGGCAACACCGCCCCGGTTGCCTACGGCGCCCTCGGCACGCCCATCATCACGCTCGCCAAGGTGACTGGCCTGAACGAGAGCCTGCTGTCGGCCATGGTCGGGCGGCAGCTCCCGCTCTTCTCGGTCATGGTGCCATTCTGGCTCGTGTGGGCGATGTCGGGCTTCCGCGGCATGCTCGGCGTCTGGCCGGCGTGCCTCGTCGCAGGGCTCTCCTTCGCCATCCCGCAGTTCGTCGTCTCGAACTTCTTCGGCCCCTCGCTCGTCGACATCATCGCGGCCGCGTGCTCGATCCTCGCCACGTACCTGTTGTTGAAGGTGTGGCAGCCCAAGACCGAGTGGCGCTTCCCCGGCGAGCGCGAGTCCGACGCGAGGTCGGCGGGCGCGCCCGGGTTCCGCTCCGTCGGCGCCGCCGTGAATCGCCCGACGCCGGGCGAGGCGTGGCTCGCGTGGATGCCGTGGATCGTCCTCTCCGTCTTCGTCTTCGTCTGGGGCATGCCGAGCGCCAAGGCGTGGCTGAACGCCATCTTCAACCCGACCTTCGACGTCCCGCTCCTCCACAATCTCGTGAAGAAGGCTCCGCCCGTGGCGAAGGCCCTGTCGCCCGAGGCCGCCAAGTTCAGCCTGAACCTCTTGTCCGCAACGGGGACGGGCCTCCTCCTGGCCGGCCTCGTGGCGGGCCTGTGGTTGAAGGAGAAGCCGGCGGAGCTGCTGACCACCTACTTCCGGACGCTGAAGCGCGTGCGCTACTCGCTCCTCACCATCGCCGCGATGCTGGCGCTCGGGTTCACCACCCGCTACTCGGGGTCCGACTCGACGATGGGCCTCGCCTTCGCGTCGACCGGGGTGCTCTTCCCGTTCTTCTCGCCGCTCCTCGGCTGGCTTGGCGTGGCGCTGACGGGCTCCGACACCTCATCCAACGTGCTGTTCGGCAACCTGCAGGTGGTGAGCGCGCAACACATCGGTATGAACCCCATCCTTGCCGCCGCGTCGAACAGCTCGGGCGGCGTCATGGGCAAGATGATCGACGCCCAGAGCATCGTCGTCGCGGGCGTCGCCACGGGGCAGCACGGCCAGGAGGGCACGATCCTGCGCTACGTGTTCTGGCACTCGCTCGCCCTTGCCTGTCTCGTCGGCATCGTGACGTTCCTCC
The DNA here is from genome assembly GCA_035636195.1 of Anaeromyxobacteraceae bacterium. Classification (GTDB taxonomy): domain Bacteria; phylum Myxococcota; class Myxococcia; order Myxococcales; family Anaeromyxobacteraceae; genus Anaeromyxobacter_A. The sequence goes on from DASPZP010000305.1 coordinate 8,317, forward strand.
AGGCGTACGTCTTCACCTGGATGGTGCCGCACTAGCCTGGTCCCGTAGTCCCCGAGGGAGGAGGTCGCAATGTCGATCACGACGAAGATCCTCGCGCTCGTGGCGGTCCTCGTGCTCTTCACCGGCGCGACGGCCACCGGCTACCACGTGCTCGTCGGCCAGGTTCGCGACATGGCCACTCGGCAAACCACCGAGATGATGCTGCAGGACTATCGCAACGAGCTGAAGGACCTCGTGGATGCGATGGCGTCGACGCTGGGCGCCGCTGCGGCAGGGGTGAAGGACGAGCGGGAGACGCACCGGATCTTCACGTCGCTCGTGAAGAGCGCCCGCTTCTTTCCGGACAGCTCCGGGTATTACTTCATCTACAAGGTGGGCGGGACGGTCTTCGTGCTCCCGACGCTTCCCGATCTCGAGGGGCAGAACCTCCTCGACAAGCAGGACCCGAGGGGAACGCCCTTCATCCGGCAACTCGATCAGGTGTCGCAGGCCGGCGGCGGCTTCGTAGAGTACTGGTTCAACAAGCCTGGCAAGGGCGTGCTGCCCAAGCTCTCCTATGCGAGGATGATCCCGGGGACGGGCTACTGGGTCGGAACCGGCGTCTACATCGACGACGTCGAGGAGAAGAAGGCCCGCGTCCTCGGCGAGATCCACAGCGCGACGCGATCCTTCCTGTGGAAGCTCTATGCCGCGGTCGGGAACGGATTCCTCGTCGTCGTCGTCCCGTTCGTCGCGTTCCTGGTGACCTCCATCATCCGGCCGCTTCGCGAGCTCACCGCGGTCGCGGAGAGCTACAGCATGGGGCACCTCGCTCTCCCGGTTCCCGGCCTCAAGCGCCGCGACGAGATCGGCAGCCTGGCGCGAGCGCTCGGGCGGCTGGGAACCAGCATGAAGAAGGCAATGCAGATGCTGCACGTCGGCTGAGGGTTGCGGCCCTGGTCATCGCTGCGGCCGGGGCGATGTCAACCGCAGGTGAAGCGCGGATGGCACCCCGACTCGGCGAACGCGTGAGCCCACCCCGCTCATTTCTTCGTGAGTGCCGAGGAGATCTGGCCGACAAGTACCGCGAAAGGCATGTCGAGCGCGGCGTACACTTCGGCGGCCAGCGGGTCGGCGTTGTCGGCGAGGATCTCGATCATCGCGCTCGAGTAGTCGATCGGGATGACACCGGCCTGTTGCATGCGCAGCAGGCCCGCCTCGCGCTTCGCCTGCCAGAACGTGCCGGACGCGTCGATGGCAGCGTAGGCATCGTACCCGTCGGCCGTGGCGCTGATGGCAGGGAAGGCCAGGCACACCTCCGTGGAGATGCCCGCGATGATCAGTTTCTTGCGGCCGGTCGCCCGGATCGCTGCTCTCACCCGAGGGTCGTCCCATGCGTTCACCGTTGAACGGTCGATGATCTCGAGATCGGGGGGGAGTACCTTGACCAACTCGGGAATGACCGGTCCCCACATGCTGTGAGCAGCGGTGGTGGTTATCACCAGCGGCAGCCGCAACACCTGGGCGGCCCTGGCTAGGGCCACCACGTTGTGCTTCAGCTCGCCAACGGGGATGTCACGCACCCCGCTGTACAGGCTGACCTGGTGGTCGACGAGCACCACGGCGGCGTTGTCGCGGGTGAGATGCTCAGTGAACTTGTTCGCGGACATGTCGGTCTCCTCCATTCGTGAGGCGAACCTAGCGGCCAGACCGATCTGCGAGAAGTCGGCGAACGCAAACGCACCGTCCATCAGCGTGGACGATTCACAGCACGACCGCCTTTGGAAATTCAGCCGCCAGGTGAGCGATGAAGACGCGAACGCATGGCAAGAGACCCTGCCGATAGGGCATCAGCGCGGTCAGCACGGAGTCGCCGGCAAGCCACGCGGGCAAGATGCGTCGTAGCGCACCTGATCGCACTTCATCGCGGCAGACATAGGCGGGCAAAGCGACGATGCCAACACCGGCGATCGCCGCCTGCTTCAGGCCGACCATGTCATCGCTCAGGAGGCGAGGCGTGAGATGCACAACGATCTCGTCCCTGGGTTCGCTGGAATGACGAAGTCGCCAGGCGGGAGCGACGCCTGTGCGCATCACGAAGAGTGAGGGATGCTTCGCGAGATCCTGTGGGGTCTCCGGCGAGCCATGCGCATCGACATAGGCCGGCCCTGCGAACAGGAACCACGGCGCCGGCGCAAGCGGTCTCTGCACCAATGTCGAGTCTGGCAACGGGAGCGAATGCGCACGAATGGCGACGTCGAAGTTCTCGCCGATGATGTCGATGGCCTGGTCCGTAGCATGCGCGATGACGTTGATCTTCGGAAAGCGGACGAGGAAATCCGCAACCATGTCGCGCATCGCGAACTGCGCCGTGGCGACAGCCGCGGTGAACCGCACCGTTCCCACAGGTTCCGCGAGGCGCTGGCGCATCGCGGTCTCGGCGTGTTCGGCCTGCTGCAGCATCGAGACGGCGTGCCGGTAAAACTCACTGCCCGCTTCGGTCATCCCGAAGCGTCGCGACGTCCGATTGAGGAGCCGTACGCCAAGATTCGTCTCCAGCTCCTGCATGCGATGGCTCAACGTTGACTTTGGAACGCGCAGCTTGCGACTTGCTGCGCTGAAACCAGCACGGTCTACGACCTGCACGAAATAGAAGAAGTCATTCAGGTCGAGCATGCACGGTCCCTTCGTTCAGTCCGTTGGAGGCGCGTTCAGCTCTTGAGACTGCTGACCCGCAGTCGACGCGCTACCGCGCGAAACGCCGCCGTCGTGCTGGTCGACGCCGAAGACCTTCTGCACGCAGGCGCACATCGGGCATGGTGGGGGACGCGCGAGATGAGCATCAGCTGAGTAACGGGCACCCGGCGGGCAGCTTCATGCACAGTCGCCGCGAGAGGAGCTCGAAGCGGAAGCGCGTGCCGGTCAGCGGCTCACCGTCGAGGTTGATCTGGAGGCTCTCCTCGGTCTCGATCTCGAGCCAGGGCACGCGGGCGCCGACGAGCGTGCGGCGGACTCCTTCGATTCCGTCACGCAGCAGGATCCGCAGGGCCTCCGGGATCTCCTCCTTCGGAAGCTGTGGCAGGAGGCGGACGTCGAGCAGGCCGTCATCGAGCATGGCCTCCGGACACAGCTGGTGACCCCCGCCCGCCTGGCGTCCGTTCCCGACGGCGAGGACGAGGAACGCCCCTTCCCACGCGAAGCCGGGCCCGGACAAGCGTCCGCGCTCGGGCCTGATGCTGCTGAAATGCGTCAGGCCTGTGAGCAGGTAGGCGGCGCCTCCCAGGATCCGCTTCAGCTCGTTCGGCGTCGCGACCGTCACCTGCGTGCCAAAACCACCCGTGGCGACGTTGACGAAGTGCCTTCCGTTGGCCTGCCCGACGTCGACGATGGAGGTCGGTCCAGAGACCGCGAGACGCATGGCCGCGAAAGGGTCGAGCGGGATCCCGCACGCCCGCGCCAGGTCGTTGGCCGTGCCGAGCGGAAGGACGGCAAGGCTCGGCGAGGCTCTCGACGCCCCGGACCCTTCGATCAGTCCCGCGACCACTGCGTTGACGGTTCCGTCGCCGCCGCCGGCCACCACGATCTCGTAACCGGCCTGCGCCGCCTCGAGCGCGAAGCGCGAAGCGTCATCGCCTTCCCAGGTCACGCGCACATCGACGGGGGATCCGTCCTCGCGAGCTGCGCGCACTGCCCCGCGCACGTCCTCGCGCATCGCTGCCTTTCCGTGCAGCACGAGGCAGGCCTTTCGGGGAGGGACCGTCACGGACAAGAAGGATAATCGAGGGGAACCTGGACTCCAGGCGGGAACCCGGGAGAGGCGGTGAATTCTCGGCCAGCTCCACCTCGGGCGTGCGAGCGGCCTTCTGCTCGGACGAGGAGCACGAAGACTTCACGCGCGAACGTGGGCAGGAGGCGCGACGCTCGAATACACAGCGGCCAGGAGACGCGTGCTCGACCCGGGCCGTCTCGGGCGCGGAGTCGAGCCAAGGAGCGCCGACGCCCCGCGCTCGTCCGCGTCGCAGGCGGCCGTCGAGCGACAGCGAGCCGGGGCCGACGAGGGCGACGTAGAGTCGATGTAACACTCGGCGGGGCGATGTGGGTTCGACTGATCGGCTCAATCTGCGCGCGCAGCCGCCGCGATGGACTCCACTTCCTCGGGCTCGAGGTGAATGGTCCGGGCCGCCCAGTTCTCCTCGAGGTGCTCCGGCCGGCTGGTGCCGGGGATCGGCAGCATGATCGGCGAGCGGGCGAGCAGCCACGCCAGGCCGATCTGCGCGGGGGTGGCGCGGTGGCGCTGGGCCGCTGCCGCGAGGACGGCGCTCGGCTTCGCGTGAGCGCCGACGCCGAGAGGGAAGAACGGCATGAACGCGATTCCGCGCTGGGTGCACATCGCGAGCACCGTCTCGGGGGCGTCGACCTCGGAGTGCGTCGTCCGGGCGAGGACCCCGCTTCCCCCGGAGACGCTGTACAGGTTCTGCACCGAGACGATCGGCGTGCGCGCGAGCGCGAACTCGAGCTCCGCGGCGCCCACGTTGGAGAGGGCGAGGTGACGGATCTTCCCCTCCTTCTTCAGGGCGATCATCGCGTCGAGCATCTCGGCAAACGGCACCGGTGAGCCCTTGCCCCAGTATCGCAGGTGCACGACGTCGAGCGCCTCGCGGCGCAGCTCGCGCAGGTCGGTCTCGCATCCTTCGCGCAGCTCCTCGGGGCGGCAGGCGATCGCCCAGCCCTTGTCGGGTAGACGCTTTCCCCCGAGCTTCGAGGCGATGACGAGGTCTTTCGGGTACGGGTAGAGAGTCTCCGCGATGAGGCGGTTCGCGACGTGAGGGCCGTAGTACCAGGCCGAGTCGATGAGGTTCATGCCGAGGGCGACGACGCGGCGGAGGACTTCGCGAGCGCGGGCCGGATCTTCGGGCTCGCCCCAGACGTCCGGGCCGGGAAGGCGCATGGCGCCGTAGCCGAGGCGCACGACTTCGAGGTCGCCGAGCCGGATCAGGGCGGGGCTGTGGGCGAATGCGGGGGGCTGGGTCGTCATGGGCTTTGGCTCCTTCGAAGTTCCTACGCCAGCGTCGGTGCCAGCGCCTGCACGAGGGCGTCGCGAAGCAGCCTCACGGCGGCAGGCTCGAACCCCCGGCTCGGCCACACGATATGCACCGGAGCGCCGCGCAATGCGTAACGCGGCAGCACGCGCTCGAGCTCGCCGCTCTCCACGAGCGACGCGACCATCCCGATGGGGGTAAACGCGATCCCGACGCCCTCGCGCGCGGAAGCTCGCACGAACGCAAACTCGTCCGTCTCGACGCGTCCCCGGACCGAAACCTCCTCCTCGCCCCGCGGGCCGGAGAGGCGCCAGACCGCGGTGGCGCCGGCGGCCCGGTAGAGGATGCAATCGTGACGTGCCAGATCCGAGAGTCGCCGCGGACGTCCAGCGCGGTCGAGGTAGGCGGGCGAGGCGAACAGTCCGATCTCGGTCTCGCCCAGCTTCCGGGCGAGCAGCGATGAGTCCAGGAGCGGTCCCGCCCGCACGGCGAGATCGAAGCCCTCCTTCACGAGATCGACGAATCGCGCGGTGAGGGACACCTCGACCCGTACCGCCGGGTGCGCGCGGACGAACGCACTCGTCACCGTCGCGAGGTCGCCGGCGAGATCCACCGGCGCGGTGAGGCGTACGACCCCGCGCGCCTCCGCCCCCACCGACGCGGCGGCTCTTTGCGCCTCCTCGATGCCCGCGAGCGCATCACGCGCGCGAGCGTAGTACGCGGCACCCGCGTCGGTGAGCGACAGCCTGCGGGTGGTGCGCTGCAAGAGCCGGATCCCGAGGGTCTCCTCGAGCGCCGCCACGCTCCGGCTCACCGACGACTTCCGAACCCCCAGCGCTGCAGCAGCGGCTGTGAAGCTCCCCGCCTCCACGACACGCGCGAACACGGCGATGCGGTTCAGATCCAACGTTGCCTCCCACGCATCAGTCAGTTGCGTTCTCGAGGTCTAGCGCGCGAAGTCGCAACAGTCTACTCCTAGCCTTGCCGGCGCAGGAGCAGCTCGCACGGCAGGGAGAGTCGACAAATGGACAAGAACTCGGGTGTGACGCTTCTCGTGGCACGGCTCGGCGTCGGGGCGATCTTTCTCATCAGCGGCGTCGGAAAGCTGGCGGCATGGAGTGGGACTGCCGCCTTCGCAGGGAGCAAGGGCGTGCCCGCCGTCCTCCTGGCCGCCGCGACGGTCCTCGAGCTCCTCGGCGCGATTTCGGTCCTCACCGGGTGGAAGGCGCGCTGGGGCGCAGCGGCCCTCGTCGCGTTTCTCGTCCCGGTGACGATGGTGTTCCACAACTTCTGGGCGTACCAGGGCGCGGAAGCGCAGCTCCAGATGATTGAGTTCCTGAAGAACGTCGGCATCGGGGGTGGGCTGCTCGCGATCTTCGCCGTCGGCCCGGGCGCGCTGAGCGTGGACGCGCGCCGTTCCCGTGTCGAGACGGTGCACAGCACGCCGGCGCGCGTTCCGGCGTAGGGCACTCCTACCGTGGTGGAGAAAGACCATGCTGAAGATCGGGATCATCGTGGGAAGCACGCGGCCGGGGCGAAAGGCGGACTCGGTCGGGCGGTGGGTGCATGAGATCGCGGCGCGCCGGAACGACGCGCTGTACGAGATCGTCGACATCCAGGACTTCCACCTGCCGCTGCTCGACGAGCCCATGCCGCCGTCGTTGGGCCACTACACGCAATCCCACACGAAGGCGTGGGCTCAACGCATCGCGGGATTCGACGGCTACGTCTTCGTGACCCCCGAGTACAACCACGGCACCTCGGGCGCGCTCAAGAATGCCATCGATTACCTCTATGCCGAGTGGAACAACAAGGCGGCGGGGTTCGTCGGATACGGCGGTGCG
>DASPZP010000306.1:0-4085 GCA_035636195.1 Anaeromyxobacteraceae bacterium
CCCGGCACGCCCATGCTCCAGAACGGCCAGGAGCTCGGGGAGGATCACTGGATCCCGGAGGACGATCAGGGCAGCGGGCGGAGGGTCAGGGGGCGGCCGCTGCGGTGGGCGTGCGCCGACGATCCCATCGGCCGGCGCCTGCTGGCGGTGTACCGGCACCTCATCGGCCTGCGCCGGCGCCACCCGGCCCTGCGCTCCGACAACTTCTACCCGGGCCGGTGGGAGACCTGGCAGACGCGCCTGAACCCGCAGGGCTATGGGCTCGACACCGAGCGGCAGCTCGCCATCTTCCACCGCTGGGGCGACGGGGAGGACGGGCGGCTGGAGCGCTTCATCATAGCGCTCAACTTCTCGCCCTGGGACCAGCAGGTCGACCTCCCCTTCCCAGCCGACGGCGCCTGGACCGACCTCATGCCGGGGGGAGCGACCGCTCAGGTGCAGGGCTTCTGGCTGCGCGGGTGGACCGTCCCGTCGAACTGGGGCTCCATCTTCTTCCAGTGAACATCACCCCTTCACCGCGCCTGCGGTGAGCCCGGCCACGATCCGGCGCTGGAAGGCCAGCACCAGGATCACCACCGGCACGGTCACCACCACCGCCGCCGCCGCGATGGCGCCGGTCGGCTGCTCGAACTGCGAGGCGCCGGTGAAGAAGGCGAGCGCGGCGGGGACCGTGCGGGCGCGGTCGGTCGAGGTGAGCGAGATGCCGAAGGCGAAGTCGTTCCACGCGAAGAAGAAGGTGAGGAGCGCGGCCGTGAAGACGCCCGGTGCGGCGAGCGGCACGGCCACCCTCCGGAAGGCCTGCCAGGGCGTGGCGCCGTCGACGAGGGCTGCCTCCTCGAGCTCCCAAGGCAGCTCGCGGAAGTGGGCCGAGAGGACCCAGATCGCGAGCGGCAGCGTGAAGGAGAGGTCGGGCAGGATGAGCCCGAGCCAGGTGTCGTACAGGCCCACCGTGCGCCACAGGTCGAAGAGCGGCCCGACCAGCGAGACCACCGGGAACATGGCGATGCCGAGGGCGAGGCCGAGGACGATCGACTTGCCGCGGAACCGCAGGCGCGCCAGCGCGTAGGCGGCGCAGGTGGCGAGGGCGACCGAGACGGCGGTGGCGACGAGCGCGATGCCGACCGAGTTCTCGAGGGCGCGCGTGAAGAGCGGCGTCGCGAAGACGGCCCGGTAGTGCTCGAGCGTGACGCCCCTGGGCAGGAAGCGGCCGCTGCGGAGGTCACCCGGCTGCTTCAGCGAGAGCGCGACGATCCACGCCACCGGGAGGAGCGTCCAGCCGACGACGACCGCGCTGGCGGCGCTCCAGCCGAGACGGCTCGCGCGCCCGCTCACGCGCCCCCCGCTGGCGCGAGCTCGAGCCGGAGGACCTTCACGAAGGCGGCCGCGAACAGCATCACGGTGAGGAAGAGCAGCACCGACACCGCCGACCCGAGCCCGAGCGCGGTGCGGCCGATCATCTGCCGGTAGGCGAGGAAGGAGACGGTCTCCGTGCGCTGCGCCCCGGCCGTCATGACGAAGACGGTGTCGAAGATGCGGTAGGCGTCGAGCGCCCGGAAGAGCACCGCCACGAGCAGGCTCGTGCGCATGGCCGGGAGCGTCACCGAGAGGAAGCTCCGCACCGCGCCTGCGCCGTCGAGCCGCGCTGCCTCGTGCAGCTCCTCGGGCACCTGCGCCAGCCCGGCCAGCAGGAGCAGCGACATGAACGGCGTGGTCTTCCAGATCTCGGCCAGCGCGATGGCGGCGAGCGCGGTGCCGCGCGCGCCGAACCAGGAGAGCTCGCCGAGACCCAGCCAGCCGTTCACGAAGCCGGTGTCGAGCGCGAAGGCGTAGCGCCAGGCGAAGCCGGCCACCACCGTGACGAGGCCGTAGGGGACGAGCACGGCGGTCCGCACCAGGCGCCGCCCGATCACGGCGCGGTGCATGACGATCGCGAAGGCCATCCCCAGCACGAGCTCCACCGCCACCGTCACCAGGGTGAGCAGGGTGGTCGTCGCCACGTCGTCCCACCAGAGCGGGTCCGACAGCACGACCTGGTAGTTGCGCAGCCCGCTCCACTCGCGCCCGGCGGGATCGGTCAGCCGCCAGCTGTGGAGCGAGAGCCAGACCGCGCGCAGCATCGGCCACGCCGTCACGCCCAGCATGACGGCGAAGGCGGGAGCGGTGAGCGCCCACCCGAGCCGCCGCTCGCGCGCCCCCTTCGACTCCGGCGCGCTCCGCGCACCTACGCTCAGGGCGGCCGGATGTTCCCTCTTCACAGGAGGACCCGATCGAGCAGCACGTCCGCGACGAGGCGGGCGGCCGCCGCCGGCGTGCGCTCCGGATCGACCTCGCGCGGCGGGTGGAAGGCGCGCACCACCGCCGCGCTCACGTCGGTGTAGTAGGGCGTCTGCGGCCGCGCGCCGGCCTCGTCGATCGAGCGCCGGAGGAGGTCGGCCATGGGGAAGACCCGCCGCACCTCGACGTCGTCGTAGACGGCGGCGCGGGCCGCCGGGTTGCGCGCGTCGAGCATGTACGCCCGCTGGCTCTCGCGCGAGGTGAGGCAGCGGACCGCCTCGACCGCGAGCGCGCCGTGCCGGCTGAAGGCGCCCACCGCCAGATCGATCCCGCCGAGCGGCGGCCGGCTCGCGCGGTCATCGTCGACGCGTGGGTAGCGCGCCCAGCCGAGGTCGTCGAGGACGGCGCGGTCGAGGCTCCCCGCCGCCACGGCGGCCTGCGCGGCCCCGTGGACGTAGGGCCAGTTCACCATGAACCCACCCCGGGCGCCCTGGAAGGTGGCGCGGGCCGCCTCCTCGTCGGCGGTGGAGAGCGCCGGGTCGGCCGCCGCGGAGCGCGCCAGCGACCGGATCACCGCCGCCGCCCTTCGCCCCGCCTCGCCGTCGAGCGCGGCGTGCGCGTGCTTGCCCGCCTCGGCGTTCTCCAGGATGCGACCGCCCGCGGACGCGACGAGCGCGGTCACCCACACCATGTATCCCTCGTAGCGGTTCGCCTGGACCGCCACCGTACTGCTGGTCCGCTCCGCCGCAGCGATGAGCTCGCGCCAGGTCACGGGCCGCTCCCCTACCGGAAGGCCCGCCTTCGCCGCCACCGAGCGCCGGAACCAGAGGAGCTGCGTGCTCGCCGTGAACGGCGCCGCGACGAGCCGCCCGCGCCAGGTCGCCGAGGCGAGCGCGCCGCGCAGCACGCCCTCGGCGAGGGGCGCTCCCTCACTTTCCGTGAAAGGACGCAGGAACCCCGCCTCGGCCAGCTCGGGGACGAAGGGGAGGTCCAGGCTCATGAGGTCGATCGAGACGTCGCGCGCGGCGAGCCGGCGCACGAGCTGCTCGCGCTGCTGGCTCGCGTCGCTCGGCAGGGGGAGCACCTCGAGGCGCCAGCGCCCGCCCGCCTCGGCGGTGCAGCGGGCCGCGAGCCGCGCCTGCCCGCCGTTGTCCGGGTTGGCGTACCAACGCAGCGTGGGCCCGCCCGGCCGTCGGGCATCCCCCCCGGAACACGCCAGCACAGCGAGCGCGAGCGCCGCCGCACACGTCCCACTCCTCCGCACTCGCCCCGACATCACCCCTGGAGCGTGCTTGAATTCCCTGCCGCATCGCACGTCCCATGGGGTGCCATGCGCAAGCCAATCGCCCTCGCTCTCGTGCCGCTCCTCGCAATGGGCTGCGTGACCTCTCGCACCACGACGCGCAGCTGGGGGTATCAGGATCAGGTCCCCGACGCGCGCTACGGCCGGATCGAATCCGTCCGGGAGACGGTGCAGCGCGAGGAAGGGGACCCCGCGGCCGGGGCGGTGGCGGGAGCGGTGGTGGGCGGGCTGCTCGGGAGCATCCTCGGCGGTCACACCCACTACGATCGGTACGGATACGCGCACAGCCACGGCAGTGCCGCGGGCGCCGTGGTCGGCGCGGTCGGCGGCGCCATGGTCGGCGCGGCCGCCAGCCAGGGTGGCGCCGAGCGTCGTTTTTACGAGGTGTTCGTCCGGTTCGACGACGGCGCCCTGGAGCGGTTCGTGTTCGAGGGCGCTCCGCCCTTCCAGATCGGCGAAGCGGTCGCGCTCACGCCGGAAGGCCTCGTGCGGGTCTGAGCGCCGTCGA
>DASPZP010000307.1:0-6198 GCA_035636195.1 Anaeromyxobacteraceae bacterium
CTGCCCCGAGAAGAGCACGGCCGCGCTGGGCTGTCGACGCTGCGGCGAACTGGCGCCGGCGAGCGCCCGCTGGCATAGATGGCGCACCCGTTTCGACGTGCAACCCCACCGGGCCGCTCAGCGCCCGGCCACCCTCGTTCATGGAGCGACCATGGAGCTCTCTCGCAGGACCGTCATGCTCGCCGCGCTCGCGCTCGCCCTCGCCGCGCCACGCGCCGCCCAGGCCGGCAAGACCCTCGACGCGGTGAGGCAACGCGGCGAGCTGGTGTGCGGCGTCAACACCTCCGGCGCCGGGTTCTCGGCCGCCGACAGCCAGGGCAAGTGGAAGGGCCTCGACGTCGACCTCTGCCGCGCGGTCGCGGCGGCCGTGCTGAAGGACGCCGGCAAGGTGCGCTTCGTGGCGCTCAACTCGCAGCAGCGCTTCGCCGCCCTGCAGTCGGGTGAGATCGACGTCCTCTCCCGCAACACCACCTGGTCGCTCACCCGCGACGCTTCGCTCGGCATCGTCTTCACCGGAATCAACTACTTCGACGGCCAGGGGTTCATGGTGCCGAAGAAGCTCAAGGTCGACAGCGCGAAGAAGCTCGGGGGCGCGCAGATCTGCGTCCAGGCGGGCACCACCAGCGAGAAGAACGTCGCCGAGTACTTCGCCGCGAACGGGATCAAGTACAAGTCGGTCGTCTTCGACACCGCCGAGGCCATCCAGTCGGCCTTCTTCGCCGGCCGTTGCCAGGCGTACACGACGGACATGTCCGACCTCGCCGGCGCGCGCACCCACGCCTCGAACCCGAACGACTACCAGGTGCTGCCGGAGGTCATCTCCAAGGAGCCGCTCGGCCCGGCGGTGCGCCGCGGCGACGACGAGTTCTTCCAGATCGTCCGCTGGACGCTCTTCGCCATGATCGAGGCGGAGGAGCTCGGGGCCGGTCAGGCGAACGCCGACGAGCTGCGCGCCTCCTCGAAGGCGCCCGACGTCCAGCGCATGCTCGGCGTCGGGGAGGACACGGGCAAGCTCCTCGGCCTCGACAAGGACTGGAGCTTCCGGATCGTGAAGCAGGTGGGCAACTACGGCGAGAGCTTCGAGCGCAACCTCGGCCCGAACACGCCGGTGGGCCTGCCGCGCGGCGTGAACAAGCTCTGGACGCACGGCGGCCTCATGTACGCGCCGCCGGTGCGGTAAGGCGCGAGTCGTAGGCCAAGTGACCGTTCGCCCTTCGACTCCGCTTCGCTACGCTCAGGGCGAACGGAGGCGGCCACCGCTGCTCTCCTGGTCGACGCGCTCCGGCCGGGCGCGCCTCTATCAGCTCGCGCTCCTGGCCGGCCTCCTCCTGGTCGTGGCCGGGCTGTGGTGGACCACCCGCCACAACCTGGCCGCGCGCCAGATCCGCTCCGGCTTCGGCTTCCTGCGCGAGCCGGCCGGCTTCGACATCGGCGAGGGGCCGGTCGGCTTCACCCCCAGCGATAGCTACCTCTGGGCGTTCTGGGCCGCGATCGCCAACACGCTGCGCGTCTCTGCCGCCGGCATCGTGGCGGCGACGCTGCTCGGCACGCTGGTGGGCGTGGGGCGCCTGTCGCGGAACGTGCTCGTCTACGGCCTCTCCACGCTCTACGTGGAGGTCCTGCGCAACGTCCCACTCATCATTCAACTGTTCACCTGGTACGTCGTCACCACCGAGCTGCTCCCCGACCCCGCCACGCCGCTCCAGCTCCTGCCGCACGTCTTCCTGTCGAAGGGAGGGCTCCAGTATCCGGTCCCGACCTTCGGCCACGGCTGGGACCTGCCGGAGGTGACCGCCTTCAACGTCGCCGGCGGCGGCGGGGTCACCCCCGAGTTCCTCACCCTCTTCATCGGACTCACCACCTTCACGGCGGCGGCCATCGCGGAGATCGTCCGCTCGGGTGTCCAGGCGGTCTCGCACGGGCAGGCCGAGGCGGCCCTGGCCCTGGGGCTCACTCGACGCCAGGTGCTGCGGCTCGTGCTCCTGCCGCAGGCGCTCCGGGTCATCATCCCGCCGCTCACGAGCCAGTTCCTGAACCTCACCAAGAACTCGTCGCTGGCGGTGGCCATCGGTTACCCGGACCTCGTCTCGGTGGCGAACACGGCCATGAACCAGAACGGCCAGGCGCTGGAGTGCATCCTGCTCATCATGGCGGTCTACCTCGTCGTGAACCTCGTCACGGCGCTCGCCATGGGTTGGTACGACCGGCGGGTGATGCTGGTGGAGCACTGAAGTTGGCCACCGCCTCCACCGCTCCGGCCGTTCCCGGCGCCGCCCGGCCGCCGCCCGCGCGCGTGCGCGGCGCCGGCGCCTGGCTGAGAGCCCACCTGTTCGCAGGCCCGTGGAGCACCGCGGCGACGCTCCTCTTCGGCGCCGCCGTCGCGTGGGTTGGCCCGCGCCTCATCCACTGGGCGCTCACGGGCGCCGTCTTCCGGGCCGACTACGCGGCCTGCCGCGCGCTCGACCACCGCGCCGCTTGCTGGGGGTTCGTGGCCGAGAAGCACCGGCTCATCCTCTTCGGCCGCTACCCGTACGGCGAACAGTGGCGGCCGCTCGTCGCCACCGCGCTCGTCATCGCCATGCTCGTCGTGACCGCCTTCCCGCAGAGCTGGCGCCGCTGGCTCGGGCCGGCCTGGGCGGTCGTCATCGCCGTCTTCCTCCTGCTGATGGGCGGCGGCGCGCTCGGGCTCCCGCACGTCGATCCCGGCGAGTGGGGAGGGCTCCCCCTGACGGTGCTCCTGACCCTCGTCGGCATGTCGGCCTCCATCCCGCTCGGAATCGTGCTCGCCCTGGGCCGGCGCTCGACCCTGCCGCTGGCGCGGGCGATCTCGTCGCTCTACGTGGAGCTCGTCCGAGGGGTGCCGCTCATCACGGTCCTCTTCGTCGCCTCCTTCGTCTTCCCGCTGATCCTGCCGCAGGGCATGCGCATCAGCGTGCTCGGCCGCGTCTGCATCGCCATCACCCTCTTCCAGGCCGCGTACCTGGCCGAGGTGGTGCGCGGCGGCTTGCAGGCTTTGCCGCGCGGCCAGCACGAGGCGGCCGCCTCGCTCGGCCTCGACTTCTGGCAGACGCAGGCCAAGGTGATCCTCCCGCAGGCGCTGGTGCTCGTCATCCCGAGCTTCGTGAACAGCCTCCTCTCCACCTTCATGGACACCTCGCTCGTGACGGTGGTGAGCATGTACGACCTCACCGGCTCGCTGCGCCTCGCGCTCGGCGATCCGGAGTGGCGCAACTTCTTCCTGGAGGGCTACCTCTTCGTGGCCGCCGTCTACTTCGCCAGCTGCCTCGCCATGTCTCGCTACAGCAGCTGGCTGGAGCGCCGCCTCGGGCGCTGGGTGCGCCGCCCGCAGGGAGCGCGCGCGTGAGCGAGCCGATCATCCTTCTCCGGGGCGTGAACAAGTGGTTCGGACGCTTCCACGCGCTGCGCGACGTCGACCTCGAGGTCGGCCGCGGCGAGCGCATCGTCATCTGCGGGCCGTCCGGCTCCGGCAAGTCCACCCTCATCCGCTGCATCAACCGGCTGGAGGAGCACGAGGAAGGGGAGATCGTCGTCGACGGGGTGACGCTCACCGAGAACCTGCGCGCGGTGGAGCAGATCCGGCGCGAGGTGGGGATGGTCTTCCAGCAGTTCAACCTCTTCCCGCACCTGACCGTGCTCGAGAACGTGACGCTCGCGCCGCGGACGGTCCTGAAGCTGTCCCGTTCCGCGGCCGAGGAGCGGGCCCGCCAGCAGCTCACCCGGGTCCGCATCGGCGAGCAGGCGGGGAAGTTCCCCGGTCAGCTCTCCGGCGGCCAGCAGCAGCGCGTCGCCATCGCCCGCGCACTCTGCATGCAGCCGCGCATCATGCTCTTCGACGAGCCGACGAGCGCGCTCGACCCGGAGATGGTGAAGGAGGTGCTGGACGTGATGCTGGAGCTGGCCCGCGCCGGCATGACCATGGTGGTGGTAACCCACGAGATGGGCTTCGCGCGCCAGGTCGCCGATCGCGTGATGTTCATGGACGAGGGCCGCATCCTCGAGCAGGCCCCGCCCGCCGAGTTCTTCGCCAGTCCGAAGCACGAGCGGACGCGCGACTTCCTCGCGAAGGTGTTGCCGCGGTAGCCCCGCGGCGGGGGATGACCCCCCTAGTACGTCGTGTAGGGCGGGGGCTTGTCCCCCGCCGTCAGGCCGCGCCGGCCTCGTACACCGGCAGCACGTAAGGGCCCTCCGGCACCACCGCCACGTGCCGATCGCGGCTCTGCCGCACGCTCGCGGCCACCGCCGCCTCGACCGACTCGACGAGGTGCACGCCGGTCAGGGCGCGGTCCTCGGGCTTCAGGCCCCGCGTGAAGAGGTGCACCTTCGCCACCTTCATGGGCTTCAGCTGCATCTGCGTCTGCCACTCGTCGACGTCGGCGAAGCGCTTCGGCGTGATGTCGGAGAGGAACCCGTCCTCGCCCAGCGCGACGAGCCGCCGCTGCGCGTCGACGTACTCCTTCGAGCCCATCCCTTCCGAGCACTCCGAGGCGATGACGAGATCCGCGCCGGGGGCGAGGATGCTCATCGGCGCCACCATGCCCTTCACCGTCTGGTAGTAGGTCTTGTCGAGCGGATAACCGGCCGCGCTCGTGACGAGCGTGTGGAACCGCCGCGGCACCTTCACGATGGCGTACCGCTCCACGAACTGGACCGCCGCTGCGTGGCTCGCCACCACCTCGCCGTAGTTGACGAAGGAGAGCCGCCGCGCCTCGTCGAGGACGGTGTTCACGGCCAGGACGCGCCCGAGCTTCCGCGCGATGGCGAGCTGCTCCTCGTGGAGCGGGTTCCCCGTGAGCACGCAGTTGTCGGCCCGCGGATGGGCCATGAAGCGGTGACTGTGGAAGGTGGTGATGGTCTCCCGGTGCGCCACGCCGGGTGCGATGACCTTCCGTCCGCCCGAGTAGCCGGCCATGAAGTGCGGCTCGACGAGCCCGGTCACGACCTTCACCTCGGCCAGCGCGAAGCGGCGGTCGAGCTTCACCGGCGTCCCGGCGTCGGTCGGCCCGAGGTCGACGTGGAGGGCGTCGTCACGCGCGTCATGGTTCTCCACCCGCACCGTCTCGAGCACCCACGGATCGCCCACCAGCTCGGCGAGCTCCGCGCCCAGGTTCGGGCGGTGGAGTCCGGTCGCGACGAGCACCGTGATGCGCTCCCTCGGCACGCCCGCCTCGAGCAGCTCGCGCACGATGGGACCGAGGAGGAGCCGGTTCGGTACCGGCCGCGTGATGTCGCAGATCAGGACGCAGGCGGAGCTCTTCCCGCGCGCCTCCTCGCGGAAGGGCCGGGCGTCGACCGGCTGCGCGAGCGCCGCCCGGACGGCCGCCTCAGGCGAGGCCTCGATTGGCATGGACGGCTTGCGGATGACGGTCAGCTCGAGATCGTCGGGCAGCTGCACCGTGAGCCCGTCGCGCCCGTAGAGCAGGTCGATGTCCATACGAGAATGATAACGCCCATCGAGCGTTGCCCCGGTGGGGGGGCGCGCCTCACAAGGGTCTCCTCGGGCCCCGACCGTCGGGCGCCCGGCCGGGCATTTCTCCTCCGGCCAGGCTGTTCCCCTGGCGATGACTACCCAGCTCCTCGGTGGCTTGATCCTTCCGCTCCTCTTCGCCGGAGGCCTCGGCTATCTCGTCTTCCGCTCCCGCGCCGGCAAGCTCCGCCGCGTCACCGCGGTCGCCCCCGGGCGCGTCGTGATCGCCGCGAACCTCGTCAACTCGCGCCGCCGCTGACTGTTCAGGCGCTCCGCCGCTGGCGCGCGCGGAAGTAGGCGTGCGCCCGATGGAACCAGCCGACGTCGGACAGCACCATGAACGGGCAGAGGTCCGTGACCGGCTCGACCC
Source organism: Anaeromyxobacteraceae bacterium (assembly GCA_035636195.1). Classification (GTDB taxonomy): domain Bacteria; phylum Myxococcota; class Myxococcia; order Myxococcales; family Anaeromyxobacteraceae; genus Anaeromyxobacter_A. The sequence goes on from DASPZP010000307.1 coordinate 5,856, forward strand.
CGTCGGCGCGGCATCGCGCCAGGGCCTCCGGCGACACGGCGCCCGTGCCACCACCGCGGTGGAACCAAAGCTTGCGCACGCCCGCCCGGAGGCAATCCGCCACCGCGTCCGCCGTGCGGGAAGACGGCGTCATGAACAGCGCTGCCTCCGGCGCCGGGACGATCTCCCCCACGGTCGCGAAGGCAACCCGGTCAGCGATCTCGCCCCCGGCCGGGTTCACCGGCAGCACGTCGTAGCCCCGCGCGACGAGCGCGTTCATCACGCTCCGGCTGAAGTCCTTCGCGTCGCGCGAGGCGCCGACGAGCGCGATGCGGCGGCAGGCGAGGAAGGCGCGGGCACGGAG
>DASPZP010000308.1:0-2671 GCA_035636195.1 Anaeromyxobacteraceae bacterium
AACGCCACCACCAGCGGTCCCGTGTCCCCGCTCGCCGACGCCCACGGTCTCGCCGAGCCCCACGTGAGGATCGCCGCGGCCAATCCTGCGCCCCTCGTCCTCGCCGCGGGCCTGGTCTCCACGGCGCTCGCCCTCGCGGGCGTGTGGGCCCTCTCCCGGTTCGCGGGCGAGAACGTGATGGGTTGGTACGCGGACTACGTGCTCCCCGCCGGCGCCATCCTCGTCGGACTGGTGGCGTCGAGCGGCTTCGGCGTCGGCTCATGGACGACGGGCGCCAAGATCACGGGGCTGCTGCTGGTGGGGGTGACGGTCATCCTGGTCGGCGGCTACTGGGCCGCGCAGTACATCGGATTCCGCATCCTCTTCCCTGACGGCGCCGTCGCGCGAGACGGCACCGCCCTCGGCTTCTTCGACTTCTACGATGCGGTGACGCGGAGCTTCGCCTGGGTCGAGCACGGGGAGCAGGGCTCGCGTCTCGGCGCGTGGGGCTACGCGCTTCGGGTCGGCGAGCTGGTGGGCTTCTCCGGGGGCGGACTCGCCATCCCCATCCTGATGCGCAAGCTGCCCTACTGCCGGACGTGCTGCGTGTACATGCGCTCGCCGGTCGTGGCGCTCTTGCCCGCGGGCATCGTGCCGAAGCGGGTCGGGAAGAAGAAGGTCCAGGAGCTGGCCGACCGCGAGGCCCAGGCGAGCGCGGCGTACGCGCGTGCGCAGGCGGGGCTCGCCCGGCTGATGGAGGCCGGGAAGCTCGGCGACGCCGCCGCGTTCGCGGCCGCCGCCGCCGAGGAAGGTCCGCTCGCGCGACGGCGCGCCACGGGGAAGCTCAGTGCCCGGGTCCAGGTGAAGGTCGTCCATTGCGCGCGCTGCGCCGCCGGCGAGCTCCACGCGTCGCTCCTGACCGGACAGGGGAAACAGCTCAAGGTGACCCCGCTCTCCGTGCACCCCCTCGAGAAGGGGATCGCCCCGCGCTTGCTGCCGCGAAAGTGACCCCGCCACCCGCGACGCTCACGGCGGGGGCGCGCCGCCCCGGCCCTGCACGCGCACCCCTGCCTCGCGGGAGGCGCGCTCGAGGCCGTGCGCGCGCAGAAGAGCCCGCGCGTCGGGGAAGGGCGGACTCGGCGCCTCGAGCGCGCAGCCTTCCGTGAGCTGCGCGCCAGGAGGGTCGTTGAGGTGCTCGACCCTTCGCTCGAGGACGCGCAGCGCGGGTCCGAAGATGGTCACGACGCGGCGCTCGTGAATGCGGCCGTCGGCACAATCCGTGGAGGTGCCGTAGGTGTGATCTCGCGCCGCGGCCTTGCCGTCGCGGCCGAACAGGAGCTGATCGATCTCGTACGCGTCGTCCTTTCCCCGGGGCTGCACGAGGAGCAGTCGGGGCCTGCGCTCCGCGTCGAGGATCAGGGCGTAGAGCGTCGCGAAGGTGAACCCCGGCTCGAACGAGCGAACACGTTCGACGGCACCGCCCACCGTGGCGACGAACAGGACCAGCCGGTGTCCCTCGCGGTCGATCACGTCTCGCACGCGAGCGCCCGACGGCCGCCCCCGCTCGGCCTCCAGGAGGCCTTCGAGCGCGCCGAGCTCTGCCCCTCGCCGCGCCACGACCGCGCGCTCCGCGGGCGTGAGCGGTGCAGCGAGGACGGCGAGGAGCACCAGGGTGGGCAAGGTCGAGTCTTTCTAGCGTCCGGGTCGCGACGCCGCGCTAGCAGAAGGGGCATGGCTCGCTCGAAGGCGCTGGTTTCGTGGAGTAGCGGCAAGGACAGCTCGTGGGCGCTGCATGCCGTCCGGGTCCAGAACGAGGTCGAGGTCGTCGGGATCCTGACGACGCTGACCGCCGAGCACTCCAGGGTCTCGATGCACGGCGTCCGGGAGGACCTGCTCGACGCGCAGGCCGTCGCGCTGGGGCTCCCCTGCCGGAAGGTGAGGCTTCCCTGGCCGTGCTCGAACGAGGCGTACGAGCGCGAGATGAGCGACGCGCTGCAGGCGGCCAGGGCGGAAGGCGTGACGCACGTGGTGTTCGGCGACCTCTTCCTCCAGGACATCCGTGCTTACCGCGAGGCGAAGCTCGCGGGAGCCGGGATCTCGCCGCTGTTCCCGCTCTGGCAACGTGACACGCGCGCGCTCGCCCGGGAGATGATCGATGGCGGGCTGCGGGCGATCCTGACCTGCGTCGACCCGCGCAGGCTCGACCGGACCTTCGTGGGCAGGGACTTCGACCGCGACCTGCTGGCGGCGCTGCCGAGCGGCGTGGATCCCTGCGCCGAGAATGGGGAGTTCCACACCTTCGCGTGGGCAGGGCCGATGTTCGAGAGGCCTATCCCGGTGGCCAGGGGAGAGGTGGTCGAGCGCGACGGGTTCGTCTTCGCCGATCTGGTCGGCGCCTGACCATGAGCTCGCGTCACGATCTCACCGGCCCACGTCCAGACCTGGGCGTCCGGCTGATCGTCCTCTACAAGGTCGCGAAGGCACTCCTCGAGTTCTCCGCAGCGATCGGGCTGGTCGTACTCGCAGCCACCGGCGAGATCGAGACGCTCCGAGACCTGGCCCATCAGCTGCGAGAGGACCTGGCCAGCCGCTGGAGCCTCCTGCTGGGGCGCGCGCTGGGGGCGATCACGAATCGCGGCGTCCATCTCGTGGAGCTCGGGCTCGTCCTCGATGGTGTCGTGTCCGCCGTCGA
>DASPZP010000309.1:0-2324 GCA_035636195.1 Anaeromyxobacteraceae bacterium
CTGTGCCTCGTCGTCCGCGAGACCTTGGCGATGCTCCGGACGGCAGGCGTGCTCCGCCACGTCGAGACGCGCGTGCAGCTCCCCGCGCATGCGATCCAGGTGGCGATCGACCGGACTCGCCTCGAGCAGGTGACGCTGAACCTGGTCAAGAACGCGATCGACGCGATGGCGGAGCAGGGTGGGAGGGCGCCCGTGCTCACGGTGGACCTCCAGGTCGACCCGGAACGCGGCGCGGCCGTCTGGCGCATCGCCGACAACGGCTGCGGCATCCCCGAGGACAAGCTGCAGACGATCTTCGACGCTTACTCCACGACGAAGGGACGCGACCGCGGCACGGGGCTGGGCCTGTACGTGGTGAAGCAGATCGTGGACGCGAGCGGCGGCGCCATCGACATCGCGAGCGTTCCCGGCGAGGGCACCACGTTCACGCTCCGCATCCCTTCGGCGCCGCAGCCCTTTCAGGAGCCGCTCCGGGTCCCGCTCACGGTCGCGCCCTGAAATGGTGCATAATTGCGTATGCCTGCAAGCTCCTGGACGAACTGCTCCGTCACCCACAGTCGCGAACCGCTGGACCCGACGGCGCCTCCCGCCCCCACCGGCGTTCACCCCTGCTGCGTCCACGTGAAGCGCCTCCCCGACCCGACGGCGCCTGCGGTCAAGAGCTTCGGCTGCTGCTGGTGCCACAACATGGCCGTCCATCCCGGCGAGATCGTCCCGCCGCTGTCCTCGTCGGCGCGGCGTGTCACCCAGCACGGGCCGAAGTTCCGGCACTGCGCGCCGGCCCGGCCGGAGGATCTGACGCTGGCCTGAAACGTCTGCCGCGCGCGCGTACGGGCAGTGGAGGGGGGGAGCTTCAGCTCGGGCCGCGCGGCGTGCTACCCTGTCGGGTAGGGGCCGGTTAGGGCGCGGAGCACGTTGGACCCCGTGCACACATCGCCGGCGAGGTCCGTGTGAACGTGGTCACCGAGCGGTCGAGCGAAGCTGCCGAGCCTCGTGCAGTCGGCGGTTCCGCTCCCGTGGGCGGGTCCGGGCGACGTTCGCCGTCGCGCTACGCCATCGCCGTCGCCGCGACGCTCGCCGCGTTCGCACTGCGCGTGGGGCTGCCCAGGTTCTTCGGCCCGCCCTACATCCTGTTCTACCCGACGGTCATGCTGGTCGCGATGATGGGAGGCCTCGGGCCTGGCCTGCTCGCGACCGCGTTGTCGACCGCCCTGGCGCTGATCTGGATCCTTCCGGTCGAGCGGCACTTCCAACCCATGACTATTCGCGACGTGACAAGCGTCGCGGTGTTCGCGGGCATGGGATTGGCGATGAGCGTGGTGGCTCACCTCTACCGCCGGGCCCGGCGGCGCGTCGCGGAGCACGAGAAGAACCGCGCGCTGCGCGAGAGTGAGGAGCGCTTTCGCCGTCGCGAGCAGGAGGTGCTGCGCCGCTATGAGCTCCTGGCGGCGAACTGCCACGACATCATCCTCTTCGTCCGAGGCAGCGACGGACGCATCCTGGAGGCCAACGCGGCCGCCACCGCGGCCTACGGGTACGGGCGGGAGGAGCTCCAGGCGCGCACGATCCACGACCTGAGGGCCGGCGAGACGCGGGCGTTGACCGCCCACCAGATGGACGAGGCGGACCTGCGCGGCCTCCTCTTCGACACCGTTCACCGCAGGAGGGACGGCAGCACCTTCCCCGTGGAGGTGAGCTCGCGGGGCACCACGCTGGCCGGAGACCGCGTGCTCCTGAGCGTGATCCGGGACATCACCGAGCGCAAGCGGGTGGAGGAGCACACGCTCCGGCAGAACGCCATCCTGGCGGGCATGGCCCGGATCTTCAGGGATGCGCTGACCGTCCAGACGGAGGCGGAGCTGGGCCGCATCTGCCTGGCGGTGGCGGAGGAGGCGACGCGGAGCCGGTTCGGCTTCATCTGCGAGCTCAACGAGCGGACCGGACTCCTGGATGGCGTTGCCATCAGCGATCCGGGATGGGAGGCCTGCCGGCTGGAGGACCAGTCCGGGCAGAAGCAGGTCCCCATCGGATTCGAGATCCGTGGCCTCTACGGCAGCGTCGTGCGCGACGGCAGGGGCTTCTACACCAACGCCCCGGCCTCCCATCCCGACAACATCGGCACGCCGCCGGGCCATCCGCCGCTCGAGGCCTTCCTGGGCGTACCGCTCACCCAGGGCGGGAAAACGGTGGGCATGCTCGCCCTGGGCAACCGGGAGGGCGGCTACGGGCCGCACGACCTCGAGGGCGCCGAGGCGGTAGCTGCGGCGACCGTGCAGGCCTTCCTCAGCAAGCGCCGGGAGGAGGCGCTGCGCGCAGCCAACGAG
>DASPZP010000310.1:0-3724 GCA_035636195.1 Anaeromyxobacteraceae bacterium
AGCGTCGGCGTGCGCGCGGCGGAGTACGCGTAGGGATCGTTCCCGACCGCGGCGAGGTGCTTCCACAGCTCGAGGTGGTTGCCGGAGATGTTCATCTCGCCGATGGGCTCGGCGCGCTTCCCGCCACGCACGCGGTAGCCCTGCACGCCGTGCGAGAAGTCGCCGGTGGTGCTGTTCGAGTTCCCGCCCAGGAAGCCGGCGACGAGGATGCCTTCGCCCATGTCGGCGAGGAGCTCGTCCGCGCCCTTCGTCCCGAGCTTCCAGGCGAGGTTCGATGAGCCACGGGTGGTGGGGGCCATCCCGAGCTTCCGACCGTAGTAGTTGTCGACGTAGTAGCTGCGCAGCACGCCGCCCTGGAAGACGGGGAAGCGCCGCGCCGCCATCCCCTCGGAGTCGAAGAGGCGCGAGCCGAAGCCGCGCGGGACGAGCGGGTCGTCGCCGATGTCGAGGAGCGCGCTCCCCACCTGCTGCCCGAGCTTCCCGTCGAGGTAGCTGCGCTTCTGCTGCAGGGCCGCGGCCGAGAGCGGGCCGAGGAGCGAGCCGAGCAGCCGCGCCGCGGAGCGGTTCTCGACCGCCATCGTCAGCACGGCCGAGGCGCCCTTGGCCGACCCGAGCCGCGCCAGCGCCCGCTCGGCGGCGGCGCGCCCGATGCGCTCGGGGCCGGGCAGCGTGGCGAAGTGGCGGCTCGAGGCGGCGTCCCAGTCCTCGGGGCGGCGGCCGTCCGGGTCCTTCACCGAGACCTGCGCGCTCATGCCGAAGTCGGTCACCCGCCGCGCGCCCTCGAAGCCGTTCGAGTGCACCCGCGCGCTCTCGGCGAGCGTGTCGCCGTAGGCGGTGGTGACGGAGAGGATGGCCTCGCTCCCCGGCACGGCGCGGGCGGCCTCCTCGAGCTGGCGCGCGAGCTCGAGCCGCCGCAGCGCGTCGACCTCGCCGTAGCGCGGGTCCTCGAGGTCGAGGTCCACCTCGGCCCGGCCCTGGTAGAGCTTCGGATCCGGCAGGTAGCGGTGCGGGTCGACGGACAGCTTGCGCGTCAGCGCGACCGCGTCCTCGACGAAGCGCTCGACCGCCTCCGGCCGGAGGTCGGAGGTGGAGACGGCGCTGTAGCGGCCGTCGACGTAGAGCTCGAGGCCGAGCCCGCGGGTGGTGGACTCGCTGATCTTCTCCAGCTGGCCGTCCCGCCACTGCACCTCGACCGAGCGCACGCGGTAGGCGCCGCCGGCCGTCTCGCGGGCGCCCTTGCGGAGGGCCAGCTTCACCGCCGCGCGCGCGACGTCGAGGAGGTTGTCCTCGCCGGCCGCCGCGCTCCGCTCGGCGCTACCCATGGCCGCGCCCTCCCACCGTCAGCGAGGCCACCCGCACCGTCGGCAGGCCCTGCGAGACCGGCACGCTCTGCCCGTCCTTGCCGCAGGTCCAGCCACCCTCGTCGATGGCGAGGTCGTTCGAGACCATGTCCACCTGCTCCAGCACCTTGGGGCCGTTGCCGATGATGTTCACGTCCTTGATCGGCCGCGTGAGCTTGCCGTCCTCGATGAGGTAGCCGTTCTTCACGTAGAACGTGAAGTCGCCGGCGCCGATGTTCACCTGACCATTGGTGAAGTTCTGGCAGTAGATGCCCCTCTTCACGCTGCGGATGATCTCCTCCCGATCGTGCGGGCCGGGCAGCATGTAGGTGGACCGCATGCGCGGCAAGGGCGGGTGCTGGTAGCCCTGCCGGCGGCCGTTGCCGGTCGGCTTCACCTTGTAGTGCCGCGCGCTGATGGCGTCGTGGAGGTAGGTGGTGAGGATGCCGTTCTCGACGAGCTGCGTGCGGCCAGCCTCGTTGCCCTCGTCGTCGACGTTGATGGCGCCGCGGGCGCCCTCGTTGGTGGCGTCGTCGACGATGTTCACGAAGGGCTTCGCGATGGGCTTGCCGATCTTGTCGGCGTAGATGGAGACGTTCTTGCGGTTGAAGTCGGCCTCCATGCCGTGGCCGATGGCCTCGTGCAGGAGGATGCCCGACGAGCCGGCGGCGAGCACGACCGGCATCTCTCCGGCCGGCGGCGGCACCGCGTCGAAGAGGATGGTGGTGCGGCCGACCGCCTCCTTCACGAGCCGGTCGACCCGCTCCGGCGTGTAGAGCTCGAAGCCGGCCCGGCCGGCCACGTTGTAGCCGCCCTGCTCCCGCACCCCTCCCTGCTCGGCCAGGCAGGAAGCGAAGAGGAGCGTCATGGGCTGGCTGTCCTCGACGATGCGGCCCGTGCTGTCGGCGAGCAGGATGGCGCCCGACTCGTCGCGCAGGTGGACCGAGACCTTCTTCACCCGCGGATCGGCGGCGAAGATGCGCGCGTTGATGCCGTCGAGGACGGGCAGCTTCTCCTCGGGCCGGATGTCTTCCCAGGGGCGCAAGAGCGGGTAGCGCTGCGGCAGGCGGCCCGACACGTGAAAGCGCTGCGGCGCGGCCCTCGCCGGACCGTCGGCGATCGCGGCGGCCGTCTGCGCGCAGGTCTTGATGGCGGCCGGGGAGAGGTCCTCGGTGAAGCCGTAGCCGGTCTGGTCGCCCTTCACGACGCGCACGCCGACGCCCAGCTCGACGGTGGTGTAGGCGCGATTCACGGCGCCGTCCTCGAGCGCCATGTCGTTCGAGATGCGGTGCTGGAAGAAGACGTCGGCGAAGTCGCCGCCGCGGGAGAGGGCGGCGCCGAGGACGTCGGCGATGAGCGCCTCCGTCACTCCGAAGCGGGAGAAGTACTCGATGTGGGGCATGAGGGCTCAAGGTTAATGCGCCGGGAAGCGGGCTGCCGTTATCCTTCGCGCATGCCCTCCGCAAAGCTCGGCAGCGCCACCCTTAATTACCGTGAAGCGGGCGGCGGCACGGACGTCGCCCTCCTCCTGCACGCCTTCCCGCTCCACTCCGGCATGTGGGCGCCGCAGCTCGCCGCGCTGGCGCCGGGCTGGCGGGTGCTCGCGCCCGACTACCGCGGCCTCGGCGAGAGCCGCGGCGCGGGCGACGCCACCACCATGGACCTCATCGCGGAGGACGTGCTGGGCCTCTTGCGCCAGCTCGGCGTGCGCCGCGCCGCCGTCGCGGGGCTCTCCATGGGCGGCTACGTCGCGCTCGAGCTCTACCGGCGCGCGCCCAGGCTCTTCCGCGGCCTCGCCCTGTGCGACACGAAGGCCGGGCCCGACACCGAGGCGCAGAAGGAGGTGCGCGAGAAGTTCGCCGCCCATGCGCTCGCGAAGGGCCTCGACTGGGTGGCCGATGACTTCACCCCGAAGCTGCTCCGGGAGGAGCCGGACCCGGCGGTGGTGGAGCAGGTGAAGGAGCTGATCAAGGGCGGGACGAAGGAGGGCGTCGCCGCGGCCCAGCGCGGCATGGCGCGTCGCAGGGACTCGTTGCCCACGCTGCCGCTCATCAAGTGCCCCACGCTCGTCGTGTGCGGGGCCGAGGACCGGCTCACCCCGCCCGCCGAGTCGCAGCGGATGGCCTCGCTCGTGAAGGGCGCCCGCTTGCAGCTGATCCCTGCAGCGGCGCACCTGTCGAACCTCGAGAACCCGACCGCCTTCAACGGCGCGCTGACGTCGTTCTTCTCGTCGTTGCAGGCGTGAGGCGACGGCGGGGGACAAGCCCCCGCCCTACGACAGATGAACCGCGTGCGGCCGGTGTTCACCCGCCTCCGGTCGCGTCACCCTCGGTGTAGGGCGGGGGTTCACCCCCCGCCGGTCGCGTCACCCTCGGTGTAGGGCG
>DASPZP010000311.1:0-3137 GCA_035636195.1 Anaeromyxobacteraceae bacterium
CCGGGATCGACCACGCGCCCGCGGACGAGCCCCTCCCCCGCGATGCCGCCCTGCGGCACGGGCTTCAGGACCCAGCGCACGAAGCGCACCTCGGCCGTGTCGGACTGCATCTGCACCACCGCGCCGTCCGGCGCGAGCGCGAACTCGCGGAACTCGTAGCGACGGCCGCCCGGCGGGACGGCGACGCCGCCCGCCAGGTGGCCGTGGGGGTCGATGGCGAGGAGCAGCACCTCGCCCTGGGGCGTCCCCTCGTCGCCCGCCTCGGAGCGGTCCACCGCCAGCACGATCTCTCCACGCCGATCGATCCCCACCAGCCGGACCCCGGTCACCGGCACACGCGAGTGGAGCTGCACGCTCCGGCGCACCCGGCCGTCGCGAGTCGACAGCTTCACCACGGCCCGCCAGCGATCGACCCGCGCCGCCTGCACGAACAGATCGCCGGCCGGCACGCCCGGCAACGGCCCCTCCGCGCGCACCCCACCCCAGCCCAGCTCGGCCCGGACCGCCTGCCCGTTCTGCATCAAGAAGACCGGCCGCAGTCGCCCGGCGAACAGCTGGTCGACGCCCTTGAACGATGGCGGCAGCGCACCGCCGACCAGGATGCGCCCGTTCGAGTCGTGCTCGGTCAGCGAGGCCTGATCGCTCTCCGTGAAGAGGAAGACGTGCCCGTCGTCCGCCACCGCCATGTCGGCCTCGACGAGCGGCTCGTCGGCGTGGCGGCGCACGGGGAAGCTCGAGACGTAGTGGCCGTGGGCGTCGAAGCGCTGCACGCGTGCGTTCAGGGCATCGAAGACCCACAGGTTGCCCTGTGGCCCGACCGCGAAGCTGGGCGGCCCGAGCGCATCCTCCTCATCGCGGGCCGGGTTGCCCTGTAGCCCGAACTGGCCTGCCGCAGCTCCTCCGGAGCCGCGCACCCACACCTGCTCCGGCGCCGGGGCGGTGGGCGCGACGCTCGCGCCCGGGAGATCGAGCGCCGGTGTGTCCGGCGCGGTGGCGACCATGGCCTGCGCGGGCGGCGGCGGGTGACCGACGGCGCAGCCGGCGGGGCGCTCCTCGGGCCACACCTCCACCGTGCCGAGGTCATGCGTCTGGCCCGCCGTCACCGGCACGTCGTCGACGCGCTGGTCCGGCACGAGGCCCGGCCCGCCGACCACGAGCGAGTAGGTGCCGGGCGGGAGGGAGAGCGCGAAGCGCCCCTCGACGTCGGCCCTGGCCGAGGCGTCGCGGCCGATGACGGAGACGGTGGCGTTGCCGGGCGCGCTCGGGCAGTCCTTGTAGCGGAGCGACCCGGTGACGCTGCCGACCGGGCGCAGCGCCGGACGGCCGAAGGCGACCCGCGCGCCGGCAGCCCTCCGACCCGCCGCCCGCGGCGCCTCCGGGGCAGGCGAAGCCGAAGCGGCGACGCTCGCGGCGGCGAGCAGCAGGGCGAGGCCGGCATTCACGGGCGGCATCCTACCCGCGCGGACGGCGCGAGCCCAGCGTCCAGCGGAGCTCACCTGGCGAGGTGGTCCGCCATCAGGCGCGTCCGGAGCGGGTGAGCTTCGCCGGGTCGAGCAGGCGGCGGGCCTCGCCCGCGCGCAGCCCGGCCTTCTCCTCCGCCAGATCCACGATGGAGCGCCCGCTCCGGACCGACTCCTTGACGATCTCGGCCGCCGCGGCATAGCCGATGCGGGGCGCGAGCGCGGTGGCGAGGCTCACCGTCCGTTCGGCGTAGTGGCGACAGCGCGCCTCATCCGCCTCGAGGCCCTGGGCGCAGCGCTCGTCGAAGGCCCGGACGCCGTTGGCGAGGATGGTGAGCGCGTGGCACAGGTCGAAGGCGACGAGTGGCATCATGACGTTCAGCTCGAGCTGGCCGCCGCCCACCGCGGCCGCGATGGCTCCGTCGAGCCCCAGCACCTGATAGCTCACCATGGCGAGCATCTCCGCCATGGTGGGGTTCACCTTTCCCGGCATGATCGACGAGCCGGGCTGCACCGGCGGGAGCCTGAGCTCGCCGAGCCCGGTGTTCGGGCCGGTGCCGAGGAGCCGCACGTCTCCGCCGATGCGGAGGAGCTCGAGCGCCGCCACGCGAAGGGTCCCGGAGAGCGCCGCGAAGGGCGCCAGGGACTGCATCGCGTAGAAGGCGTTCGGGGCGAGGACGAGCGGTGCGCCGGTGAGGCGTCCGAGCTCCTCCACCATGAGCGCGGCGTAGCGCGGGTCGGCGTTGAGGCCCGTGCCGACCGCCGTGCCCCCGATGCCGAGCGCGCCCATCTCCGGCAACGCGTTCAGGACGCGTACCGCCGCGGACCGCAGCGCCGCCGCCCAGCCGGAGACCTCCTGGCCGAGCCGGATGGGCGTCGCGTCCATGAGGTGGGTCCGGCCCGCCTTCACGATCCCGTCCCAGTCCTCGGCCTTCTGCTGGAAGGTGTCGGCCAGTGCCTGCAGCGCCTCGACGGCCACCGGAGCCAGGTCGAGCGCCGCGAGCCGCATGGCGGTCGGGATCACGTCGTTCGTCGACTGCCCCAGGTTGACATCGTCGTTCGGGTCGACGACGGCCTTGTCGCCGGGCCGGCCGCCCAGGATGAGACAGGCGCGGTTCGCCAGCACCTCGTTGACGTTCATGTGGTGCGAGGTTCCGGCGCCGGCCTGGTAGACGTCGATGACGAACTGATCGCGCCACTTCCCGTCGAGCACCTCCCGCGCGGCCTGCTCGATGGCCTTCGCCTTCTTCGGCGGGAGCAGCTTCAGCCTGCCATTCACCCGCGCGGCGGCGAGCTTCACCCGCACCGTCGCGTCGACGAAGGCTGGGTGGGCGCGCAACCCGGAGATGGGGAAGTTCTCCACCGCACGCGCCGTCTGCGCGCCATAGAGCGCGCTCATCGGGACCACCATCTCGCCCATCGTGTCGCGCTCGACGCGGGTGGACTTCGATGGGCGGCGGGGCGAGGGAATGGCTTTCGGTATCTTCACGGCACCACCAGCCGCACCGGGCTCTCGATGACCGCCTTGAACGTCTGCAGGAACCTCGCCCCGGTGGCGCCGTCGATGACGCGGTGGTCGCCGGACAACCCGCAGCGGCAGCGCTCCATCGCCACGAGCTCTCCCGTCGCCTCGTCCACCCACGGCACCTTCTGCGAGACGCCCACGGACAGGATGGC
>DASPZP010000312.1:0-4117 GCA_035636195.1 Anaeromyxobacteraceae bacterium
TCTCGCCCGTGGTCGACGCGAACGGAGAGCCGAGTGGGCGACATCCACTTGACGTCAATGGGGCGCTGGAGCGTCCGCGCGAGAGCGGGGCCGAAATAGCGCGGGCATGCCAGGTCCGGGGTCACGTCCTGGTAGAAGGTCCACTGGCCGGTTGGCGCGCGGTGCCAGACGGAACTGTACGCGGGGCCGATCGACGAGGCGGGGAACCGCCGCAGCGCGAGGACGTGTCCCGAGCGGAACGGCAGTCCCATGATGCCGTAGCCGGAGAACCGTTCCCCGGCGCCCTCCGGAAGCCGAGGCGCCGCCTCGGCGCCGAGCGCGAGATCGCGGGGCGAGATCATGATTCGCGTGGTCGCAACGGGGAGCCTGCTCTTCGCGAAGCGAGCGCCGAGGCTGGCCGATCGTCCGGCTACCGCGCCGGCGGGATGTTCTGGTTCCGCCGGAACAGGTTGCTCGGGTCGTACCTGGCCTTCAGCTTCGAGAGCCGATCGAAGTTAGGCCCGTACGCGCCGCCGCTCACGCGCTGGGCCTCGTCCTCGGGCATGAAGTTGACGTACACGCCGCCGGTGGCGTGTGGCGCCATCCGGTCGAAGAAGTCTCGCGCCCAGCCGATGCACGCCTGGTCCTGGGAGGCCTCTCCCCAGCGCGTGTGGACGTTCATCACGAAGTTCACGTCGCGGTGGGGGTACGCGGTGGAGGTGGCCGGCACCCGGTTCACGGCGCCGCCGAGGTGCCCGATGAAGACCTCGCACTCGGGCGTCGGCAGCCGCCCGACGGACGCGACCATCAGATCGATCGCCGCGTCGCCGAGCTCGACGAAGTCATGGGACTTCCAGTAGTTGCGCTGGCCCGGCGTGAGCAGCGGGTCGAAGGCCTGCTCCCAGCCGACGAAGGGCGTCGGTCCGACCACGTCCGCGATCGGGTGGCCCAGCGCCCGGAGCGGCGCGACCGCGCTCTGGCCCTTCTCCGGATCGCCCACGTAGCACACCGCGAGCACGAGGACCTCCTGGCCGTGGACCTCCTTCGGAAGGAAGGGGAGCGGCGGCGCCTTGCGCATCACGACCCAGCAGGTGAGGTCGTCCGGCGCGCTCGCCACGACGCGGCGGTAGCCCTGCAGGAGCTGCTTCGCGTTCGAGAATGGATGGACGATGAGGCCGGCGAGCACCTCCGGTCCGACAGGGTGCAGGCGGAACTCGAAGGAGGTGACGACGCCGAAATTGCCGCCGCCGCCGCGGATCGCCCAGAACAGCTCCTCGTTCTCCGTCGGGCTCGCGTGCACGAGCGCGCCGCTCGCGAGGACGACGTCGGCGGAGATGAGGTTGTCCACGGTGAGCCCGAACTTTCGGCTCACCCACCCGAACCCGCCGCCGAGGGTGAGCCCGGCCACGCCCGTCGTGGAGTTGATGCCGAGCGGGGTGGCGAGCCCGAACGCCTGCGCCTCCTTGTCGAACTCGGCCAGGGTCACGCCGGGCTCGACGCGCGCGGTCCGGCTGGACGGATCGACGCGCACCGACTTCATGAGGGAGAGGTCGAGCATGAGTCCGCCATCGCAGACGGCGTTCCCCGCGATGTTGTGGCCGCCGCCCCGGACGGAGAGCAGGAGCTTGTGCTCGCGCGCGATGTTGACCGCGCGCATGACGTCGGCCGTCCCGGCCGCGCGGATGACCGCGGCGGGGCGCTTGTCGATCATCGCGTTCCAGATCGTGCGCGCCTGCTCGTACCCCGGCTCGCCCGGGTAGCAGAGCGCACCGCGGAGCTGGCTGCGCAGGGTGTCGAGGATGTCCGGGGTGGGCGCCCACGGCGCGCCGTCGCTGCCTACGAAGGTGATGGTCGCGGTCGACGTCTCCATGTCGTGCTCCTCGTCGCCCCGGGACCGAGGATCGGTCTCTCGTGTCGTGGGCTCCCCCCGACATCGCAGGCGGCGTGCCACGGATGGTAGGCACGCCGACCCTGCCTTTCCCGCGGGGTTGCGATGCCAGCGCCCCGGCGAGGACCCGACGAGCTTTCGGCGGCGACGAGGACTCGTCGTCCGTTACGTCGAGATCTCGCCGGCGAGAGCGGAGACGAAAATGTCAGCAGAGGTCGAGCTGTCAGCAGGAGCCGGAGCGAGCGCGCGGCGGATCGACGAGGACGCCGCGCTGCGAGCCATCGTCGAGGGCACCGCCTCGGAGACGGGGCAGGCGTTCTACCGGGCGCTCGTCCGGAACCTCGCCGCCGCGCTCGACACCTACGGCGCGTGGCTGACGGAGTACGACGAGCGCCAGAACCGCCTGCGCGCGCTCGCGTTCTGGCTGGGAGACCGCTTCATCGATCCATTCGAGTACGCCATCGCCGGCACGCCGTGCGAGACGACGCTGCGCGAGCGTCGCCTCGTCCACATTACGGACCGGGTGGTCGATCTCTATCCCGATAGCCCGGTGCAGTTTCCCGGGCAGATCGTCAGTTATCTCGGGATCCCGCTGTTCGGGGTCGAGCAGCGGCTCCTCGGCCACCTCGCCGTGATCGACGTCCGGGCCATGGCGGACGAGAAGCGGCTCCTCACGCTCTTCCGGCTGTTCGCCAACCGTGCCGTGGCGGAGATGCGCCGGCTGCGGCTCGAGGAGGACCTCCGCGATCGGCAGGAGAAGCTGGCGGGGCTCATCGGCAGCGCGATGGACGCCATCGTCGAGGTGGACGGGGAGCTGCGCATCACGCTCCTCAACGCTGCCGCGGAGAAGGTGTTCGCCTGCGCCACCGACCGCGTGCACGGGCAGCCCGTCGACTGCCTGCTCGGGGCCGCGGCCACCCAGCAGCTCCGTGCGCTCATCGACGCGCTCGAGCGTCGCGCCGGCGCCGAGCGGTGCCTGTGGATCCCCGGCGGGCTCGCCGCCGAGCCGGCGGGAGGTAGACCGTTCCCGGCCGAGGCGACGCTGTCCCGGTTCGACGTGCACGGGAAGCCCTTCTACACGCTCATCCTGCGCAACGTGGACGAGCGGCTCGCGGCCGAGCAAACGATTCGCAGCCTGACCGCCACGACGGAGTACCTCCGCGAGCAGATCGCGGAGGAGCACGGGTTCGGCGACATCGTGGGGCGGAGCCCCGCGCTGCGGACGGCGCTCCAGGCGGTCGCGCAGGTGGCGACGACGTCGGCCACCGTGCTCCTCCTCGGCGAGACCGGCACCGGAAAGGAGCTGTTCGCGCGCGCCATCCACGAACGGAGCCCGAGACGAGACCGGCCGCTCGTCAAGGTCAACTGCGCGGCCATCCCCGCGACCCTCATCGAGAGCGAGTTCTTCGGGCACGAGCGCGGCGCGTTCACCGGCGCCACCCAGCGGCGGGAGGGCCGGTTCGCCCTCGCGAACGGCGGGACGATCTTCCTCGACGAGGTCGGAGAGCTGCCGCTGGAGCTCCAGGGCAAGCTCCTGCGCGTCCTGCAGGAGGGCGAGTTCGAGCCCGTCGGCGGCTCCCGGACGCGCAAGGTCGACGTGCGCGTCATCGCCGCCACGAACCGCGATCTCGAGCAGGCCGCGCGCGACGGGGAGTTCCGCGCCGACCTGTACTACCGGCTGAGCGTCTTCCCGCTGCAGCTGCCGCCGCTCCGGGAGCGAGGCGACGACGTCATCGTCCTTGCGGACGCGATCGCGACCCAGCTCGCGCGGAGCCTGGGGCGATCGCTGCCGCCCCTCAGCCCATCCGACGTCTCGGCGCTGAGGTCGTACGCTTGGCCCGGCAACGTGCGGGAGCTGCGGAACGTGCTGGAGCGCGCCATCATCACCTCGGCCGACGGCCGGCTCCACCTCGACCGCGCGCTGCCCGCGACGGAGCCGGTCGCCTCGCCGATGCGGGGCGAGCCCCGCCAAGGCGGTGAGATTCTGAGCGAGCGGGGCTTGCGTGAGCTCGAGCGCGACAACATGCTCGCGGCCCTCGCGCGCGCCGGCTGGCGCGTCGGCGGCGAGGGCGGGGCCGCGCAGCTGCTCGGCGTGAGGCCGTCCACCTTCAAGTCTCGGATGAAGGCGCTCGGCATCTGGCGAGCCGACCGCGCTCCGCCGCGCGCGTCGGTGGCGACGGGCGGGACCCCTTCAGCGCGCCGCGCGTGAACGTCGGCGCGGCTTCACGGAGCGCCGCCGCGGCGGAGGAG
>DASPZP010000313.1:0-5597 GCA_035636195.1 Anaeromyxobacteraceae bacterium
CACGGGGACGCCGGCGGCCGCGCCCGTGCCGTTCTTCACCGTCACGAGCACGGTCGTGGTCGCGGTGCCGTCGGCAGGGAGGCGCGTCCGGGCTGGCACGACGGAGATCGCGAAGCCGGTCGTCGCCTGCGTGCAGGCGCCCGACTTCCAGGTCCAGGTCGCGTCCGTCTTGCACTGCTTGCCCTCGCAGGCGCTGTCCGCGCCGTCGACGAGGCCGTTGCAGTCGTTGTCGATCCCGTCCATGCAGGACGTCTCGGTGGCCTCGGTGGCCGAGCAGACCGCCGGGACGCAGGCGGCGGGCGAGGCGGAGCAGGTGCCGGCGGCGCCGCCGGTGGTGGTGCAGGCGACTCCGGCGCAGGCCGCGTCGAGCGCGCAGTTGGTGGGGCAGCCCGCGAGCGTGCCGAACTTCAGGCTGGCGTGACCGGCGTTGTTGTCGGCGTCGGTGGCGATGATGTTGAAGGAGCCGCCGCAGCTCGCGTCCACCGAGGTGTCGCAGGTGGTGAGCGTGAAGTCGCCGGCGAGCGCGTCGATCTGCGCGCTCGGATTGCCACCGAAGGAGCCGCGGGTCGTGCGGATCAAGATGGGGGCCTTGGTCGCGCCCTCGACGTGGAGGAGCACCGTGTTCTTCCCGTTCGCCACCACGCTGCTCGGCGTCGCGGTCATGATGAGGGTCGTCGTGCCGGACGACCCTCCGTTGCTCGAGCTGCAGGCTGCCAGTGCAGCCGCGGCGAGCGCGGCCATGCGGACCAAACGGCGGTTCATGGTGGAATCCTCCCGGGGTCACCCGACTGGGGCGACCGGGCGAGTATCCGAGCGGCCGCACGGCCTGTCAAAGGCGCGGCTCGCATGCAACTGCTGGAAATATGGGCGGATGTAGGCGGGGATTTGACCCGGGCCCGGCTCTCGGCGGCGCGTCCCCCCTGGGTCGGGTAAAGGACGTGCCATGACGGTCGAGGAGGCCATGGACGAGGCGCTCGCCCTCGCGCGCGCTGCTGGCGAGCTCGGCGAGGTGCCGGTCGGCGCGGTCGCCCTGTACGACGGCGCGATCGTGGGGCGCGGCGCCAACCGGCGCGAGGCCGCCCGCGATCCGACCGCGCACGCCGAGCTCATCACCATCCAGGAAGCCGCGCGGACGTTGGGCCGCTGGCGGCTCGGCGGCGTGACACTGGTGGTGACGCTCGAGCCGTGCGCCATGTGCGCCGGCGCGATGGTGCTCGCCCGGATCGACCGGCTCGTCTACGGCGCGGCGGACCCCAAGGCCGGCGCCGCCGGTTCGATCATGGACCTCACCCGCGACGCGCGGCTCAACCACCGCTTCGTCGTCGAGGGCGGCGTCCGCGCCGAGGCGTGCGGCGCGCTCCTGAAGGACTTCTTCCAGGCGCGGCGAGAGAACGGCCCGCGCGATCGCTGATTCAGGCTTGGCGCCCCGAGGGAAATCGGATAGATCCGCCCGCGGAGAGCTGGCCGAGCCTGGTCGAAGGCGCCTGACTCGAAATCAGGTGTACCGGTAACGGTACCGGGGGTTCGAATCCCTCGCTCTCCGCTTATGTAGGAGTCGGGAGAGGTGACCGAGCGGCCGAAGGTGTACGACTGGAAATCGTATGTCCGGGGAACCGGACCGTGGGTTCAAATCCCACCCTCTCCGCCAGCCGTCAGGGCGTTTTGCAGCCGGTCCAGAATCCTCGGGCGACGTGGGGACCTCCAAACCCCGCCAGGCCCGGAAGGGAGCAACGGTAGGAAGTCTTCCGTGCGCCCGGGGATTGTGGACCGGCTTTTTTTCTGACCACTGCGGCGGGGGGCGAGCCTCCGGTGTCTTCGGCGGCGGGGGACGAGCCCCCGCCCTACAATCATCGATCTCCAATGGCTTACCTCGTCCTCGCGCGCAAGTACCGCCCCCAGACCTTCGGCGAGATGTCGGGCCAGGAGCACGTGGTCCGCACGCTCTCGAACGCGCTGAAGAGCGGTCAGCTGGCGCACGCCTTCCTGTTCACCGGCCCGCGCGGCGTGGGGAAGACGACCAGCGCCCGCCTGGTCGCGAAGTGCCTCAACTGCCTGCAGGGCCCGACCGCGGCCCCGTGCGGCGTCTGCGCCCCCTGCGTCGAGATCGCCGAGGGGCGCGCCGTCGACGTGGTCGAAATCGACGCTGCGTCGAACAACGGCGTCGACAACGTGCGCGACATCGTCGAGGCGGTGAAGTACCGGCCGGCCCGCGACCGCTTCAAGATCTTCATCGTGGACGAGGTCCACATGCTCTCCACCGGGGCGTTCAACGCGCTCCTGAAGACGCTGGAAGAGCCGCCCGAACACGTGAAGTTCGTGCTCGCCACGACCGACGTCCACAAGGTCCCCGAGACGATCGTCTCGCGCTGCCAGCGCTTCGACTTCCGCCGCCTGACCCAGCAGCAGATCGTGGCGCAGCTGCGCAAGGTGGCCGACGCGGAGCAGCTGGCCGTCTCCGACGCGGCCCTGGCGCAGGTCGCCCGTGCCGCCGAGGGCGGGATGCGCGACGCCCTGTCGATGCTCGACCAGGTGCGCGCCGCCTGCGGGGACGTCGCCGACGACGCCTCGGTCGCCGAGGCGGTCGGCGCGGTCGACGCCGGCGCGGTGAGCCGGCTCGGGGCCGCGCTCCTCGCGCGCGACGGTGCGGTGGTCCTGGCGGAGGTGGGGGCGCTCCACGCGCGCGGGCAGGAGATGAAGCGCGTGGCGGAGGAGCTCGTACGCCACCTGCGGAACGTGGTGGTCGCGAAGCTCGTCCCGCAGGCGCCGCTCGACCTGACCGACGTGGAGCGGAACGAGGTGCTGGCCCAGGCCGCGGGCGCGCCCGCACCGCAGCTCACCCGGCTCTTCGACCTCGTGCAGAAGTCGGTCGCGGAGGTGAAGGAATCGGAGCAGCCGCGCTACGCCTTCGAGGTGGCGCTCCTCAAGGGCTGCTTCCTGGCGCCGGGGGCGGAGGTACAGGAGCTCATCGCGCGGCTGGAGGGGATGGGGCCGGGGAGCGGCGGCGGTTCCAGCCCTTCACCCCGAGCCGCGACCCCGACTGCGAAGCCGACCTCGACCACGACCGCGACCGCGCCCCCGACCGCGACCGCGAAGCCGACCGCGACCGCGAAGCCGACCGCGACCGCGAAGCCGACCGCGACCCCGACCGCGACTACCAACCCCTCACCCCGACCCTCTCCCCTGGCAGGGGAGAGGGAGATGGCTCCTCGGGCTGGGGTGAGGGGGCCGCCGTCGGCTGACGACCCTGCAGCTCCGGCTCCCGACCGCTGGCGCGCTGCCGTGATGGAGATCGAGCGGGCGAGCCCCGCCCTCGCGAACGCGCTCAAGCAGGCGGTGCTCATCGGCATGGCCGAGGGCGAGATCGCGGTCCGCATGACCCCTGGCATGCCGCTCTCCACGGTCGAGCGGCGCGCGGCCGAGATCGAGGGCCTCTTCGCCCGCCACTTCGGCCACCCGGTGCGGCTCGCGCTCACGAAGGGCGCTCCCGCGTCCGTCTCCGAACCCGGCGCGGCGGCCCCCGCCGCCCCCGCGCCGTCGCAGTCGCTGGCCGCCGCCGAGCAGGCGGAGCGCGACGCGCGCTCGGCCCGCGTGAAGGCGAACGCCCGTAGCAACCCCCAGATCCAGGAGGCCGCCCAGATCCTGGATGGCGAAGTCACGAAGGTCGAGGAGCTCTGATCATGCCCGGCATCGACATCCAGCACCTCATGCGGCAAGCCCGCAAGCTCGAGAAGGCCATGGCGGACGCGCGCTCGTCGCTCGATCAGATCACGGTGGAGGCGGAGAGCGGCGGCGGGCTCGTCAAGGTGAAGATGGACGGGCGGTGCAGCCTCCTCGAGCTCCGCATCGACCCCAAGGCGGTCGACCCGAACGACAAGGCCATGCTGGAGGACCTCGTCGCCGCGGCCGTCAACGCCGGGGCGGAGAAGGCGCGCGTCGCCGCCGACGAGCACCTGAAGAAGTCCACCGGCGGGATCCAGGTCCCCGGCCTGCCGTACTGAGGGCGGCGCATGGCGGTCGCGGATCCCATCGCACGGCTCGTGAAGGAGCTGGCGCGCCTCCCCGGCATCGGCGAGAAGACCGCCCAGCGGCTCGCCTTCCACATCCTCAAGGTGGGTGCCGGCTACGCGGGCGACCTCGCCGCCGCCATCACGGGCGTGGTGCGCGACGTGCGCCTGTGCTCCTCCTGCCAGACGCTGACCGACAAGGACCCTTGCTCCATCTGCGCCGATCCGCGGCGCGAGTCGCGCCTCATCTGCGTGGTGGAGGGAGTGCCCGACCTCGTCGCCGTGGAGCGCACCCGTGAATACAGGGGGCGATATCACGTGCTGCACGGCGCGCTCTCGCCGCTCGACGGCGTGGGGCCGTCCGACCTCAAGATCCGCGAGCTCCTGTTGCGTCTGGAGCAGGCGCCGGTGGACGAGATCGTGGTGGCGACCAACCCGGACGTGGAGGGCGAGGCGACCGCCCTCTATCTCGCCAAGCTGCTCAAGCCGCTCGGGGTGAAGGTGACGCGCATCGCCCAAGGCGTTCCCATGGGCGGCGATCTCGAATACGCTGACCAGGTGACGCTGGCGCGCGCGCTCTCCGGGCGGCGCGAGCTGTAGATCCCCCAAGGCAGCGGCCGAGCGGTGTTCGCGAGGAGCGCGAGGTTCATGAATTCCGGGCTCGTGATGTATGAGGAGGAGTTCCGGCTCATCGCCGGGATCTGCGACCGCCTGACGCGTGACGCGAACGCGAAGGTCGTCTTCGTCGTCGACAAGAACGGGCAGCTCATCGCCTCGACCGGCCAGGCGCAGAACCTCGACACGACGTCGCTCGCTTCCCTCACCGCCGGCAACGTGGCGGCCATGGGAGGGCTCGCCAAGCTCATCGGCGAGAAGGAGTTCCCGAACCAGTTCCACGAGGGTGAGCGCGAGTCGCTCCACATGAGCATCGTGGGCGGCCGGGTGGTGCTGGTCGTCATCTTCGACGCGAAGAGCTCGCTCGGCCTGGTCAGGCTGCGGGTGAAGAAGGCCGGCGAGGAGCTGGCCAGGGTGTTCGAGGCGCTGTTGAAGAAGCAGGCGGCCCCGGGGGCGCAGAGCCCGTTCGCCGAGATCACCGACGAAGACATCGACCACCTGTTCAGCGAGTAGACATGAGCTTCATCAACTACAGCTCGCGCGAGATCAACTGCAAGATCGTCTATTACGGCCCCGGCCTGTGTGGGAAGACGACCAACTTGCAGTACGTCTACGCCAAGACCAACCCGGACGCGAAGGGCAAGATGATCAGCCTCGCGACCGAGACCGAGCGCACGCTCTTCTTCGACTTCCTGCCGCTCTCGCTGGGTGAGATCCGCGGCTTCAAGACGCGCTTCCACCTCTACACGGTGCCGGGCCAGGTCTTCTACGACGCCTCGCGCAAGCTCATCCTGAAGGGCGTCGACGGGGTCGTCTTCGTGGCCGACTCGCAGCTCGAGCGCATGGAGGCGAACCTCGAGTCGCTCGAGAACCTGCGCGTGAACCTGGCCGAGCAGAGCTACGACCTCGACAAGCTCCCGTACGTCGTCCAGTACAACAAGCGCGACCTGCCGAGCGCCGTGAGCGTCGAGGAGCTGC
>DASPZP010000314.1:0-4000 GCA_035636195.1 Anaeromyxobacteraceae bacterium
GCCGACACGTGCATGCAGAACGCGGTCAGCTCGCCCGCGATCTTGTACATGTTGGGGATCATGAGCAGCAGGCCCTGCGACGCCGTGAAGGTCGTCGTGAGCGCGCCCGCCTGCAGCGCCCCGTGCACCGCGCCCGCCGCGCCGGCCTCGGACTGCATCTCCGAGACGGAGGGGACCGTCCCCCAGATGTTCTTCTTGCCCTTCGACGACCACTCGTCCGCCCACTCGCCCATGTTGGAGGAGGGCGTGATGGGGTAGATGGCGATGACCTCGTTGATGCGATGCGCGACCGACGCGACCGCCTCGTTACCGTCCATGGTGACCATCTGCCGCTTCGACATGCGTTCTCCTCGCTGCAAGGTTTGCCTGGCAGGCTGTGTGAGGGGTCGGTTACGCAAACCCGACGGCGGCTCTCGAAATGCCCATTCTTTGCAAAGGGCGAGCCCGGCTTCGAGCCAGGCCGAGAGTGTGGACCGAGGGGAGATGGACCCGACTAGCAGATCGCGGGCGAGATCATCAAGCGGACGACTGGGCCGCTGCGTGACGCGGTGCGTGATGGGGGCCGCGTCGCGCGCGGCGCCGGTGCGCCGGGCTCAGCCCTGCACCGCGAAGCGCGGCGCGTCGGCCCACAGGCCCTCGAGATCGTAGAACCCGCGCGCTTCGCGGCTGAAGACGTGCGCCACCACGTCGCCGTAGTCGACGAGGATCCAGCGGCCGCTCTCGTAGCCCTCGACCCCGACCTTGGAGGCGCCCTGCGCCTTCAGCTTCTCGTCGACCGCGTCGGCGATGGCGCCCGCCTGCCGGTCGGACTCGGCGGTCATGAGGACGAAGTAGTCGGCGTAGGAGGTGAGCCCGCGCACGTCGAGGACGAGGACGTCCTCGGCCTTCTTGTCGAGGCCCGCCTGGGCGATGTCGAGCGCGCGGGGGCGGGAGGGGTCGGGTGCGTCGGCGGCGCGTGGGACGACCTGCACGGCGGGCGCGACCGGGGCCTCCGGGCGGAGCGCCTTCGTCTTGCCCGGCGAGAGCGCCTTCACCGGCGAGAGCGCGCGGGGGCGCGCCACCTGGTTGCGGCCCGGCTTCTTGCTGCGGAGCGGCCCGCCCTTCTTCTTGGGCGGCGGGGCCTTCCTGCCGGTAGCGGTCGTGGCCCCGACGGGCTTCGCGAACTTCTTCTTCCCGGCAGGCTTCATGGCGAACTTCTTACCGACGAACTTCTTCCCAGCGGTCTTCTTCACGGCGGTCTTCTTCATCGTATGCGTCCTAACCTCTCACGTGTCCGTCGCCCTCCACCACGTACTTCTGGGTGGTCAGCTCGGCGAGCCCCATGGGCCCGAAGGCATGCAGCTTGGTGGTGGAAATGCCGATCTCGGCGCCGAGCCCCAGCTCGCCGCCGTCGTTGAAGCGGGTCGAGGCGTTCACCATGACGGCGCTCGCCGTGACCTCGCGCTCGAAGCGGCGGGCGTTCGCGAGGTCCCTCGTCAGGATGGCCTCGGTGTGGAGCGAGCCGTAGCGCGCGATGTGATCGAGGGCGCCGTCGAGGTCCGCCACCACCCGCACGGCCAGGATCTTGTCGAGGAACTCCCGGCCGAAGTCGTCGGGGCGGGCGGCGATGGCCGGGACGCCCGCTTTGCGGAGCGCGGCGAGCGCAGCCGGCTCGCAGCGCAGCTCGACCCCGGCCTCGACCAGCGCGCGCCCCACCACCGGCAGGAGCTTCCCGGCCGCGGCGCGGTGGACGAGCAGGCATTCGAGCGCGTTGCAGACGCCCGGGCGCTGCACCTTGCCGTTCATGGCGAGCGCCACCGCCTGCTCGGGCGGCGCCGAGGCGTCGAGGAACAGGTGACAGACGCCCTGGTAGTGCTTCACCACCGGCACCCGCGAGCGCTCCGCCACCGCGCGAATGAGGGCCGGACCTCCCCGCGGGATGGCGAGGTCGATGAGGTCGTCGAGCTGCAGCAGCGCGAAAGTGGCCTCGCGATCGGGCGTCGGCACCACCTGCGCGGCGGCCCGGGGCAGCCCGGCCGCGGAGAGCCCCTCGGCGAAGGCCGACCCGAGCGCGAGCGCCGAGCGGAGCGCGTCCGAGCCGGGGCGCAGGATCGCCGCGTTGCCGCTCTTCACGCAGAGCGCGGCGGCGTCGACGGTCACGTTCGGCCGCGCCTCGTACACCATCAGCACGACGCCGAGCGGGATGCGGACCTTCTTGACGCGCAGGCCGTTCGGGCGGCGCCAGCTCGTCGTCACCTCGCCCACAGGATCCGGCAGGGACGCCACCTCGCCGAGCGCGCGGGCGATGCCGTCGAGCCGCGCGGCGTCGAGCGCCAGCCGATCGAGGAAGGCGGCGTTCTGGCCGGCCTTCTTCGCGGCGGCCACGTCGGCCTTGTTGGCGGCCAGGATCGTGCGCGAGCGCTTCGCGAGCGCGTCGGCCGCAGCGCGCAGCGCCTCGTCCTTCTGCTGCGTGGAGGCGCGGGAGAGCTCGCGGGCTGCGTCGCGCGCGGCGCCGGCGAGGGTGCGCATCTCCTCGGGCAGGGTGGTCGGGGCGGGCTGCCGCATCTCGGGTCCTCTAAGGCTCCTCCCGGCCTGCCTCGAGCAGGACCAGGTCGTTCCGGTGGACGATCTCGTCGAGGTACTTATACCCGAGCGCGCCCTCGATCTCGCTCGTCTTGAGGCCGGCGATGCGGCGGACCTCGTCGGCGCCGTAGCCGGCGAGCCCGCGCGCGAAGGGGCGCCGCGCGTCGACGGCGATGTCGACCGCGTCCCCCACCCCGAACTGCCCGGTGACGCCGCGCACGCCGGAGGGGAGGAGGCTGCGGCCCTGGGCCGTGAGCGCCCGCTCCGCGCCGGCGTCCACCAGGATGAGCCCCTTCCCGCGCGCGGCCGCAGCGAGCCAGCCCTTGCGGCCCGAGAGGCGCTCCGGCTCGGGCGGGAAGTAGGTGCCGACGCGCGCGCCGGAGAGGAGCTCCGCCAGCGCGCCCGCGCGGCGGCCGGAGAGGAGCGCCGTCCCGACCCCCTGCGCGGCGAGCCGCCTCGCGGCGCGGATCTTGGTGGCCATGCCGCCCACGCTGCGCTCGCTGCCCGCCCCGCCCGCCATCCGCTCCACCTCGGCGGTGACGCGCGCGACGTCGCCGACGAGGCGCGCTCCGGGCTCCCGCGGGTCGCGGTCGTAGAGCCCCTCCACGTCGGTGAGCAGGACGACCAGCTCCGCCTCGACGCAGCCCGCGACGAGCGCGGCCAGCGAGTCGTTGTCCCCCACCTGGATCTCGGCCACTGCCACCGTGTCGTTCTCGTTCACGACCGGCAGGACGCCCAGCTCGAGCAGGCGCGCGAAGGTGCGGCGCGCGTTGAGGAAGCGCTTGCGGTTGGCCAGGTCCTCCGCCGTCAGGAGCACCTGCGCCACCTTCACCCCGTGCGGCGCGAACGCCTCGCCCCAGGCGCGCACGAGGTCCGGCTGCCCCACCGCCGCCGCCGCCTGCTTGGTGGCGATGTCCCACGGCTTGGCCCTCGAGCGCACGAGCCCCAGCTTCTCGGCACCGAAGGCGATGGCGGCCGAGCTGACGAGGATGAGCCGCCGCCCGCGGCCGATCTCCGCCAGCTCGGCGGCGAGCCGGGCACAGTTCTGCGGATCGACCGCCCCGGCAGCGTCGGTGAGCGTTCCGGTGCCGACCTTCACTACGAGCGACTTCGTCCGGGAGAGCTTGGCGCGGGGCATTTTCCGGCGCGAGCATACCGCGGGAGGCGGGCGGGGCGGAGGAGTGCGTCGAGCCGCGAGCGATCCGGCGCGACGCGCCGGGGTCCCGGAGGGGTGAAGCGCTCATCCTGCGATGAGTGGAGATGGCCGCCGTTCAGGCGGCCTGGCCGCGATTGCGGAATCAGCCCCTCTCCCCGGCCCTCTCCCTGCTTCGCGGGGGCGAGGGAGAAAGCCACGCGACCGCGACCCCGACCCCCGACCGCGACCGCGAACGCGACCCCGACCCCCGACCGCGACCGCGACCCCGACCCCGACCCCGAC
>DASPZP010000315.1:0-5421 GCA_035636195.1 Anaeromyxobacteraceae bacterium
GCCAGCCGCGGCGGCAGACCGGAGGCGCGGAGGCGGGCGGCGGCGCCCGTCACGTCGTACGGCACGCGAAAGAAGGTGAGCGCCGCGTCGGCGAGATCGGCCAGGGCGTAGCACGCGGCGGGGTTGCCATCGCGCGGCTGGCCCGCCGAGCCGACCACCGCCAGCCACTTCCGGCGCGGCGCGACGGGGATCCTGACGCCCGGGACGGGGTTGAAGTGAACCGCCCGGCCGCCGGCCGACGCGTAGTAGAGCGCCGGGACGTGGACGTGTCCTCCGAAGGTCCAGCTGGCGCCCGCCGCGGCGATGCTCTGGCCGGCCCGCAGCGCGTCGGTCACGTAGGTCCAGCTCTCCGGGTCGTCGGCGGTGGCGTGGACGAAGAGCGCGCCGTCGCGCCGGACGGTGAGCGGCAGCTGAGCGAGGAAGCGACGGCCCGCCTCGCCCAGATGATCGCGGGTCCAGTCGACGGCGGCAGCGGCGGCCTTGTCCATGGTGTCCGTCCGGCCCTCCGCCACGGCGGCGTCGTGGTTGCCGCGGACCACCACCGCGCCGCGGGCGGCGTGCTCGGCGACGATCTCGACCACCTCCGCCGGCTCCGGCCCGTAGCCGACCAGATCGCCCAGGAAGGCGTATTCCTCGGCGCCCTGGGACTCCGCGTGCGCCAGGCAGGCGCGCACGGCGCCCAGGTTGGCGTGGAGATCGGCGAGGAGCGCGATCTTCATGACGCCTCGAGCGCCGGCCAGGCGGCGCACGGCGACCGTTCTGCGACGAGGGCCGCCCCGCCGTGCCTTTTTCGGGTCGCGAGGGACGAATTCATCGTCTCGACCCATCGCGTCGTGACGAATTGCCGCAGGCGTGGCATGAGTGTTCCACCTACAGCGAACATGTAGAACATGTAATTGATCTGCGTCAATTCAAGAGCTTAGCGCATCTGCCGGCGGTGCGCACCCCCAGCACCAGCAGCCCCTGCAGTCGAGACGTCACACGAGTTTACCTCGCGGCCCGCTCTCGGGACCGCCCAGCACTGGAGGAGTAGCGGCATGGCAGATACGGCACGCAACGTGACGAGGCAAGAACCGAAGCTGCACAAGTCGGTCACGGAGATCATCGAGTCGCCGGATTTCAAGCGGCTCGTCTCGCTCCGCTGGACGGTGAGCATGGTGCTGCTGGCCCTGCTCTTCGTCACGTACTACGGGTACATCCTTCTCATTCCCTACGCGCCCGACTTCATGAAGTCGAAGATCGGCGAGGTGACCACGATGGCCATCCCGCTCGGCATCGGCGTGATCGTGATCGCCTTCGTCCTGACCGCCGTCTACGTCGTCTGGGCGAACTCGAGCTACGACCCCGAGGTCGAGCGGCTCAAGGGACAGCTGCGCAAGTAGGCGACCTTCGCCCCAACCCCCCTTAGGACCGGAGACCACTCCTGATGAACTCCTTCGCTCAGCAGCTCCTCTCGCTCGCGGCCCAAGCCGGCGAGTACAAGCTCGGAGAGCGCAACAACACCGCGCTCTCCTTCTTCTTCGTCATCGTCCTCATCACGCTCGTCATCACTTACTGGGCCGCCAAGAAGACCAAGACCTCCAGCGAGTTCTACGCCGCCGGCCGCAGCGTGTCGGCCGCGCAGAACGGCCTCGCGCTGGCCGGCGACTACATGTCCGCGGCGAGCTTCCTCGGCATCTCCGGCATGGTGGCGATGAAGGGCTACGACGGCATGATCTACGCCACCGGCTGGCTCGTCGGCTGGCCTGCGCTCATGTTCCTCGTCGCCGAGCCGCTCCGGAACCTCGGCAAGTTCACGTTCGCCGACGTGGTGGCGTTCCGCCTGCGCCAGACGCCGGTCCGCATCGCCTCGGCGGTGGGCGGCATCCTGACCGTGCTCTTCTACACGATCGCCCAGATGGTCGGCTCCGGGAACCTCATCAAGCTCATGTTCGGCATCCCGTACCTGTGGGCCGAGATCATCGTCGGCGTGGTCATGCTCGCCTACGTGCTCTTCGGCGGCATGCTCGCCACCACCTGGGTGCAGATCATCAAGGCCTGCCTGCTCCTCGCCGGAGTGACCCTCCTCACCGTGCTCGTGCTGATCAAGGTGGGTTCGCCGGGCGACCTCTACGCCAAGGTGGTGCACGATTACGGGCAGAAGATGCTCGAGCCGGGCGCGCTGGCGAAGAACCCGCTGGAGGCGGTCTCGCTCGGCCTGGCCCTCATGCTCGGCCTGCTCGGCCTGCCGCACATCCTGATGCGCTTCTACACGGTGCCGGATGCGAAGGCGGCCCGGAAGAGCGTGCTCTACGCGACCGGCCTCATCGGCTACTTCTACATCATCATCCCGATCGTCGGCTTCGGCGCGGCGGTGCTCATCCCCGGTGGCCAGGCGGCCATCAAGGCGATCGACGCCGGCGGCAACATGGCGGCGCCGGTCCTCGCGCTCACCCTCGGAGGCACGCCCTTCCTCGGCTTCATCGCCGCGGTGGCCTTCGCCACCATCCTCGCCGTGGTGGCCGGCCTCACCCTGGCGGGCGCCTCGGCTTACTCGCACGACATCTACGTGAACGTCATCAAGAAGAACAAGGCGACGGAGGAGGAGCAGGTCAAGGCGGCCAAGACCGCCACCATCGTCTTCGGCGTCTTCGCGGTCGCGCTCGGCATCCTCTTCAAGGGCCAGAACGTGGCCTTCATGGTCGGCCTGGCCTTCTCCATCGCCGCCAGCGCGAACTTCCCTGCGCTCTTCATGTCCATCGTGTGGAAGCGCTTCTCCACGCAGGGCGCGGTGGCCTCCATCCTGGTCGGCGCCCTCCTCTCGGTCGGCATGATCACGCTCTCCGAGACGGTGTGGGTGGGAGTCTTCGGCTTCAGCTCCGCCATCGTCCCGCTGAAGAATCCCTGCGTCATCTCGATGACCGCCTCGTTCATCGCCGGCATCGTCGTCTCGCTCCTCTCGCCTGACGCGCAGGCGCAGGCGAAGTTCGAGGACGAGAAGCTCCGCACCTACCTCGGCGTCGGCGCCGAGTAGCCCGGCCGGAGCACCAGCTTCACGGAGGCGGCGCCCGCGCGGGCGCCGCCTCTTCTTTTTGTCTCCGACGGCCCACGGCTCGAGCGCCCGCCGCGCTCCCTGACTGGACGGCACAGTGCAGGCCGGCGGAGCGCGCGGCGGCGGCCGGTCGTCGATGAGGCGTCGCGGCGCGTCCGCGGCGTCTCCGCGTGATCGGCTGTCGCCGCTCACCTGGAAGAGCGTAATTCTGGACTTTCAGCCGGCGGGGTCGTGAGCGCTCGGACACCGACGGCTGGCCGCGGGCGATTGCAACACCGTCCCCGGCTTCGCGAACGCCGAGGAGGGCTTCGCTGACGGCGCCCGCAACACGGTCCCTCCCGCGCGGGAGAAGCCGCACTTCACAGACGAACGATCGAAGCCAGGGCGCGCCGCGACGAGGGATCGACCGGCTCGGCGTGGCCCACGCGCGCCAACATCTGCAAAGTGACGCGCGATGGGTCGAGGCCGAGCGCTCGATAGAGGTCGGCCTGGGCCCCCGCCATCTCAGGGAACTCCTGCAACAGCTGGCTCATCGGCTGCGACCCGAGGCCGGCGAGAGTGGCGGCGAGCTGGAGCCGGACGTAAGCCCGCCCGGCGTCCACCTGCTGCCGGCGCATGTTGCCCCGCGTGGCGAGCCACATCCAGCCGCCCGCCGTGTGCGCCTGATCGCGCGAGCTGTCCAGAGTCATCTTCACGGCCGAGCCGCCGGGATCTATCATCGATCGCTCGGAGACAAGCCCCAGCTTCCGGCCCAGCCAGGGAACGAACCCGGTCACCGAGATACCGTCCCGGTTCTGCCCGATCTCGGATGCGCCGATGCGAACGAGCTCGATGCTCTCGCGCCAGGTCCGCAGGGTGACGACCTCGATCTGCATCCCGCGGATGGCGAGCTCGGCGATGTGCCCCCGCAACGCCGGATCTACCGTACCAGATACCTCCACGCCCTCCGGGACGGAGGTCGCGAGGAGCGCGTCAAGGGTGGAGGGCGTCACCGCGCGGGCGGGGTTATAGGCGGTGCGGTTGGTGTGTCGGCGCGGAACCACGGCAAAGAGGGGATCGCGGTTCACGCCAGGATGTGGCTCAAGCGCCACCCGCGCGACCGGACGCTCGTCCGGTACACCGCCGTACTCGCCCTGGGGGAACAGCGTGATGCGCGGCAGGAGACCCTCCTCGCGGAGCGCCATCTCGAGGATCTCGAGGAAGGCGCCCTGCCCGATCGTGGTCTGCCGTCCGGGGGGATCGGTCTGCGGCAACATTCGCGCGGTGTCGACCGAGAGGGCAATCTCGCCGGACCGCCGCAGGTCAGCCAGCCAGGCCTGACGGTTGTGCGGGCTCGGGGCGAGCAGCGCCCACGAGAGGGCGCGCAACCGCGGATCCTCTCCGTCGCCGGCCCGCCGCCAGGGAGCCGTGGCCACGTCGGGCATCGACCAGCCTGCGCAGCCTGGGAGAGCCGCCAGCAGGAGCCCACTACCAGTCAGGCGGAGGGCGTCACGTCGGGTGAGGGTTATGGTGTTCTCCACTGGATGGTTCATGGCGTGGTCTTCTTCAGCAGAAGGTCACCGCCGAAGCCGAACACGGCGAAGGGCTTCCCGTCGCGGTTGCGGTCCTGCATGTTCACCCCGCCCAAGGCGAAGAGCCGGGCGTTCTCCAGGCCCAGCCAGGTTGGCCCAAACGAAAAGAAGACGGCGGCGCCAACCCGCTGGCGCGTGAGCCGCGTGTCGAATGCGTGGGTCACCTCGTACGTGGGGCCCAACAGCAGAGAGGACTTGCCGGCGGCGGGCCACTCATACAGCACGGCAGCGCGGTCCAGGAGGAGGAAGCCGCTCTGCGACAGCAGCGTGTCGTTCTCCGCCTCGTAGTACCAGCCGGGCGTGCCGGACATCCGGTACCAGTCGACGTCGAACTGGTTACGGATGACGAGCTTCCCCACCCGGGCGCGCAGCACCGGGCTGACGCGCACCCGGTGGCCGAACCCCTTCTCCTCGCGGCCGGAGAGGGCATCGAGCTCGCTCTGGCCGAAGCGCGCCTCCGGCGAGGGGAACGAGACGCGCGACCCGTTGGCGCCGAAGTAGCCAAAGGCCGTGTAGTCGAGCCGGAGCTGCAGCGGTGCAATGGGGACCCATTCAGCCCCGATCGATCCCTCGCCCTGGGCCGGGCTCACCGCAGCCGAGGCGTGCAGCTCGACATAGCGCACCCGCTCGAGGGGGGAGAGCCCGTCGAGCTCGACCCAGCGGTGGGCCGCTCCCACTACCAGGACCACTCCTGCGGGCCCGGCACGCCCGATGGCGTCCGCGGTCACGACCACGGTCGAATCGGCTGCGTGGGCTCGAGGCAGCTCGAGCGCAAGCACGATCAGAAAGGTGAGCGCCTTCGCGGCGGCGCGGCCTGTG
>DASPZP010000316.1:0-32651 GCA_035636195.1 Anaeromyxobacteraceae bacterium
CTGCTCGAGGACGAGAAGGAGTCCATCGAGTCGGTGATGTCGATCGCCGGCTTCAACTTCGGGTCGCGCGGCCAGAACGCCGGCGTCGCCTTCGTGCGCCTGAAGCCGTGGGACGAGCGCAAGCCGGCGCGCCTGCAGGCGAACGCGGTGGCGGCGCGCGCCCAGAAGGCCTTCGCGAACATCAAGGAGGCGAACGTCTTCGTCTTCACCCCGCCGGCGGTGACCGAGCTCGGCAACGCCAACGGCTTCGAGCTCCAGCTCGAGGACCGCGGCAACGTCGGCCACGAGGCGCTCATCGCCGCCCGCAACCAGCTCCTCGAGCTGGCGCGAAAGGATGCGCGACTGGCCAAGGTGCGGCCCTCGGGCCTGGAGGACACGCCACAGTTCCAGCTCGACGTCGACCAGCAGCGGGCCACCGCGCTGGGCGTCTCGCTCGCCGACGTGAACTCGACGCTCGCCTCGACCTGGGGCGTCGCGTACGTGAACGACTTCATGGACAAGGGGCGCACCAAGCGCGTCTACATGCAGGCCGACGCCCCCTTCCGCATGCAGCCGCAGGACGTGAACCGGTGGTACGTGCGGAACCGCCACGGCGACATGGTGCCGTTCGCCTCGCTCGCCACCGGCCGCTGGACCTTCGGCTCCCCCAAGCTGGAGCGCTTCAACGGCATCCCCGCGGTGGCGATCCAGGGTGAGCCGTCCCCGGGCCGCAGCTCGGGCGACGCCATGACCGCCATGGAAGGGATCGCGAAGCAGCTCCCCTCCGGCATCGGCTTCGAGTGGTCGGGCCTCTCCTACGAGGAGCGGCTGTCGGGGGCGAACGCGCCGGCGCTCTATGCCATCTCGCTCCTGGTGGTCTTCCTCTGCCTGGCCGCCCTCTACGAGAGCTGGTCCATCCCGCTCTCGGTGATGCTGGTGGTCCCGCTCGGCGTGCTCGGCGCGGTCCTCGCCTCCCTGCTGAAGGGCAACGCCAACGACGTGTTCTTTCAGGTGGGCCTCCTCACCACGGTCGGCCTCTCGGCCAAGAACGCCATCCTCATCGTCGAGTTCGCGAAGGAGCTGCACGAGCGGGGGCGGACGAGCATCGAGGCGGCGCTGGAGGCGGCCCGCATGCGGCTGCGGCCCATCCTCATGACCTCGCTCGCCTTCATCCTGGGCGTGCTGCCGCTCGCCATCGCCAGCGGCGCCGGCGCCGGCGGCCAGAACGCCATCGGCATCGCCGTCATCGGCGGCATGGCCTCGGCGACCGTGCTCGCCATCCTGTTCGTGCCGCTCTTCTTCGTGCTCATCGCGCGCCGGTCCGGGCCCCCGCGGGCCGAACGCGACCTGGCTGAGCAGGAGGAGGCCGAGCGCCAGGCCGAGGACGTGGAGGAGCTCGCCCTCGCCCAGGCCGCCGGGGGAGCCGGCCATGCGTAGCGCCGCCGCGGCCGCGCTGGCCGCCGTCCTTGCGGGCTGCTCGCTCGCCCCGCGCTACCAGCGGTCCGAGGCCCCGGTCGCGCCCGCCTGGCCCTCCGCGAGCGCCGCGGCGGGGACCGCGCCCGCCGACCTGGGCTGGCGGGACGTCTTCGGCGACCCGCGGCTCCAGGCGCTCATCGAGCTCGCGCTCGCGAACAACCGCGACCTGCGCGTGGCGGCCCTGAACGTCGAGCTGACCCGCGCCCAGTACCGGATCCAGCGCGCGGACCAGTTCCCGGCGCTCGCCGCGACCGGCACCGCGACGCGTCAGCACATCCCGCAGGACCTCAGCACGACCGGCCACCCCGTCACCACCAACACCTTCAGTGTCGGGGCCAGCATCACCGCCTTCGAGCTCGACCTGTTCGGCCGCGTCCGCAGCCTCTCCACGGCGGCCCTCGAGGAGTACCTCGCCTCCGACGAGGCGCGCCGGAGCGCCCACCTGGCGCTGGTGGGCGCGGTGGCGAGCCAGTACCTCGCCAACCGCGCCTTCGAGGCGCAGGTGGCGCTCGCGAAGCAGACGCTCGACATCGTCGCGGCGTCGTTCGATCTCACCAGCAAGAGTTACGCGGCCGGCCGCGCCTCCGAGCTCGACCTGCGCACCGCCGAGTCGCAGCTGCACGCGAGCCGCTTCAACCTCTCCGTGGCCGAGCAGCAGCGCGATCGCGCCGAGAACGCGCTCGTCCTGCTCGTCGGGCAACCGCTCCCGGCCGGCCTGCCGCCGCCCCAGCCGCTCGAGGCCGAGACGTTCCTCGCCGAGCTCCCGGCCGGCGTGCCGTCCGAGGTCCTGCAGCGCCGGCCCGACATCCTCTCCGCCGAGCACGCGCTCCTCTCCGCCAACGCCAGCATCGGCGCGGCGCGGGCCGCCTTCTTCCCTTCCATCACACTCACCGCCTTCGGCGGAACGGCCAGCTCGCAGCTCTCGGGCCTGTTCGGCGCGGGCTCCTCATCCTGGAACTTCGGCCCTCGGCTCAACCTGCCGATCTTCTCGGGCGGCGCGCTCAAGGCGAGCCTCGACGTGGCCGAGGTGCGCAAGTCGATCCAGGTGGCGCGCTACGAGGGCGCCATCCAGGGCGCGTTCCGCGAGGTGGCGGACGCGCTCGTCTCCCGCGCCGCGCTCGACGCGCAGCTCGAGTCGGAGCAGGCGCGCGTGCGGGCCGAGGAGCGCCGCTACCAGCTCTCGGACCTCCGCTACCGCAAGGGCGTGGACAGCTACCTGACCCTGCTCACCGCCCAGCGCGACCTCTTCGCGGCGCAGCAGCTGCTCATCCAGTCTCGGCTCGCGCGCCTGACGAACCTGGTCGATCTCTACCGCGCGCTGGGCGGCGGCTGGCGCGAGCGAACCGCCCCGGAGCGCGTCTCGTCCCGGTGAAGCAGCTACGGCGGGGGATGAACCCCCGCCCTACTTCGGGTGTAGGGCGGGGGCTTGTCCCCCGCCGCCCGGAGCGGATCCGTGGCGCGAGCGGCGAGTGAACGCACCCATCGGGGTCTCATACGTCGTAAACTCCGCCGCATGCGACCACTCGCCGAGGACCGCAGCACACCCGCCCCGTCCGCGTTTGCCCGCGACAGCTTCGCCTCGACGCTCGGGGCCTTCACCGCCACCGTCGGCTCGGCCATCGGCCTCGGCAACATCTGGAAGTTCCCGTACCTGACCGGCTCGAACGGCGGGGCCGCCTTCGTGCTCACCTACCTGCTGGCGGTGGCGCTGGTGGGGCTACCGGTGATGGTCGTGGAGCACGTCATCGGCCGGCACATGCGCCTCGACGCCGTGCGCGCGTACGCGCGGGTCGTTCCGCGCCAGCGGTTCTGGTCGGTCATCGGCTGGGCGGGCGTCGCCTCCGCGCTCCTCATCATGGCCTTCTACACGGACGTGGCGGGCTGGGTGTTCGCTTACGTGTTCAAGTCCATCGGCGCGTTCGCCACGGGTCGGCCCCTCACGCCGGACACCTTTGGCGCGCTGGCGGGCGGCACCGTCGAGCCGCTCCTGTGGCAGCTCGGGGTGCTCGTGCTCACGAGCGGCATCATCGCGGCCGGGGTGTCGCGAGGGATCGAGAAGGTCACGAAGACCCTCATGCCGCTCCTGTTCGCGCTGCTGCTCGTGTGCGACCTGCGCGCGCTCACGCTGCCCGGCGCCTGGGGCGGCGTCGAGTACCTGTTCCGGCCCGACCTCTCCAAGCTCTCGGGCGCCGTGCTGCTCTCCGCGCTCGGCCTCGCCTTCTTCAAGCTCTCGCTCGGCATGGGCACCATGACCACCTACGGCTCGTACCTGCCCGACGGCACGCGCATCGTGCCCAACGCGGCGCGGGTGGCGCTCGCCGACACGGCCGTGTCGCTCTTGGCCGGGCTCGCCATCTTCCCGGCCGTCTTCGCCTTCGGCGGCACGCCGGCCGGCGGGCCGGGGCTCCTCTTCAACACCATCCCGCTCATCTTCTCGAAGATGCCGGGAGGCGGGCTCTTCACCGCGCTCTTCTTCCTCCTCACCGCCATCGCCACCATCGGCGCCATGGTGAGCTTGCTCGAGGTGCCGGTCGCGGTCCTCGTCGAGAAGGGGCACCTCCGCCGGCCGGCCGCAGCCGCGCTGACGGGCGGCCTCATGTTCGCGCTCGGGATCCTCGCCACGCTCTCGCAGAGCCCGGTGCTGGCCGGGGTGAAGCCGTTCGGGAAGAGCTTCTTCGACCTGTTCGACTTCCTCTCGTCCAACGTGCTCTTGCCCGTGGGCGGCCTCGCCATCGCGGTGGTGGGCGGCTGGCTGTTCTCCCGCTCGTCCTTCCTCGCCGAGATGGACGCGGGCTACGCCCGGCCGCCCTGGCACGGGCGGGTGCTGTTCCTCCTCATCCGCTGGGCCGCCCCGGTGCTCATCCTGCTCATCCTCCTGACGAGCCTCGGGGCCATCCGGCCGGGGTAGCTCCTCACGCCCCTACCGCGGCCGCGATCTGCGCCCGCTGCCGCTCGTCCGGCAGCCGCCCCACCCCGGCCCCGAGGTTGTCCGCGGCGTGGCGCGGGCTCGAGGTGGCCGGGATGACGACGGTCACCGCCGGATGGGCAAGGATCCACTTCAGCAGGAGCTGCGGCCAGCTCGTCGCCCCGAGCTCGCCCGCGAAGCCGGGGAGCGGCTTTGCGGCGAGCTCGCGCAGGAGCGCGCCAGCCTCGAAGGGCCGCATCACGATGACCGCCGTGCCGGTGTCGCGCGCCGCCGGCAGGAGGCGCCGCTCCGCCTCGCGCACGCCGATCGAGTAGGGGAGCTGCACGAAGTCCACCCGCTCGTGCGGCAAGATCCGCTCCAGCTCGTCGAAGGCAGTCGGCGCGTAGTGCGTGACCCCGGTGTACCGGATGCGCCGCTGCTCCTTCCATGTCCGCAGGGTGGGCAGGTGCGACTGCCAGTCGACGAGGTTGTGGATCTGCATGAGGTCGATGCGCCCGCCCAGGCGGCGCTCCGACTCCTCCATCTGCGCCACGCCCTCCGCGCGGCCGCTCGTCCACACCTTGGTGGCGACGAAGGCCCGCGCCGCCCAGGGGGTGCCGCGCAGGAGATCGCCCACCACCGCCTCCGACCGGCCGTACATGGGCGAGCTGTCGATGAGGCGCGAACCGCCCTCGAAGAAGGTGCGCAGCACCTCGCGCAGCGGCGCGCGCTGCGCGGCGTCCTCGCCCACGTCGAAGGTCTGCCAGGTGCCGAGGCCGATGGCCGGGAGCTCCTCGCCGGTCCGCGGGACCCGACGCGTCAGCATGCGCGTCCTCCCCGCCGGACCCGACGCGTCGGCCCGGTCCGGCACCGCCAGCGCGGCCGCGGCGCCACCGGCGAGCGCGAGGAAGCGCCGCCGTCCCATCGCGTCAGGTGCGTTCGACACGGCGCTGCCCTCCTCACTTCGGCTTGTAACGCTCCTCCCGGCCCAGCACCGCGAGACCTCCCCCGCCAGACGTGCGACGGCCAGCCGCCGCAGGAGCGGGGCTGGCCGGGTGCGTGCTGCGAGGATGTCCGGCGCGTCAGGCTGCGATCTCGAGCCTCCCGGTGCGGCGATGCGCCAGGTAGCCCCAGGCGAGGAAGGCGGCCTCGGCGGCCACGATGAGCAACATCCACATGACGATGGGAGAGTTCCCGAAGCCGTAGGCGTGCATCCCCGTGCCGAGGACATAGTTCACGCCCAGATACGTCATGAGGATGGTCTGGAAGGCGACGATGCTCACCGCCGCCACGCCGAACCGACCCAGGATGCGATCCACCTTGCCGTGCAGGATGGCCATGTAGGCGAGGAAGGCCACGAGCGACCAGACCTCCTTCGGATCCCAGCCCCAGTAGCGGCCCCACGACGACGCGGCCCAGATCGAGCCGGTGAGGATGCCGGCGATGAGGAGGATCGACCCCGCCAGCATGTACCAGTAGTTGAGGTCGGCCATCTTGGCGACCAGCTCCTCGCGGTCGGCGCGCACGGCGCCGAAGGCGATCTGCATGTGCGCGATGATGACGCCCATCGCCAGCACCGCGTAGCTCACCATGATGATGGGCACGTGGATGGCGAGCCAGGGCGTGCCGGAGAGGACCGGCGCCATCGGGTGGATGAAGCCGTCGATGGGCAACAGGTCGGTGAGCGCCATGGTGAGGGCGGCGCCCGCGCTGGCGTTCACGACGAGGAGCCGGTTGCGGATGAAGAGGAGCGCGACGATCGCAAAGAGGCCCACGCCCCAGGCCAGGAAGAGGAGCGACTCGAACATGTTGGAAGCGGGGACGCGCCCTGCCACCGCCCAGCGCGTGCCGATCCCCCAGCTCATCACGGCGAAGCCGGCCACGAGCAGCACCGCCGCGGCGACGTCGAGGGCGCGGCGCCGCGTGCGCCAGCCGACGACGGCGCAGGCGAGCGCGGCCGCCAGCACCAGCCAGGCCACCCGCGTCGGGCGGACGGCGTTGTACGTGATCTCGCGGTCGATGGCCTCGGCGGTGGGCCAGCCGTCGAGCCGCGGCCCGCTCGCGACGGCGAACAGGCCCGGCAGGCCAGGCGTGGGCGCGAGCTGCCACTGCGCCACCGGCTGCCCCGGAACGGGGATGGGCCGGACCGAGGTGCCGTTCGCGATCTCCTGCAGGCGCTGGGCGCGCTCGAGGAGCTTCTCGGCATCGGCGAGCACCCCGTGCCGCGCCTCGTTGCGCCCCTCGAGCTCCTGGATCTTTCCCATGAGCTCGCGGAAGCCCTGGCTCTGCGCCACCTGGGCGAACGATACGCGATCGGCGCCCGGCACGCCGATGGCCGCGGCGAGGTCGCCGTTCACCGGCAACACCAGCGCCTGCGCCGCGGCGTTCGGATCCGCGAGCCAGCGGGCCGTCACCTCCACCGCATCCTCGCCCTGCCACGAGCGCGCGCCGGTCGCGTTCCACACCACCTCGCGGGCCCAGGTGTCGAAGGGCATGCTGCGGCCGTCATGCTGCACCGGCAGGCGCCGGAGGGTCTCGACCTCGGGGGCCGCGGCACTCGCCGTGCCGGCCACGGCCGCCACGAGCAGCGCGACGCCGACCCGTGCGGCGACCGAGGGCGCGGCCTGGGTCCGGCTCCCCTGCTCCCGGGCGGCGATGGCTCGCTGCCGCGTGCGGATGCGGGTCGCGAACACGATGCTCATGCCGAGCACGAGCAGGCCATAGCCGATGAACACGATGAGCTGGCCAGGGTCCTTCGATACCGAGAAGACCGACGCCTCGCGCGTGCCGTCCTGCTGGTAGCTCGACTGGAAGACGCGATAACCCTTCACGTCGAGCGGGTGGTTCATCCAGATGGCGGCTGGCTCGCTCTTGCCCGTGTCGGTGTCGGTGATGACCACCTGGCTCCGGAACTGGGACGGCCGCATCGTCCCGGGGTAGCGCTCGAGCTGGAAGTCGACCAGGCCGATCGTGAACGGCAGCGTGTGCCGCCCCACCAGCCGGCCGCCCTCGACCTGCTCGATGACGTTGCCGCTCGTCCCCTCCCACAGCCCGATCTGGCCCTCCGTCTTGAAGAAGACCGTCACGAGCGCGCCGGCCAGGATGACCACCAGCGAGGAGTGCGTGACGAGGTAGCCGAAGCGGATCCGGCCCCACGGGTAGAGGGAGACGATCGACGCCAGGGCGTTGGCCGCGAAGAGCGCCTCGAGTCCGAGGAACCAGGGCGCGTAGTAGACGGTGCGCCCAGCCACCTCCACGCCAGCTCGCGACTCGATGATGGTCCCGGCGGCGAGCCCGAGCAGCAGCAGGACGATGAGGATGACGGCGAGCTTGAGGGACGAGAGGAGCGCCAGGAACTTCTTCATCGGTTCGGGACCTCGTTCGATGGAGCGGCGGGCAAGCGACCGGAGGACCTACGACAACTGAAACCACGGATCTCGCACAAGACATCCCGGCTGGCGCGCTTTTCGCCGGCGACCGCAGGTGCCGGCCGGGTGGTCACATGTGCGCGCGGGCGAGCGCTCGGTCAGGCGAGGCTCGGGACGGCGCTCTCGGTGACCTCGGTGACCACCCGCACGAGGTCGTCGAGCGAGAAGGGCTTGACCAGGATCGCCGTCGCGAGGGCCCGCACCGAGTCGTCGATGGCGGCGCCCGTCGTGACGACCACCGGGATCTGGCGACCCACCTCGGTCGAGCGGAGCAGCTTCAAGACCTCCACGCCATCGAGGTTCGGCATGCGGAGGTCGAGCACGATGACCTGCGGGATCACGCGGCGGATCGATCCCAGCGCGGCGAGCCCGTCCTCGACCAGGTCGACGGTCCACCCCGCGCGCTCGAGCGCCGCGGAGGCGAGCTCTCGCAGATCCGGGTCGTCCTCCACCACGAACGCGTGCATGGGACTGCCGAGTAGATCACGTCGGCCGCTCGCGCTCAAGGCTTCGGCGTGCCATTTCGGTGCCGTCCCCTGCCGAAGCAGGCGGTAGCTCGCCCGGCCGTGCCTCGTACGGCCGGGGCGGCGAGCGAGCGCTCTGGGCGAGCGCCTCATCGTCGGGCGGCGGGGCCCTGTTTGCGCTATGACACATACGTGAACGACGACTTCGCGGAACTGAAGCTGCGACTGCGCAAGGCCGAAGACCTCCTGCAGCAAGGAGGCGGGGTCGAGCAAGTTGCGCTGGCCCAGGCCATCAGCCGGACCCGTCGGTTGGTGCGCGACGCCGACCGCAGCCGCGCGCCCACGCCTCAGCTCAGGGATGCCATCTCCGCGGTCGAGGCGCTCACTCACCAGGCGCGCTAGACGGCGACTGACGCGTCCCGCCCGGGGGTGGCGGAGGTTCGCTGCGTGGCGGCCTCCTGCCGCTGCGCCTCCACCCGCGCCGACAGCGCGCGGGCGAACGGGCCCAGGTGGAGGTAGAGGGCGGCGAACGAGACCGTGATCTTGAGCGCGCGTGGGTTGTGCAAGAGCGTGTCCACGACGGCGCCCCAGAACGGTCCGCGCGCCACGCGGTCGCGAACGCCGAGGCGCAGGACGATGCGGCCGAAGGCGCGCAGGTCGCGCAAGACGTTCCGCAGCGGCTGGCGCAGGCGATACGCTCCGCGGTCGAGATCGCGGCCGACCCGCCGCACCCGACCGAAGAAAGCCGCCGGGGCGTAGATCCGCGCCAGCACGTCGCCGTAATCCGCGAGCACCTCGGCGCGGTCGCGGAGCGTGTCGAAGTTGAGCCCCGAGGTGCACTGGTCGGCGTCGTCGCCTTTCACCTCGTGCGGGTGCAGCCGGCCCTCGGCGGCGAGCCGCACCGCCAGGCGGGTCCGGGGTAGGGCGTAGAGGAGCCCCACCATGCACACCGGCACGGACGACGCCTCGATGCAGGACACCATCGCGTCGGCGACGCTGCCGCGCTCCGCGTCGAAGCCGACGATGAAGCCCGCGTTCACGAAGATCCCGGCGCGGTGGATGGTGCGGACGCTCTCCGCCAGGTCACGCCGCGTGTTCTGCAGCTTGTGCGTCGCTCGGAGCGCCTCCGGGTCGGGCGTCTCGATGCCGACGAAGATGGCGAAGAAGTTGGCGGCGCGCATGAGCGCGAGGAGCTCCGGATCGTCGGCGAGGTTGATGCTCGCCTCGGTGGAGAACTCGAAGGGGTGACGGCGCTCGCGGAGCCACCCGGCGAGCGCCCGCAGGAGCGGCTTCGCGGCCTTCTTGTTCCCGATGAGGTTGTCGTCGACGAAGTCGACGTGCCCTCGCCAGCCGAGCGAGAGCAGCACGTCGAGCTCGCGCAGGACCTGCTCCACGGTCTTCGTGCGCGGCACGCGACCGTTCAGCTCCACCACATCGCAGAACTCGCAGTCGAACGGGCAACCCCGCGAGAACTGCACCCCGACGTTCATGTAGTGCTCGAGCCGGAGCAGGTCGAAGCGCGGCACGGGCGAGCGCGTCACGTCGGGAAAGTCTCCAGCCCGGTAGACCCCGCCGGCGGCGCCCGCCTCGAAGTCCGCCGCGAAGGCCCCCAGGAGCTCCTCCGCCTCGCCCCGCACCTGGAAGTCGGCCGCCGCATAGATCTCGGGGCGCGCGGTGACGTCCGGCCCCCCGACCACCACCTTCTTCCCGGCCGCCCGGCCGAGCGCCATGACGCGCAACGTGTCATTCTGCTGCGGCAACATTCCGCCTGTCATCACCAGATCGGCCCACTCGAGGTCCGAGGGGGCGAGGTCGTCGACGTTGCAGTCGACCAGCCGGACCTCCCACGAAGGAGGCAGGAGCGCCGCGACCGTGATGAGGCCGAGCGGCGTCGCCGAATAGCGCGCGCCCACGGCCTCGCAGGTGGCACGGTAATTCCAGAACGAGGCTGGTCCGAAGCGTGGATAGACGAGCAGCGCGCGCGGCGAAGGGATGGGGAGCTCCTCTCGAAAACAAGTAGCCTCTCCGATCCAGCCCGGGGAAGCGAGCGCCCCTCACTAAAAAAACGCTACGCCAGCGAGGATGCGGCGGCGCCGGGCAGTTCCTAAATCTCAAAACATGGGGGCGAAGGTTCTGCTGGTGGAGGACGACGCCGAGGCGAGCGACGCGGTCGCGGAGCTGCTCGCGAGCAAAGGGATGATCGTCCTCTCGGCCGATGAAGGCCGAAAGGCGCTCGAGCTCATGGCCACCTGGCGGCCGGCCGTGGTCCTGCTCGACATCCACATGCCCGGCATGGGTGGTCGCGAGTTTCGGAGGCGTCAGCTCGAGGACCCGCGTATCGCACGCATCCCGGTGGTGGTCATCACGGGGGATCGGGAAGCAGGCGTGACGGCCAACCGCACGCTGCACAAGCCGTTCACGCCGGACGACCTCCTCGCGGTCCTCGCACCGTTCCTCCCGGAGCTGGCGGCCGTGTCGGGTTGATCCCTCGCGACTGAGGCGGCGACGCGGTGTCGTGTAGCCGTGGCGTGCCGACTTTCTCTCCATGCCGCGACTGCTCATCGTCTCGAACCGCCTGCCCATCACGGTGAGGCTCGCCGAAGGCGGCGCCGTCTCGGTGGAGCCCAGCACGGGGGGGCTCGCCACCGGCATGAAGGGTCCGCACGAGCGGCTCGGTGGGCTGTGGATCGGCTGGCCGGGGGACCTCGAGCGACTCCCGGACGGCGCCCGCCGCGAGGTCGATCGGCGACTGGCGGAGCTGAGGCTCGCGGGTGTGCCGCTCAGCGCCGACGAGATCGCCCGTTACTACGAGGGGTACTCGAACGCCATCCTCTGGCCGCTCTTCCACTACTCGGTGGCGCGCCTGCCGAACGAGGTGAGCGGGTTCGACACGTACGAGCAGGTGAACGCGCGCTTCGCCGATGAGGTGGCGGCGCGCTGGCAGCCGGGCGACCTCGTCTGGATCCACGACTACCAGCTCATGCTGGTCCCGGCCATGCTGCGCGAGCGGGTCCCGGACGCACGCATCGGCTTCTTCCTCCACATCCCCTTCCCCTCCTCCGAGATCTTCCGGCTCCTGCCGCAGCGCGAGCGGCTCCTCGAGGGCCTGCTCGGGGCCGACCTGCTCGGCTTCCACACCGCCACCTACCTCCGGCACTTCGCCTCGGCGGCGCTCCGGCTCGTCGGCGCCACCACCGAGGTCGACCGCCTCCGCTGGCAGGGACGCGAGGTGCGGATGGGCGTCTTCCCCATGGGCATCGACGCGGCGCACTTCTCCGCGCTGGCCTCCTCGCCGGAGGTGGAGGAGCTCGTCGCGAGCCACCGCCGCGAGGGCCACCAGCTCCTGCTCGGCCTCGACCGGCTCGACTACACGAAGGGCATCCAGCGCCGGCTGCTCGCCTTCGAGGCCCTCCTGCGCGCGCACCCGGAGCTGACCCGGAAGGTCCGGCTCGTGCAGGTGGCGGTGCCCTCGCGCGAGAACGTCGAGGCGTACCGCGAGCTGCGGGAGGAGGTGGACGCGCTCGTCGGCCGCATCCATGGCGAGTTCGCCACCCCGGACTGGTCGCCCATTCACTACCTGTACCGCGGCCT
The DNA here is from genome assembly GCA_035636195.1 of Anaeromyxobacteraceae bacterium. GTDB lineage: Bacteria > Myxococcota > Myxococcia > Myxococcales > Anaeromyxobacteraceae > Anaeromyxobacter_A. The sequence continues at coordinate 11,844 of DASPZP010000316.1, forward strand.
GTCGCAGGCCGAGATCGTCGCGCTCTACCGGGCGACCGACGCGGTGCTGGTGACCCCGCTCCGGGACGGAATGAACCTCGTCGCGAAGGAGTTTGTCGCGGCCCGCAGCGATGGGGACGGCGTCCTGGTCCTCTCCGAGTTCGCCGGGGCCGCGGCCGAGATGACGGAGGCCCTCCTGGTGAATCCGTACGACGTCCAGCGCACGGCGGAGGTCTTCTACCAGGCCCTCACGCTCCCGGAGGAGGAGCGGCGCACCCGGCTCGCGCTCCTGCGCGAGCGGGTGATGACCCGCGACGTGCACGCGTGGGCGAAGGACTTCATCGCGCGCCTCGAGCAGGCGGCGGCCAAGCCCGCGTCGCCGGCGTTGTCGCCGCCCGGGGCGCTGCGCCAGGCCCTGGAGCGCGCGCGTCAGGCGGAGCGTCTGGCGCTCCTGCTCGACTACGACGGCACGCTGGTCCCGTTCGCTGCGACCCCGGAGCTGGCGGCGCCCGACGCGGCGCTGCTCGCGCTCCTGCGCCGGCTCGCGTCGCGCCGCGGCACGGAGGTGCATCTCGTGAGCGGGCGCCGGCGCGCCACGATGGAGCGCTGGTTCGCTCTCCTGCCGGTGGGTCTCTTCGCCGAGCACGGCTTCTGGGGCCGCCTGCCCGGCGGCGGCTGGACGGCCGCCACCGCGGCGCCGCCCCTCACCTGGCGCGAGCCGGTGCTGGCGATCCTGCGCGAGTTCTCGGACCGTACGCCGGGGACCCTCATCGAGGAGAAGACGGCCGGGTTCGCCTGGCACTATCGCTCGGCGGATCCGGAGTACGGCGCCGCCCAGGCGAAGGAGCTCACGCTTCACCTTCGGTCGCTCATCGGCGACCTGCCCCTCGAGATCCTGCCCGGCGACATGGTGCTCGAGGTGCGGCCGCGCGGCGTGAACAAGGGGCTGGCGGTGGCGGAGGTCCGCGCCCGCGCGGCCGCCGACACGCTCCTGCTCGCGATGGGGGACGACCGCACCGACGAGGACCTCTTCGCGGCGCTGCCGGCCGGCGCGATCGCCATCCACGTCGGGCCGTCCCCGAGCCGGGCGGAGCTCCGCATCTCGGGCGTGCGGGCGGCGCGGGCGCTGCTCGGGGAGCTGCTCGCCTGATGAATCGTCAGCCGGCCCGCTCGACCTGGGGCGGCTGGACGGCGGGGAGATCGATCTCGAAGGTGGAGCCCTCGCCCGCCTCGCTCGTGACGCGCACGCCGCCGCCATGCGCCTCGGCGATGGCGCGCACGGTCCACAGGCCGAGCCCCAGCCCCCCGTACTGACGCGTCGAGACCCCCCTGCTGAACCGGTCGAACAGCGTCAGCTCCCGATCGGCGGGGATGCCCATCCCGCGATCGTGGATGGAGAGGATAGCCCGCTCGCCGCGCAGCTCCACGCGGACCGTCACGGGCTGCTTCGCCCCGTACTTGAAGGCGTTGGCGAGGAGGTTTCCCACCGCGACCTCCACGAGCGCCCGGTCGCCGAGCACCACCACGGGAGGGCCCGGCTCGACGTCGACCGCGCAGCCGGCGCCGGCGGCGTCGGCTCGATGGTCGTCCACGACGACGGCGACGAGCGCCCGCAGCTCGAGCGCGCGACGGTCGAGCTCGATCTCCCGCGGCTCGAGCAGGATGGCGACGCGGAGCACCGCGTCGATGAGGCGGGACAGGCGCGTCGCCGAGTGCTGCAGGCGCTTCACCCGCGCTGCCAGCTGTTCGGGGTTGCCGCCGTCTCCCGTCTCCGCCAGCCGGTGGAGAAGGTTGGCGTTGAGCTGCAGGGCGGCGATGGGGTTGCGCAGCTCGTGGGCCGCGATGACGAGCAGCTCTTCCCGAGCACGGACGCCCTCCTCGCGCGCGGCGACGGCCAGTCGTCCCTGCTCCGCCTTCCTGTGCTCCGAGAGGTCTCGAGTGACCTTGCCGAACCCCAGCAGCTGGCCCTCCGGCGAGTGGACAGCCGTGAGGACGACGCTGGCCCAGAAGCGCGAGGCGTCCTTGCGCACGCGCCATCCCTCGCCCACGATCTGACCCCAGCGCGCCGCTTCCTGGAGCTCCCGCTCCGGCTTCCCCTCGGCGACTTCCTCCGGCGGATAGAAGCGCGAGAAGTGCTGGCCCACGATCTCGGCGGCGGAATAACCCTTGATGCGCTCGGCGCCGCGGTTCCAGGTGGCGACCCGGCCCTCGGGATCGAGCATGTAGATGGCGTAGTCCCCGACGTTCTCGACGAAGAGCCGGAACGCGTCGCTGTCCACGCTCACGCGAGACCGACCAGCTTCCACGTCTGCCGTCGCTCCGCTGGAGTTGTCCACGCTGGAGGTGTCCAACAGATGACCTTTCAAGAATGAACGTAAGGTGTCGGTTGCTCGGCAACAAGGCACGCCCGCCCAAGCGGACCTCCGGAGATTGCCCGGGCGGTCAGCCGAGCACCACCTTTGGGCAACGGCGTGTGCGCCGAGGAGCCTCCGTGTGGCCAAGTTGACGAGTCGCGTGCAGAACGCGCTCGACGAGGATCGGATCCTCATCCTGGGCGTCCAGATCCTCATCGGGTTCGGCTTCCGCGCCTTTTTCGAGTCTGGCTTCGACGAGCTGCCACCCTCGGCGCAGACGGCCCAGCTCTGCTCGCTCGTCCTGCTCGCCGTCGCCTTCGGCCTGCTCGTGGCGCCCACGCCTTTCCACCAGCTCGTCGAGAACGGCACGGACACCGAGCGGACGGTGCGGACCGCGTCGGGTTGCGCCGCCGCGGCGCTCCTGCCGTTCGCGCTGTCGCTGGGGCTCGATCTCATGGTGGCGGCTCCGCGCGTGGCGGGCCTCGGGGCGCGCGGCGGGCTGGTCGCCGGCGGCGCCGCCGCTGTGGTCGCGCTCGCCTGCTGGTACCTCCTCCCCGCCCTGCGGCGGCGCCCCCCTCACCGCGAGGACGAAATGCCCGAGACGACTCCCATCGACAAGAAGATCCGCCACGTCCTGACCGAGGCGCGCATGGTGCTGCCCGGCGTGCAGGCATTGCTCGGTTTCCAGCTCGCGGTCACGCTGATGCAAACCTTCCAGAAGCTGCCTCGCAACGCCCAGTGGCTGCACCTCGTCGACATCCTGCTCACCGCGCTGGCGGTCGTCCTGCTCATCGCGCCGGCGGCGTACCACCGCATCGCGGAGCGCGGGGAGGAGACGACCCGCTTCCACCGGGTGGCGAGCCGTTTCGTGCTCGGCGCGATGGTGCCGCTCGCGCTGGCGCTGAGCGGGGACCTGGCGCTCGTCGCCTTCAAGTTGACCGAGCGCGTCCGCCCCGCCGCGCTGGTCGGGGGCGCCGCCCTGGTGCTCTTCGGCATGCTGTGGCTCGCGTGGCCCCTCACCGCGCGGGGGCCGAAGCGCCGCCCGGCCCGAGCCCCGGCCCACGCGTAGGCGACCGGCCGGGGCGGACGCGCGGCGGACCGGCCTGTCTAGCTGGGCTGCGGGACGTCGATGTGGAGCTCGACGCGGCGGTTCTGGGCCTTGCCGCCGGCGGTCTTGTTGTCGCCGAGCGGCTTCGTCGCGCCCATGCCGAGCGCGGTGATCTGGCCCTCCTGGACGCCGCGGCCGAGCAGGACGCGCTTCACGGCGTCGGCGCGGCGCAGCGAGAGCTCCTCGTTCTTGGCCGGGCTGCCGGTCGAGTCGGTGTGCCCCTCGACGCGGATGCGGTCGTCACCGTACTTGGCGATGATGTCGCCGACCTTCTCGATCTGCGCCATGGCGCCGTCCTTCAGCACGGCGCTGCCGGTGTCGAAGAGGATCTCGCTCTTCATCTTGACGATCACGCCGTTCTCGGTGCGCTTCGTCTCGGCGACCTCCTCCAGCTCCTTCGCCTGCTTGTCGAGGTAGAGGCCGACGGACCCGCCGGCCAGCGCGCCGACGCCCGCGCCGATGGCGGCGCCCTTCCAGCCGCCGAGCAGCGCCCCTATCCCCGCTCCAGCGGCGGCGCCGCCGCCCGCTCCGATGGCGGTGCGCTTGCCCGCGGTGGCACAGCCGGCGAGGAGGAGGGTTGCGAGGGCGGTGCTGACGATGCGAGTTCTCATGAGCGGTCTTCTCCCATGTTTCGAGCCGCGTCGGCAACGCCCGCCCCGGCCGCCGCATTCCGCGCACCCGCGCCCACCTCGCGGGACGGGTGCGCGGTAGGGAGGTCACGGGTCTAGCGCGTCGCCGGCACGACGACCCCGCCCTTCACCATGCCCCAGGCGACCTGCGGCTTCTTGATGCCCTCATGGTCGTTCGAGCTGAAGGGCCGCGTGTAGCGGGCGATGGCGCCATCGCAGGGGGATTCCAGATTTTCCAGCGCAGCCTTCACCTTCGCGCCGTCGGTGGACTTCGCCTGTGCCACCGCCTGGGCCACCAGCTTCACGGCGTCATAGCCCTGCGCGCCGGCCGGGCCCATGGCGATGTGCGGCACGCCGTGCTTCTTGCGGAAGGCCTCGGCGAAGCGGGCCTGCCGGTCGGCGGCGCCGGACTCGATGAACGTCTGCGGCATGAGCGCCCCGTCGCCGTAGGCGCCCGCGTTCTCGAGGAAGCCGGCGCTGCAGAGCTGCCACGAGCCGATGATGGGCGCCTTCCACGCCAGCTTCTCGAGCGAGCGCGCCACCTGCGCCATCTCCGCCCCCATGCCGTAGGAGAGCAGCACGTCCGCGCCGGCGGCCTTGGCGGCCTTCACCTGGGCGGACATGTCCTTGTCGTTCACCTTGAAGACCCCCACCGAGACCGGCTTCAGGCCGCGCCGCTCGAGGGCCGCCTCGAGCCGTGCCTTGCCCTGCTGGCCGTACGGGGTGTCGTCGCAGAGGATGGCGGGGCGCTTGTAGCCGCGCGCCTCGACGGCCTCCCGCACGATGAGCGACGACTGGAGCAGATCGCTCGCCGCCACGCGGAAGACGTAGTTGTCGGGGGTCTCCACGAACAGCTCGTTCACCTTGTTGCCGGTGGCAGCCGCGACGAGGAGCGGGACCTTGCGCTCGTTGGCGAGGCCGAGCGTGGCGTTCGCGACGCCGGTGTTCACCGGGCCCACGAGCGCCACCACGCCCTTCGCCAGCATGTCCTTCACCAGCTGGGCGCCCTTCTCCGGCTTCGCCTCGTCGTCCCCTTCCACCAGGACGAGCTTCTTGCCGAGCACGCCTCCCGCTGCGTTGATCTCCTCGGCGGCGAGCTGCGCACCCTGCAGCTGGGAGCGCCCGCCGGCGGAGGCGTTGCCGGTGAGGGGACCGTAGACCCCGATGGCGATGGTGCCGGGATCGGCGCCGAGGGCGAGGACGAGGGCGAGGCTGGCGAGGGACATGCGGGCTACTCCTTGTGAAGGTGGGTCGCTGCTCAGTTGCTGGTGAGGCGGAGCGCGGGCTCGGCCGTCTGGCCCGCGGCGACGGTCTGGAAGCTCGGCGGCGGCGTGGCGGCGCCCGACGGGCGCTCCAGCTGGAAGCCATCCACGAGAGCGGCCAGCTCGCCGGCGCGGCCGGACAGCTCGGCGGCGGCGGAGCTCGACTCCCCCGAGCTGGCGGCGTTCTGCTGGGTGACCGCGTCCATCTCGCCCATGGCCTTGTTGAGCTGCTCGAGCCCCTGCGACTGCTCACGGGCGGCGGCGGCGATCTCGGAGACGAGGTCGGTGACCCGCCCGACCGCGGCGGCAATGCGGGTGAAGCGCTCGGACACGTCCCGGGTCGTCGCCTCGCCGGTGCCGGCCTGGGAGACCGACTCGCGAATGAGGTCCTCGGTGCGGCTCGCGGCCTGCTTCGAGCGGAGCGCGAGGCGACGGACCTCCTCGGCCACCACGGCGAAGCCGCGCCCGGCCTCGCCGGCCCGCGCCGCCTCGACCGCCGCGTTGAGGGCGAGCAGGTTCGTCTGGAAGGCGATCTCGTTCACCTCCTTGATGATCTGGGAGGTGCCCTCGGCGGCGACGCGGATCTTCCCCATCGTGCCGGACATGTGGGCGATGGACTTGCCGCCCTCCTCGGCGGCACCGCGCGCCTCGCGCGCCATGGCTTCGGCCTGGCTGGCGTTGTCGGCCGACTGCCGAGTCTGTCCGGCCATCTCCTCCAGGGCGGAGGTGGTCTCCTCGAGCGAGCTCGCCTGCTCGGACGCGCCCTGCGCCACGGCCTGCGACGAGCTCGCGATCTGCGCCGCCGCGGAGGAGACCTGGGCCACGGCGTCCGCCACCTGCCCCAGCGCCGCCGCGAGCGCTTCGGCCGTCGCGTTCACCGCCGCCTTCATGCGCGCGTGGTCGCCGCGGTAATCGCCCTCGACGCGGGCGGTGAGGTCGCGCCCGGCCAGCGCCTCCAGGACCCGCGAGGCCTCGTCCACCGGCGCGATGACCGCGTCGAGGGTGGCGTCGAGCCGCTCCACGATGCGGCGAAAGTCGCCCTGGTGGTGGGCGCCATCGGCCCGGGCGCCGAGCCGCCCCGCCAGCGCATCCTCGGCGAGGGCGTCCACGTCGGAGACCACCGCCTGCACCGCCGCCACGCAGCCGTTGACGCTGCGCATCAGCGCGAGCAGCTCGCCCCGCCAGATGGCCTCGATGGGCGGCGGGAGATCGCCGCGCGCGACGCGCTCCATGCTGGCCGCCACCGTCCGCACGGGGCCGACGAAGGCCTCGACCGCTCCGTTCATGGCGCGCACCAGCGGCCGGAACTCGGCCTGTACGGCGCGCTCGTCGCCGCGGAGATCGAGGTCGCCGTCGGCCACGGCCGCGGACACCCGCTCCGCCTCGCCCGCGACCGCCAGGAGCTGGCGCCGGACGTTCCGGCCGATGAACAGGGCCAGGAGCGCCAGCACGATCACCGCCGCCCCCACGGCGGCGCCGGCCGCGTAGCCGGCGCGCCGCGCGCGCAGCTCGGCCTCCTCGGTCTCGTCCTCGGACATGCCGCGGGTGTAGTCGACGAGACCACCGACCATCCCCGCGAGACTACGCCTCGCCTCGCCGGCGCCGGCCACCGCCTTGCCCGACTCGAGATCGATCTCCAGCACGCGCGCGCCGCTGCTCATGCCCTCGGCCAGGAGCGCATCGCGCTGCCGCTGCCGCGCGATGATGAGCGCGACCGCCGCTTTCCACGCCTGCCACCGCGGCGTGACGGAGTCCCACAGGTCTTTCACGTCCTCGTCCTGCGGCAGCGCTTCGAAGGCTGCGCGGGCCGCTTCGGCCTGGCGCTGCGCCTCGTCGAGCTCGGTGAAGAAGACCTGCCGCTCGTCCTCCTCGTTGCGAGGGTTGACGAGGCCGTTCAGGGCGCCTTGCATGGAGAGCAGCGCCTCCTGATATGCGGCGATCGCCTGCGTCGACGGGAGGCGAGCCCGGCCGAGCAGCTCGAGCGTGCGGGTGTTGGCTCGCAGCGAGAGGAGCATGCCGCCGCACACCGCCAGCAGGAGCGACATCGCGAGGCCGAGCGCGAGCGTCACCTGCCCGCGGATGGGCAGCCCAGCGAGCGCTCGCGAGGGGTCGAGGCGCGCTGCCAGCCGGCGTAGTGTCGACGAGTTTTCGGACAAAAAAGGCCTCCTGCTCCCAACCGACGGCTGGCTTGAGCACGCAGCGTGCCGCGGCGGAGGCGGGCCCCTCCTCCCAGTCTCGACGCCAGGTTGCGTCATCGATGTCCGCGCGAAGGGCGGCGGCCGCGGCAAACCCCGGCGACCCGCGGGTGCCGTGGACCCCGTGCCCGGGGTGATGCCGACGGGTGAGGCGCGGCGCGGCCCCCAGCAGCTCGCTAAGACGCCGCCATGCGCGTGAGAGCCATCCGTTTCCACGAGAAGGGCGGGCCGGAGGTGCTGCGGGTAGAGGAGGTCGAGCTCGGCGAGCCCGGGCCGGGTGAGGCGAGGGTCCGGCACGCCGCCATCGGCGTGAACTTCGTCGACACGTACTTCCGGAGCGGCCTCTACCCGGCGACGGTCCCGAGCGGCCTCGGGACGGAAGGCGCCGGGACGGTGGAGGCGGTGGGCAGCGGGGTGAGCCACGTCCGCCCGGGAGATCGGGTGGCGTATGCGGGCGGCCCGCTCGGCGCCTACAGCGAGGCGCGCGTCATGCCGGCCGACCGGCTGCTGCGCTTACCCGAGCACATCGACGAGCGCCGCGCCGCGGCCATGATGCTGAAGGGCCTCACCGTGCAGTACCTCATCCGGCGCACCTATCGGGTGAAGCCGGGCGAGACCGTGCTCTTCCATGCCGCCGCGGGCGGGGTGGGGCTCATCGCGTGCCAGTGGCTGAAGGCGCTCGGCGCGACGGTGATCGGGACCGCTGGCTCGGAGGAGAAGGCGGCGCTCGCGAAACGTCACGGGGCCGACCACGTCATCCTGTACGACCGCGAGAGCGTCCCGGAGCGCGTGAAGGCGCTCACCGGCGGGAAGGGCGTGCCAGTGGTATTCGACTCGGTCGGGAAGTCCACCTTCGCCGGCTCGCTCGACTCCTTGCAGCCGTTCGGGCTGCTCGTCACGTTCGGCAACGCCTCCGGTCCGGTGCCACCGGTGGACCTGTCGATCCTGGCCCAGAAAGGCTCGCTGTACGTCACTCGCCCCACCCTCAACACCTACGCCGCCCGGCGCGAAGACCTCGAGGCGATGGCAGCCGAGCTGTTCGAGGTGGTCGGCTCGGGGCGCGTGAAGATCGATGACCCGCGCACCTGCCCGCTCGCGTCGGCGGCTCAGGCCCATCGGGATCTGGAGGCGCGCCGGACCACCGGCTCGACGATCTTGCTGCCGTAGGGCCGCGCGTTGCCGGCGACCGATGGGGCGCTAGGAACGAAAGCCCGCAAGCGGGCAGGCTACCGATGGGTCGCCCGCGGTCAAATGGGGCTCTGTACTCGACTTGCGTATAAATTTCCGGTACAGACCCTGGCGTCCACGACCCTCATATGGGCTTGGCACCGGACCCGCAATGAGTGCGGGCCGAACACAGCAAGGAAGTTCAGTACATGGCTACTGGTACCGTGAAGTGGTTCAACGACGCGAAGGGCTTCGGTTTTATCACGCAGGACGGCGGGGGCGAGGACGTCTTCTGCCACCACACCGCCATCCAGGCTGACGGGTTCCGCACCCTCGCCGAGGGCCAGAAGGTGGAGTTCGAGGTGAAGAAGGGCCCGAAGGGTCTGCAGGCCGCGAACGTCCGCGCCATCTAGCGTCGTCGCATCCGCTTCGACGTGAGATTCAGAAGGCCCGGTCGAAAGACCGGGCCTTCTCGTTTTCGCGGCCGCCGCCGGCCGCTCCGGGACCATTTCCCTGAGGGGTCACGCCAGCTTCGGGCCTGCGCCGCCCGCGCGCCCTCGCTAGCAAATCCTCCACCAGGCCACCGGTCGCCGCCGCGCCCGCCCGGTCTGGAGAGGGGGAGGCCGACATGGCGAGGAGGACGATTTCGCGCCGCCGCTTCATCCAGACCACCGGCGCCGCGGCGCTCGGCGCGGGGCTGGCCGCGACGGGGCTCGTGCCCGAGCGCGCTCGAGCACAGGGCAAGACGCTCAAGATCATCCAGTGGAGCCACTTCGTCCCAGGCTACGACAAGTGGTTCGACGGCGTGTTCTGCAAGCAGTGGGGCGAGAAGCATGGCACCCACGTCGTCGTGGATCACATCTCGATCGGCGAGATCAACGCCCGCGCCGCCGCGGAGGTCTCCGCGCAGCAGGGTCACGACCTGTTCATGTTCCTGTCGCCGCCGGCGGCGTACGAGAAGCAGGTCATCGACCACTCCGAGATCTACCAGGCGGTCTCGAAGAAGCACGGCAAGCCCATCGAGCTGGGCCACCGCTCCAGCTTCAACCCGAAGACGAAGAAGTACTTCGCCTTCTCCGACTCCTACGTCCCGGACCCGGGCAACTACCGCCAGGATCTCTGGGAGCAGGTCGGCTTCCCGAAGGGCCCCGACACCTGGGACGACCTGCGCAAGGGCGCCAAGGCGATCAAGGACAAGATCGGCAACCCCTGCGGCATCGGACTGTCGCAGGAGCTCGACACCAACATGGCGGTGCGCGCGCTGCTGTGGAGCTTCGGGGGCTCGGAGCAGGACGAGAACGGCCAGGTCGTCATCAACTCGCCCCAGACCATCGAGGCGCTCAAGTTCATGCGCGCCCTCTACAAGGAGGCCGAGACGCCCGAGGTGTTCACCTGGGATCCCTCCTCCAACAACCGGGGCATCCTGGCCGGCAAGCTCTCCTACGTCGCGAACGCGATCAGCGTCACGCGCACGGCGGAGAAGGAAAACCCCGACATGTCGAAGAAGATCCAGCTCGTCGCCGCGCCCAAGGGCCCGGTGCGGCGGATCGCGGCCGAGCACGTGATGGACTGCTACGTCATCTGGAACTTCGCGGCGAACAAGGAGGGCGCCAAGCAGTTCCTCGTCGACTACATCGACCAGTTCGGCGAGGCGTTCAAGGCGAGCGAGTTCTACAACTTCCCGTGCTTCCCTTCCACCGTCCCCAACCTCAAGGAGCAGCTCGGGAAGGACGCGAAGGCGAGCCCGCCCGAGAAGTATGCCGTGCTGGGCAACGTGCTCGAGTGGGCGACCAACGTCGGATATCCCGGCTACGCGACGGCCGCCATCGACGAGGTCTTCAACACCTTCCAGCTCCCCACCATGTTCGCCAAGGTGGCCCGGGACGAGCTCTCCCCGGAGGACGCCGCGCGCGCCGCGGACCGGGAGCTGAAGCGCATCTTCGAGAAGTGGAAGTGATCGATGGCGGTCCTCGAGACCCGCAAGCTCACCAAGGTCTACAAGGCAGGCAGCGACGCGGCGGTCAACGACGTCGACCTGACGTCGCGGGAGGGCGAGTTCCTCGTCTTCCTGGGCCCATCCGGCTCGGGCAAGAGCACGCTCCTGCGCATGATCGCCGGGCTGGAGGTGCCGACGCGCGGCGAGGTGCTCATCGGCGGCCGCGACGTGACGAGCCTCGCGCCGCGGGAGCGCGGCATCGCCATGGTGTTCCAGAGCTACGCGCTGTACCCGCACCTCAGCGTGCGGGAGAACATCCGCTTCCCGCTCCAGGCGCAGAAGGTGCCGAAGGCCACCCACGCCGGCAAGGTGACGTGGGCGAGCGGGCTGCTCGGCATCGGCCACCTCCTCGACCGCAAGCCCCGCGAGCTCTCCGGCGGCGAGCGCCAGCGGGTGGCGCTCGCCCGCGCCATCGTGCGCGAGCCGACGCTGTTCCTGCTCGACGAGCCGCTCTCGAACCTGGACGCGAAGCTGCGCGCCAGCGCGCGGGAGGAGCTGTCGTCCTTCCACAAGCGCGTCGGGACGACCACCGTCTACGTCACCCACGACCAGGTGGAGGCGATGGCGATGGGGGACCGGATCGTCGTGCTGCACAAGGGCGTGGTGCGCCAGGTCGGCACGCCGCGCGAGGTGTACGACGAGCCCGCCGACACCTTCGTCGCGACCTTCCTCGGCTCGCCGCCCATGAACCTGCTGGAGAACGACGGGGTCGTCGCGGGGTTCCGGCCCGAGACCCTGGCGCCGGCGGCGCAGGTGCAAGGCCCGGCGGTGCGCTTCCGGCTGCGCATCTCGCACCTGGAGTACCTCGGTTCGGAGCGGGTCGTGTACGGCGTCTTCGAGGGGGGCCGCTTCGCAGGGAAGAAGGTGGTCTCGCGACTCCCCATCTCGACGCCGGGCACCTTCCGGCCCGACGATGCGCTGGAGTTCGCGGTTGCGCGCGAGCAGCTCAAGCTCTTCGACAAGGCCACCTCCAAGCGCGCCGCGTGGCGGGAGCTCGACTGGTCGTGAGGCGCCTGTCCGCCGCCGCCGGCGCGCGCTGGCTCGGGGTGGGCATGTTCGCGCCCGCCCTCCTCTACATCGTGGCGATCGTCGGGCTCCCGCTCGTGCTGGCGTTCCTCTACAGCGTCGGGAACGTCACGGTCGGCTCGGTGGGGTACGAGTTCGTCGGCCTCGCCAACTTCCGGAGCGTGCTGCAGAGCCCGACCTTCCGCCGCTCGCTCGCGAACTCGTTCACCTTCACCATCGCCACCCAGATCATCGTCATCGTCTGCGCCAACATCCTCGCGCTCGCGCTCCGCGATCGGTTCCGTGGCCGCGGCCTGGTGCGCTTCCTGGTGATGCTGCCGTGGGTGGCGCCCATCTCGCTCGGCGCCATCGGCTGGAAGTGGATCCTCGACTCCATCTACTCCGTCATCAACTGGGTCCTCGTCCGCGCGCACCTGGTGAACCCGTTCACGCCGCCCATGTGGCTCGGCGAGCCCGGGCTGGCCATGGCGTCGGTCATCCTGGTCCACTCCTGGCGCATGATCCCGTTCTCGACGGTCATCCTGCTGGCCGGCCTGACCGCCATCCCGAAGGACATCCCGGAGGCGGCGGCGGTGGACGGGGCGGGCTTCTGGCGCACCCACTTCCAGATCACGCTCCCCATGATGCGCCCCATCATCAACGTCGCCATCCTGTTCGGCATCATCTTCACCTTCACCGACATGACGGTGGTCTACATCCTCACCCGCGGCGGTCCCTACGACACGACGCAGGTGCTCCCCTCGCTCGCCTTCTTCACGGGCATCCTCGGCTCGGACCTGGCGGAGGGCGCCGCCATCTCGGTGTTCCTGGTGCCGATCCTGGTGACCATCGCCGTCCTCATGCTGCGCGTGGCGCACCGGGCGGAGGTGGTCTAGATGGCGCGAGCGGCAGAGCCCTCGGCGGGACCGCGGCGATCGCGCGCCACGCGCATCGGCCGCTGGGTGGTGGTGGCCGGCTTCGGGATCGTCCTCGCCTTCCCGTTCTATTGGATGCTCATCACCACCTTCAAGCAGTCGAGCGACCTCTACGACACGCGCAACGACCCGTTCATCTTCAACGCGGTGCCGACGCTCGAGCACCTGCGCCTCCTCTTCAACGAGACGCTCTTCCTGCGCTGGTTCCTCAACACCACCGGCGTCGGGATCCTGGTGGTGGTCATCACGCTCTTCTTGGCGGTCCCGGCCGCCTACGCGCTGACGCGGCTGACCGGCAGCTGGGGCCCGCGCGTCGGCATGGGGATCTTCCTCACCTACCTCATCCCTCCGACCCTGCTCTTCATCCCGCTGTCGCGGGTGGTGGCGCGGCTCGGCCTGCAGGACACCCTGTGGTCGATCGTGCTCGTCTACCCGAGCTTCACGGTGCCGTTCTCGATCTGGCTGCTCATGGGCTTCTTCAAGTCCATCCCGCGCGAGCTGGAGGACGCGGCGATGGTGGACGGGCTGACGCGCTGGCAGGCCTTCCTCCGGCTCGTCATCCCCATCTCCACCTCGGGCATCCTCACGGTCGTCATCTTCAGCTTCACCCTCGTCACGCAGGAGTTCGTCTACGCGCTCACCTTCATCTCCTCCGCCGCGCGGCAGACGGTGGGGGTCGGGGTGCCCATCTACCTCGTCCGCGGTGACGTCTACTTCTGGGGCTCGCTCATGGCGGCCTGCCTCATCACCAGCCTGCCGATCGCCTTCGTCTACAACCTGTTCCTCGATCGCTTCATCGCCGGCTTCACCGTGGGTGCCGTCAAGTAGCCGTGGGGCGCGCGCGCCGCTGGCCACCCGCGCACGCCCCCGCTAAGCTCGGGCGATGTCACGCATCGGCGTCCTCGGCATCGGCAACGTGCTCATGGGCGACGACGCCTTCGGGCCGTACGTCGTGAAGCTCCTCGAGGCGCGCTACGAGCTGCCGGGGGTGGAGCTGCTCGAGCTCGGCACGCCCGGCGCGGACCTCCCCATGCACCTGGAGGGCTTCGACACCGTGCTGGTGGTCGACACCGTGAAGACGCGCGGTGAGCCCGGCGAGCTCCGGGTCTTCGACAAGCCCCAGCTCCTCGCGAAGAAGCCCATCCTGCCGTCGAGCCCGCACGAGCCGGGGCTGCGCGAGGCGCTCTTCACGCTCCAGTTCTCGGGCGCCGGGCCGCGCGAGGTGCGGCTCTTGGGGGTCATTCCGGCCGCGGTGGAGATGGAGGTAGGCCTCTCGCCCCCCGTACAAGCGAGCGTGCCCGGGGCGATCGAGGAGGTCCTGCGTCAGCTCGCGGCCCTGGGCATCGCGGCGACCCCGCGCGCCGAGCCGCGCGAGCCCGACCTGTGGTGGGAGCGTCGATAGCCACGCGCAGGCGAGCCCGACGTTTGATCCCCGTCCCGCGCTCCTGCTATGCTGCGCCTCGAAATCCTCAGCCGCGACGCGGCGATACACGTTGAGTAGCGCGCTCGACCCCTTTGCCCCACGCCCCGTCCCGCCCCGCCCCGGAGGGCCTGCGCATCACCGTCCGCGGCACCGTCCAGGGTGTCGGGATGCGGCCGTTCGTGTACCGGCTGGCGCAAGCCGAAGGGGTGCGCGGTCGCGTCCGGAACGACGCGACCGGGGTCACCATCGAGGCCTTCGCGGACGCAGCCACGCTCGAGCGGTTCCGCGCGCGGCTCGCGGCGGAGAAGCCGCCCGCGGCCCGCCTCGACGCGATGGAGTGCGAGCGGATCGCGTCCGAGCCGGCCGCCGGGTTCGCCATCGTCGCCAGCGAGGACCCGGGCGGCGAGCCGCGGGTCTCCATCCCGCCCGACCTCGCCACTTGCCCGGACTGCCTGCGCGAGCTCCTCGATCCGGGGGATCGCCGGTACCGCTATCCGTTCACGAACTGCACGAGCTGCGGCCCGCGCTTCACCATCGCGCAGGGCGTCCCCTACGATCGCGCGCTCACCACGATGGCGCCCTTCACGCTCTGCCAGGCCTGCCGCCGCGAGTACGAGGACCCGTCCGACCGCCGCTTCCACGCCGAGCCGAACGCCTGCCCTGCCTGCGGCCCGCACCTGACGCTCCTCGCTCGCGACGGCCGCGCCCTCGCCGAGCGCGACGACGCCCTCGTCGCCGCAGGTCGCGCGCTGGCAGAGGGCAAGATCGTCGCGGTGAAGGGGGTCGGCGGCTTCCACCTCGCCTGCGACGCGCGCTCCCCGGCCGCGGTGACGCGGCTCCGGGCGCGCAAGCACCGCGAGGAGAAGCCGCTGGCGGTCATGCCGCGCGACCTCGCCGAGGCCGAGCTCCTGTGCCACCTCGACGAGGCCCAGCGCGAGCTGCTCAGCGCGCCCGAGCGGCCCATCGTGCTCGCCCTGCGCCGGGCGGGCTGCGAGCTCGCGCCGGAGGTGGCCCCCGACACCCCGCTGCTCGGCCTCCTCCTCCCCTACGCGCCGCTGCACCACCTCCTCCTCGCCGAGGCGGGCCGGCCGCTCGTCATGACGAGCGCCAACCTCTCCGAGGAGCCCATCGCCTACCGCAACGAGGAGGCGGTGGCGCGCCTCGCCGGCATCGCCGATCTCCTCCTCGTGCACGATCGCGAGATCGAGACGCGCGCGGACGACTCGGTGGCGAAGGTCGTGCGGGGCGGGCCCCTCCTCCTGCGCCGCTCCCGCGGCTACGCTCCACGCGGCGTGCCGCTGCGGCGTGCGCTGGCCCGCCCCACGCTCGCCTGCGGCGCCCTCCTCAAGAACACCTTCTGCCTGGGGGTCGGCGCGGAGGCCCACCTCGGCCCCCACATCGGCGACCTCGAGAACCTCGAGACGCTGGAGTCGTTCGAGGGGGCGGTGGCGCGGCTCGAGCGGTTCCTGCGCACCCGCCCCGCCCTGCTCGCCCACGACCTCCACCCCGACTACGCCTCGACGCGCTACGCGCTCGAGCGCGCCCGCGCCGAAGGCGTGCCGGTCACGGGCGTCCAGCATCACCACGCCCACGCGGCGGCCTGCATGGCCGAGCACCAGCTCGAGGGGCCCGCCTTCGCGCTCACCTGGGACGGCACCGGGTACGGCGAGGACGGAGCGGCCTGGGGCGGGGAGCTCCTCCTCGCCCGCTATGACGGCTACGAGCGGCTCGCCACCTTCCGCGCCATCCCGCTCGCCGGTGGCGACCAGGCCATCCGCGAGCCGTGGCGCATCGCGCTGGCCGCGCTCGACGACGCCTTCGGCGGAGCCCCTCCCCTGGACGCGCTGGCGCTGTTCCGCGAGGTGAAGCCCGGCGACGTCGCCGTCGTGCGCCGGATGATCGCGACCGGGTTCAACGCGCCGCGCGCACACGGCGTGGGCCGGCTCTTCGACGCGGTCGGCGCGCTCGCGCTCGCCCGCCCGCGCTCGCGCTTCGAGGGCCAGGTCGCGATGGCGCTCGACGCCGCCGCCGATCCGCAGGCGCGCGGCCGCTACACCTTCCAGCTCGACACCGCCGCCTCGCCCTGGACGGTCGACTGGCGGCCGCTCCTGCGGGAGGCGGTGGGCGATCTCGTCGAGGGCCGTCCGCCCGGGCTCGTGTCGGCCCGCTTCCACGGCGCCCTCGCCGCAGCGGGCGCCGAGCTGGTGCGCCTCGCCGCAGCGAGTCATGGCCGCCTGCCGGTCGTGCTCTCCGGCGGCTGCTTCGCCAACGCCCGCCTCGTGGACGGAATATTCGAGGAACTTTCGACTTCTTTTTCTGTATACCTGCCCCGCCTCGTCCCGCCCGGGGATGGCGGAATCGCGCTCGGTCAGCTCGTCGTCGCGGATGCGCGCGCCTAGCCTCGCCCGAACTCACGGAGGAGCGAACATCATGTGTCTCGGTGTCCCAGGCAAGGTGCTCGAGGTGAACGGCCTCGAGGCGACGGTCGACTTCTTCGGAGTCACGAAGCTGCTCAGGCTCGACATCGTCGACGAGCCGGTGTCGGTCGGAGACTACGTGCTGAACCACGTCGGTTTCGCCATCCGCCGCATCCCGCCCGACGAGGTCGGCGAGACCCTCGCCCTGTTCGAGCAGGTGCTGAAGGAGGCGGCGGCGGGCGACCTCATGGCCGAGGACGTGCGCGGCGAGATGGCGGCTGGCGGCAAGGTCCGGGAGAAGGTCTGACATGGCGCTCCAGAACCTGCCCGCCGAGCTGAAGTTCCGCGACCCCGCCCGCGCCCGCGCGCTCGCGCAGGCGCTCGAGCGCGAGGTGAAGGCGATCGGCCGCACGCCCGTGAACGTGATGCACGTCTGCGGCAGCCACGAGCAGGCCATCGCCCGCTTCGGCCTGCGCGCCGTCTTCCCGCGCGACCTCTCCGTCATCATGGGGCCGGGCTGCCCGGTCTGCGTGACCGATACGCCCGAGGTGGACGAGGCGGTGGCGCTCGCGGCCATGGGCGCGCGCGTCTGCACCTACGGTGACATGCTGAAGCTGCCCGGCGCCCAGAAGTCGCTCGGCGACGCGCAGACCGATGGGGGCAAGGTCGAGGTGGTGTACAGCGCCACGCAGGCGGTCGAGGTGGCGAAGCGCTACCCGCTCGAGCAGGTGGTGTTCTTCGCGAGCGGGTTCGAGACCACCGCCGTCGCGACCGCGGCGGTGCTGCTCGCCGGCGTGCCCGACAACTTCTCGGTGCTCTCGTCGCACAAGTACGTCCCGGCCGCGATGGAGGTGGTGGCCTCCATGCCCGAGACGAACATCGAGGGCTACATCGCCGCCGGCCACGCCGCCATCATCACGGGCTGGGAGATCTTCGTCCCGTTCGCGCAGAAGACCGGCGCGCCGGTGGTGGTGGCCGGCTTCGAGCCGCTCGACGTCCTGGCGGCGCTGGTGAAGCTCGTCGAGCTCATCAAGGACAAGCGGCCGGAGGTGGCGAACATGTACCCGCGCTGCGTCACGCGCGAGGGGAACAAGCCGGCCCAGGAGAAGCTCTGGAAGGTGTTCCAGCCCGTCTCCGGCGACTGGCGTGGCATCGCCCGCGTGCCGCAGGGCAACCTCGACCTCCGGCCCGAGTGGGCGCACGTCGACGCGCGCAAGCGCTTCCGCATCGACACGAACCTCGTCGGGGGCCAGGTGGTGAACGCCCTCGCCGCGCAGTGCCTGTGCGGCGCCATCATGTCGGGCCTCAAGAACCCGCACGACTGCAGCCTGTTCGGCAAGGAGTGCCGTCCCGACGCGCCGGTCGGCGCCTGCATGGTCTCCTCGGAGGGCGCCTGCCGCATCTGGCACCAGTACGGCGGCCTGCCCGACCTGCGGGAGGTGGGCTAGATGTCCTCTCCGGATCGGGTGGCGATGAAGCACGGCGCGGGCGGCCGCGCCATGCGCGCGCTCATCGAGGACGTCTTTCTCTCGCTGGGCGGCCCGGTGGACGGCGTCGGCCTGTCCGCCATGGACGACGGCGCGGCGCTGCGGATCGGCGATCAGTGGCTCGTCGTCACCACCGACTCGCACGTGGTGCAGCCCATCTTCTTCCCGGGCGGCGACATCGGCCGGCTCTCCATCTGCGGGACCGTGAACGACCTCGCGATGATGGGCGCCACCGAGCCGCTCGGCCTCACCTGCGCGGTGGTGATCGAGGAGGGCTTCCCGCGCGAGGACCTCCTCCGCATTCGCGACGCCATGAAGCGCGCCTGCGACGAGGCGGGCGTGACGGTCGTCACCGGCGACACCAAGGTGATGGGCAAGGGCGAGGTCGACGGCATCGTCCTCAACACCGCCGGCTTCGGGCTCACCCGCAGGCTCGTGCGCGACAACGGGCTCAGGCCCGGCGATCGGATCATCGTCACCGGCACGGTCGGCGACCATGGCATGGCGGTCATGACCCGCCGCCGCGACCTCCAGATCGAGGGCGACCTGCGCTCCGACGTCGCGCCGCTCAACGGGCTCGTCCGCGCCGCGCTCGACGCCGGGGGCGACGCGGTCGTGGCGATGAAGGACCCTACCCGCGGCGGCCTCGCCTCGGTGCTGCACGAGTTCGCCCAGAAGGCGAAGGTTGGCGTGCTCCTCGATGGGCCGTCCGTGCCGGTGAACCCGGAGGTGCTGGCCGCCTCCGAGATCCTCGGCATCGACCCTCTCGTGGTGGCGAACGAGGGCAAGGCGGTGCTGGGCGTCCGTCCCGAGGCAGCCGAGCGGGTGCTGGCCGCCATCCGCGCCCACCCGCTGGGGAGGCGCGCCGCACTCGTCGGCACTGCGCTCGCCGAGCGGCCCGGCAACGTCATCCTCGACACGGGCCTCGGTCGACGGCTCCTCGCCGAGAGCGACGGCGAGCCGCTGCCGCGCATCTGCTAGCCATGCACGAGTACTCGCTCGTCGAGGCGCTGATGC
Source organism: Anaeromyxobacteraceae bacterium (assembly GCA_035636195.1). Taxonomy (GTDB): domain Bacteria; phylum Myxococcota; class Myxococcia; order Myxococcales; family Anaeromyxobacteraceae; genus Anaeromyxobacter_A. Next base: position 30,818 of record DASPZP010000316.1, read on the forward strand.
GCCGGGTGGAGGACGAGGCCAAGCGCCGCAACGCGCTCGCCATCCACGGCCTCAAGGTGAGCCTGGGCGAGCTCGCCGGGGTCGATCCCGAGCTCTTCCACACGGCCTACGACACGTTCCGCGAAGGGACGATGTGCGCGAAGGCACCCCTCGAGCTCGTCCGGCACCCGGCGCGCTGGTCCTGCCCCCGCTGCGCCCGAGACTTCGCGCGCGGCGAGCTGCTCCGCTGCGAGGCGTGCGGCGTGCCGGCCCGGCTCGACCCGAACAGCGACGCCCTGATCCTCGAATCCGTCGACATGGAGGTTCCCTAGATGTGCACCACCTGTGGCTGCGGTGACACCGAGCTCGTCCCGGTCGAGCTGCACGAGAAGATCCTGGCCGGCAACGACCGCACGGCGACCCACAACCGCGAGCACTTCCGCGAGTCGGGCGTGCTCGCGCTGAACATCATGGGTTCGCCCGGCTCGGGCAAGACGGCGGTGCTGGAGGCCACCGCGCGGGTGATGAAGGGCGTGCGGCTCGGCGCCGTCTCGGCGGACCTCGCCACCGACAACGACGCCCAGCGCCTCTCGAAGGCCGGCATCCCGTCGAAGGCCATCACCACCGGCCAGGCCTGCCACCTCGACGCCGAGCTGGTGCACCGCTCCCTGCACGACTTCCCCTGGCGCGAGCTGGACGTCTTCTTCATCGAGAACGTGGGCAACCTCGTCTGCCCGGCCATCTACGACCTGGGGCAGGAGGCGAACGTGGTCGCGCTCTCCGTCACCGAGGGCGAGGACAAGCCGCTCAAGTACCCGGTCATGTTCCAGAAGGCCGACTTCGTGCTCGTGACGAAGGTGGACCTCGTCCCGCACCTCGACTTCGACCTCGCGCGGCTCGAGGACAACCTGCGCCGCGTCATGCCCGATCCCAAGATCCTGCGGGTCTCGGCCCGTACCGGAGAGGGGATGGAGGGGTGGAGAGCGTGGATCGAGCAGATGCGCGCTCCTATCCTGGGTGGGAAGCCCCGGGAGGCACGCATGCACGAGCACGGTGACGCCCACACCCACGGCCACGCCCACGAGCATGAGCACGAGCACGCTCACGAGCACACGCACGGCGGGCAGAAGCACTCGCACCCGCACAGCCACAAGCACGTCCACACCCACGAGCACGAGGGGCCGCAGGAGGAGCACCAGCACGGTGGCGGCGAGCACGGCCACGACGGCGCGGGGCACGATCACTCGCATTAGCTGACGGGGCGAACGCGACCCGCAACGGACGCCTCTCACCGGGGCGGGCTCTTAACCACTTGCGATCGGCGCCGAAGTGGCCCGGCGCGGGGCACGGCTCCGGCCGCTGGTCCTCGCGCCGCGCGTGGTGCGCATGGCGCCGTGACGCGACATGGGGCTCGTGGGCGCCGGCGAAAACTCGCTCGCGCAACCGTGGCCCCGTGGTGCGCAGGCGCTTCGCTCGAACAGTTCGCCGGCGCGCGGGGTGCGCTCGGCGTCACGGCGCGACCGTGGTGCTCGTTGGCGGCGCTGCGGAGGCGGCCTTCGCCGCACCCCGCGCCGGGCCGCCAGCCGGCGCAGGACGACCCGGTCACAAGACCGCGTCCCGCGACCACCACCCGCGCGCACGTACGGTGCCGTATGCAGCGGGCGGCGGGGTGGCCCTGCGCCGGAGCGCAGCCCGACCTGCGGGCGGACGGGGTCGACAGTACGTAGCCGGCTGCACGGCCAGTGCCGCGCGGAAACGCTCGCCTGCGCAGCTTCGTCTGCTCGCGGCACGCCTGGCCGTGCTCCGGCCCTGCGCGCTTCGGCGACGGCCGACAGTGTAGTGACGGAAGGTCGTT
>DASPZP010000317.1:0-5765 GCA_035636195.1 Anaeromyxobacteraceae bacterium
TGATCGTGCGGCCACCGCGAAAAGGATGACAGGAATGCGAAGCAAGAGGGAAGAAACCTGCCACCTGCTGGTGGCTGACTTCCCCAGACACTCTCGCTACACTGAGAGGTGTTGGAGGCGAATGCCAGAGGGCAAGCAAAAATGAGACAGAGTGCTTACGTGGACACGCTGGCGCGTAGGCAACAACGCAAACAACCAACAGGAACATGTATGTGAGACAGTCTGCCTGTTCTCTATGCTGAGCAGTCTTCATGCAGCGAAAAGTCTTAGTAGATCTGTCATTCACTACACCAGAGGAGAACGGTTATGGAAACCAAAACCCACGAAACGACATCAACCAGTGAAGTTCGCCCTTTCCGCATCAACGTGCCGGAAGAGGATCTCGTCGACCTGCGCCGACGCGTGATGGCCACGCGCTGGCCCGACAAAGAGACGATCGCCGATCAGTCGCAGGGCGCCCAGCTGGCGAAGATGCAAGAGCTCGTTCGCTACTGGGGCACGGACTACGACTGGCGCAAGGTCGAGGCCAAGCTGAACGCGCTGCCGCAATTCGTCACGGAGATCGACGGGCTCGACATTCACTTCATCCACGTCCGCTCACGCCACGAGGATGCCCTGCCGCTGATCATGACCCACGGCTGGCCGGGCTCGATCGTCGAGCTGCTGAAGGTGATCGAGCCGTTGACCGATCCCACCACGCACGGCGGAGCGGCCGAAGACGCGTTCCATCTCGTCATCCCGTCGCTCCCCGGCTACGGCTTCTCGGCGCGGCCGGAGGCGACCGGCTGGGACCCCGACCGGATCGCGCGCGCCTGGGACGAGCTGATGCGGCGCCTGGGCTACGAGCACTACGTCGCACAGGGTGGAGACTGGGGGGCGGTCATCACCGAAGCGATGGGCCGACAGGCGCCGACAGGGTTGCTCGGCATCCACGTCAACTTGCCGGCGACGGTACCGCCCGAGGTGGAAGCGGCGCTCGCCGGCGCCGGGCCCGTGCCGGCGAAAATGTCCGAGCAGGAACGCGCCGTGTTCGATGCGCTGAGCGCCTACCGCAAGAGCGGGTACTCGGGCTACTTCGTGGCGATGACCGCGCGGCCGCAGGCCGTCGGGTACGGCCTGACGGATTCCCCGGCCGGCCTCGCGGCGTGGATCCTCGTGCACCCAGGTTTCGCCCAGTGGACGTACGGCGACGATCCCGAGAAGTCCCCCACGAAAGACGACGTGCTCGACGACATCACGCTTTACTGGCTGACGAACAGCGCGACCTCGTCGGCGCGGCTGTACTGGGAGAACGGCGGGCGAGGCAGCGTCATCGTCGCAGCTGCGCAGAAAACCGCCGAGATCTCGCTGCCGGTGGCCATCACGGTATTTCCGGACGACGTCTATCGACCTCCGGAGACATGGGGCCGGCGCGCCTATCGCAACCTGATCTACTTCCACGAGGTCGACAGGGGCGGACATTTCGCGGCGTGGGAGCAGCCGGAGCTCTTCGCGGCCGAGCTCCGTGCCGCGTTGAGATCCCTTCGGGAGCGCTGAGCGCCGGGTCTACGCCGCGGCCAAGCGCGAGAGCGCCGGGGGGAGGACGAGCTTCCCCTGGATTCCGCGCCGGAAGCTCTCGCGGGCGTCGACCGAGAGCTCGCGGGCGAGCGCGAGCGGCAGGCGCCGGTGGCGGCGCGCCAGCTCGCGGCGGAGCTGCGCGGCGAGGAGGAGGTTCCGTCCCCCGGTCGCGTCGGCCCGGACCGCCTGGCTGCGCTCGCCTTCGCAGAGGACTCCGAGGATGGCGCGGACCGAGAGGCGCTGCGTCTCCTCGAGGAGATCATCCTCCAGCGGGAGGTGCCGGCGGGGCGCGAGCACCCGGCGCGAGATGGTCTGGAAGCGGCCGTGACGCGCGCTCGCGAGGAGCGAGCCGAAGAGCCCCTTCGAGAGCGCGAAGGGCAGGATCGAGGCGCCCGGCATGGCGCGCCGGAGCAGGTCGTCGTGGCCGCGGCAGCTCTTGCCGCTCACCCGCCGCGCCACGGCGGAGAGGGCGCGATCCATGCGCTGGTCGAAGCGCAGCTCCCAGTAGGCGTGCCCGGTCCGAGGCCGGTGGAACGACGCGACGGTCTTGTAGGGGACGAAGTAGTTGTGGGCGACCGTGTCGGCGGCGAGGTGCGCCAGGAACCCGAGCGCGAAGGCCTGCTCCGCGCCGGCGCGTGCGGCGCGACGGACGTTGAACCCGACCTGCCAGTTGTGACAATGCTGGGCGAATCGGGCCAGGTTCTTGCCGACCACGATGTCGGCGGCGAGGGATCCGTAGAGGAACTCGTCCGCGAACTGGAGGAGGAGCGAGCGGGTCGGACCGGGGATATCGCCGAGCTGCCCGAGCGCCTGCGCCGAGAAGCCGAGGTGCGCCAAAGGCCCCCAGGCGAATGCCGGTGTGGGGACCACCAGGATGGCCAGCGCCGTGAGCGCGAGCGCGGCGGCGAGGAAGTGCAGGGACCTTTCGTTCACGAACGGCGGATTCTAGAGAGCGCGCCGCCGGTGCAGCAACGGGGAGGAGCGGAGTGAAGGTGAGCGATGGCACACACCGGATCGGCGACGAGCTGAGGCACATCTTGGCCGACGCCCGAGCGCACCTGGAATGGCTGCGCGAGAGCGGGGTGGGGGAGGTGGAGGGGCACGCGACCGCGACCGCGACCCGCGGCTCCACCCCTCTCCCCGCTCCGCGAGGCGAGGGAGCAAGCGACCGGCCCCCGACCTCGAACCCGACCTCGACCCCGGCCGCGACTGCGACCTCGACCCCGAACCCATCCGGGTACCTCATGACGGACAACGGTTGCGGCTCCGAGGCGCTGCTCGCCGTGCGCCGCGACCTCGGCGAGTGCGCCCGCTGCAAGCTCGCCTCCGGGCGGACCAGGATCGTCTTCGGCGTCGGAGATCCGCGGGCCGAGCTCATGTTCGTGGGCGAGGGGCCCGGCGCCGACGAGGACCTCCAGGGCGAGCCCTTCGTGGGGAAGGCCGGGCAGCTCCTCACGAAGATGATCGAGGCGATGGGCTACCGGCGTGAGGAGGTCTACATCGCGAACGTGGTGAAGTGCCGGCCGCCCGGGAACCGCGATCCCGAGTCCGACGAGATCGCTGCCTGCGAGCCGTTCCTCAAGGCGCAGATCGCGGCGGTCCGTCCCAAGGTCGTGGTCGCGCTGGGCCGGTTCGCGGTACAGACGCTGCTCCGGGACCCGACCCCCATCAGCCGGCAGCGGGGGCGCTGGCGCGATTACGAAGGCGTGAAGCTCATGCCCACCTTCCACCCGGCGTACCTGCTCCGCAACCCGCCCGAGAAGAAGCGGGCCTGGGAGGATCTGCAGCTCGTGATGAAGGAGCTGGGGAAGGGGCCGGTGGCGAAATGACCGCCGCTCGCGCGCTCTTCCTCGCCGCGGCGCTGGCGTCGGCCGCGCTCGCCGCTGGCCCAACGGCGCCGCCTGGCGAGGGCGCCGCACCGAGGATGCTGCACCTCACGGTGAAGGACGCCATCACGAGCGGCACCGCCGAGTACCTGGCGTCCGGCATCGCGCGCGCGCAGGCGGAGGGCTACGACGCGCTCGCCGTCACGCTCGACACGCCGGGCGGCCACCTCGAGGCGACGCGGGACATCGTTCAGCACATGCTCGCGAGCCCGGTCCCCATCGTCGTATGGGTCGGGCCGGCCGGGGCGCGGGCCGGCTCGGCGGGCGTCTTCATCACGCTCGCCGCCAACGTGGCGGGCATGCACCCGGCCTCGAACATCGGCGCCGCCCACCCGGTCACGGCGGGCGGCGGCGACGTGGAGCAGTCCTCCGGAAAGGACATGGCGAAGAAGGTGGAGAATGACACCGCCGCCTTCGCCCGCTCCATCGCCAAGCTCCGCGGCCGGAACCAGGAGTGGGCCGAGAAGGCGGTGCGCGAGAGCGTCTCCGTGACCGCCGAGGAGGCGCTGCACCTCCACGTCATCGACCTCATCGCGCCCGACCTCCCGGCGCTGCTCGCCGCCGCCGACGGGCGCGCGCTCGAGATGGCCGGGAAGAAGGTGACCTTCCGTGGTCGCGCGGCGCAGCTCACGCCGCTCGAACCGACGGTGCGCCAGCGCACCCTGGGCTTCCTGGCCGATCCGAACGTGGCGGCGCTGCTCATGCTCGTCGGGACGCTCGGTCTCGCGCTCGAGCTCTATCACCCGGGCTCCCTCGTACCCGGCGTGGTGGGGGGCGTCTGCCTCTTCCTCGGCTTCGTCGCGACGCGGGTCGTCCCGGTGAACGCCGGGGCGGTCATCCTCATCATCGGAGGGGTCGCGCTGCTGGTGGCGGAGGGCTACGTCACCACGCACGGCATCGCGGGCGCGGCCGGGGCGGTTTGCGTGGTGGTCGGGACGCTCCTCTTCATCGACCGGGGCTCCCCCGACTACCGCTTCGACCCAGCGGCCTTCACCCTCTCGCCCTGGGTCGTCTGGCCGACGCCGATCTCGATCGCGGGGCTGCTCGGCTTCGTCGGGTGGAAGATCGCCTCGTCGCGGCGCGGCCGCTTGTTCACCGGCGCGCCGGGGTTGGTGGGGGAGGAGGGCGAGGTCATGTCCGACGTCGGCCCGGATGGTGGCCAGGTCTTCGTGCACGGTGAGTACTGGCGCGCCCGCGCCGCCGCGCCGGTGCCCCGCGGCGCGCGGGTGAGGGTGACCGCGGTGGAGGGCCTGCTCGTCACGGTCGTGGAAGCGACCCCGAGGAAGGAGTAAGACAAGCGCATGCCCGTCCCCGTGCCCTTCCTCGGCCTGGTCCTCCCCATCGTGCTGGTCGCCCTGTGGATCTTCATGGGCATCCGGATCATCAACGAGTACGAGCAGGGGGTCGTGCTGCGCCTGGGCCGCTTCGTCGGCGTGAAGACGGCCGGCCTGAAGTGGATCATCCCCTTCGTCGATCGGATCATCATCATCGACATGCGCATCACCGCGGAGCAGGTGCCGCCGCAAGACGTCATCACTCGCGACAACGTGTCGATGAAGGTGAACGCGGTCATCTACTTCCGGGTGCTGCAGGCCGACCGCGCCTTCCTGCAGGTGACGGACTTCCTCTTCGCGACGAGCCAGCTCGCCCAGACGACGCTGCGCTCGGTGCTCGGCCAGGTGGACCTGGACGACGTCCTCAGCCAGCGCGACAAGATCAACCGACAGCTGCAGGAGATCATCGACCGCCACACCGAGCCGTGGGGGGTGAAGGTCACCGCGGTCGAGGTGAAGCAGGTCGACCTGCCCGACGAGATGCGCCGCGCCATGGCGCGCCAGGCCGAGGCGGAGCGCGAGCGCCGCTCCAAGATCATCAGCGCCGAGGGTGAGTTCCAGGCGGCCGAGAAGCTCGGCGCGGCGGCGGACGTCATCGCCCGCTCTCCCGGCGCCATGCAGCTCCGCTACATGCAGACGCTCATCGAGATCTCGACCGAGAAGACGAGCACCATCGTCTTCCCGCTCCCGCTCGACATGCTGGAGCCGTTCCTGTCGTCGCGGAAGCTGCCGAAGTAGGCCTCGCAACGCGCCATTCGCAGGGGCTCGTCCCCCCGCCGCTCCGCTCGCGCATTCGGTACCGAGCGGGCGTCGGGATGGCCCTGCGGCGGGGCTCCGCAACGACCTTCCGGAATAGCTCTGACGACCGTCGACCGAATCGCTCGACCCCGCAGCACGGCCCGGCGTGCCGCGAGCGAGCGGAACCGCGCGTCCGAGCGGCTCCGCGCGGCACTGGCCGTGCAGGCGGCTCGCGCACTGTCGATCGCGT
>DASPZP010000318.1:0-4775 GCA_035636195.1 Anaeromyxobacteraceae bacterium
GCACCGCCGGCAAGCCCACCCCCGCGACCAGCCAGCGGCCACGGGACTGTCTGTACACACGGAGCACCAGCCGCTCGCCCTTCCGCTGCGCTACGCTCAGGGTGAGCGGATCTGTTCCCCCCGAGGCCCAGAGCGGCACCTGTGCTGCTCCGCGGACCAACAGGGTCTCAACCGACTGGCACCTGGATACCGCTCGGACAGCTGACGCCGGTGCCCTCGAGGCCGCAGTAGCCGCCGGGGTTCTTCAGCAGATACTGCTGGTGATACCCCTCGGCGTAATAGAACTCGGGGGCGTCGCGGATCTCGGTGGTGATCGCGCCGTGGCCCGCCTCGGTGAGCCGCCGCTGGTAGGCCTCGCGCGAGGCGAGCGCGACGCGCAGCTGACCCTCCCCGGCCGTGTAGATCGCCGACCGGTACTGCGTGCCGGCGTCGTTCCCTTGGCGCATCCCCTGGGTCGGGTCGTGCGACTCCCAGAAGACGCGCAGGAGCTGGCCGTAGGCGACCTTCCGCGGATCGAAGACCACCAGCACGACCTCGGCGTGGCCGGTCTGCCCGCTGCAAACCTCCTGGTAGGTCGGGTTCGGCGTGAAGCCTCCGGCGTAGCCGACCGCCGTGGTGTAGACGCCGTCGAGCTCCCAGAACTTGCGCTCGGCGCCCCAGAAGCAGCCCATCCCGAACACCGCGTGCTCGAGTCCTTCGGGGAACGGCGGGGCGAGCGTGTGGCCGAGCACGGCGTGGCGCTCGGGGAGCGGCATGCGGGTCTCTCGCCCTGGGAGCGCCTCCTCTGGGCGCGGCAGCTCGAGCTTCTTCGTCCGGCCGAACATTTCCGGCACTTAAAAGACAAAGAGCGACCGGGCAACTCCCGTTGCCCTGGCCGCTCTCCTACCCGGTCTCGAGGACCGAGCTAAAAAGACGATAAGTACGCTTCCGCCGCGACGCCAGTTCTCGGCCGCCCGTCCAGCGTGCGAACCCCCGCTGGGACGCGACGCTGGGTGACCTAGGGGCGGTGGCCCGCTCCGCCTGGACGTCACTCCAGGTCGATCTGCCGCCAAGCTCCAGCCTTGTCGAGCGCCGTGCCCCACACCTTGTGCGACGCCTGGTGGTCGGTCTTGGAGAAGCCGAGCGGCACGCCGACGCCGATGTCGAAGCCGTGCAGCCCCTCCAGGGCTGCCACGAGCTTGTCCGGATTGGCCTCCGGGCCGGCCGCCTCGAGCGCCTTCACCACCAGGGTCCCTACCACCCAGCCCTCCATGGAGAGCGCGGCCGGCACCTCGCCGAGCGCGTGCTTCTCGAGGAGGGCGCGGTAGCGCATCACCGCGCTGGAGCGCGAGGTTGGCAGCGGCACGACCTGCGTCACCACCACGTTGTCGGCGAGCGGCACGCGCGACCCCACCAGCTCCTCCGCGAGCTGGGCGGTGTCCGCGTTGGAGGTGTCGGTGAAGACCGCGGCCGGCGCGAACGCGAGCACCTTCTCCACCAGGCGAGCGGCGGCGCGGCTCGAAGCCACCATCACCACCCCCTTCAGCGTGGGTCCGGCCTTGCGCAGGCGCCCGACGGCGCCGTCCACGTCGGCCGTGTTGCGCCGGAAGGTCGTCCGGATGGCCTGCGCCGGATCCTTTCCGTAGCTCTTGAGCTGCAGGGCCGCACCGTTCCAGCCGTCCTCGCCGAAGTCGTCGTCCTGGCCGAAGAAGGCGATCTCCCCGGGGTCGATGCGGCGCACCTCGACGAGGTAACGGATCGCCGCGGCGGTCTCCTCGGAGAGGCCTGGCCGATAGACGAACACGCCGCGATCGGGCACGTCCTTGCGCAGTCCCGCGCCGCCGCCCAGGGCGCCCACGAACGGCACCTTGTGCTCGAGCGCCACCGGGATGGCCGCGCCGGCCGTCGCGGTGCCGGCATTTCCCACCACCGCGAAGACCTGCCGCTTCTCGATGAGCTCGCGCATCGCCTCCGCGTTGCGCGCGGGCTCGTTGCCGTCGTCGAGGGCCACCAGCGTCAGCTTCCGCCCGTGCACGCCGCCCTTCTCGTTCGCGGCGGCGAAGGCGAGCTCGACCCCGGTCCTCATGCTGCGTCCGAGCTCCTTGTCGGGGCCCGAGAAGGGCGAGACCATCCCGAAGCGCACCGTCGCGCCGGTGGTCGGAGCGGCATCGGCCGAGGCGATCGGCGCGAGCGCCTGGGGTGCCGCGACTGCCGTGGCCGGACGCGCGCGCAGGCCGAAGATGGCGCCCGCCCCGACCACCAGCACCACGGCGACCGCGGCGACGATCGCGGCCGTGCGCTTGCTGGAGCTGGAGCTCGCGGGGCGAGCCCCGCTCCCCGCCGGCGCCTTCGAGGTCTTCGCCGACGCGGCAGCGGCACTCGCGGAAGCGAGGGGCGGCGGCCGCAGCGCGGGCGGCTGCGCGCCGCCGCCGGCACCCTTCAGCGGCAACGGCAGCGGCTTCGGCGTGCGCGGTGTCGCCCCGGCCGGAGGGAGCGGCTTCGGAACGGCGGGCGTCACCCCGCTCGGCAGGGGCAAGGAGCCGCTGCCGCCTCGGCGCGCCTCCGCTCCGCCGCGCCGCTTGTCCTCGTCCATCCGGACGACCTCCTCCATGAGGAGCTGGCGCCAGGGCATGGCGAGCGTCCGCTGGGCGGCGCGCACTCCCTGCTCGACCACGAACCCGCCCTGCTCGAGCCGGATGGCGCGCCGGACGGCGTCGCGCCCGATCGCGTCGCCCAGGCGGGCATCCACGATGTCGCCGTTCTCGACGTAGAAGACGCCCTCCTCGCCCTGGGGGAGGTTGATCGTGACGGCCACCGTCTGCCCGCTGCCGGCGTAGAGCTGGATCAGGTCGGCGAACGGGGTGTCGTTGAAGTCACCGATGAGCGCCATGGGTCCTCTCCCGCGGGCACGGCTGCGCCCTCCTGACGCAGAGTGCAACGGCCGTTCCGCGAGCGGCCGCCTGCAAGCCGGCCTGTCTCCACGATATACGACACGTGAGCGGGTGAGGAGCATCAGCCGCAGGTGAAGGTTGACCCACAGTGCGGTGATGTGGGGGCGGGTGCGAAGGGGCCGCGCGAGCGGCGCGGCGGCCCCCTCGGCTCATGCTAGACGTCCGGCGCTGCGACGATGACGGGAGTGCCGTTCCCCTCGCCGTTCCCTTCCAGCTCCTTCGTCCGCGGCAGGACCAGGTTCAGGAGGATGCCGACGTACGTGGCGAGCGGCATCTCCGAGAACTCGATGCCGCCGATGGAGACGTGCGCGCCCCCGACCCCGATGACCAGGATCACGGAGGCGATGATGAGGTTGCGCTTCTGCGAGAAGTCGATGCCTGCCTCGACCAGCATGCGCACGCCCTGCGAGCCGATGATCCCGAAGAGCAGGATGCAGATGCCCCCCATCACCGGCACCGGGATGGTGTGGATCAGGGTGCCGATCTTGGGGATGAACGACATGACGATGGCGATCACCGCCGCCCCGCCGATGACCCACACGCTGAAGACGCGGGTGATGGCCATGACGCCGATATTCTCGCCGTAGGTGGTGTTGGGCGGACCACCCACGAGGCCGGCCACCGCGGTGGCCACGCCGTCGCCGGCGAGCGAGCGGTGCAGGCCAGGGTCCTTGAAGAAGTCGCGGTTGCACACCTTGTTCGTCACGATGAGGTGGCCGATGTGCTCGGTGATGACGACGAGCGAGATGGGCCCAAGCGCCAGCACCGCGCCCCAGGTCAGGCGCGGCAGGACGAACTGCGGCACGGCGAACACCTGGGCCGCCGCCACCGGGGCGAAGTCCACCTTGCCCATGAACAGGGCCACCGCGTAACCACCCGCGATGCCGATGAGGATGGGGATGACCCCCAGGAAGCCGCGCAAGAACGTGGCGGCGCAGATGGCGATGGCGAGGGCGATCAGCGCCACCGCGAACGAGCTGCCGCTGTAACCGCCGATGGCGACCCCGGTGGCCATATCGACCGCGACCCGCGCCAGGCCGAGCCCGATCACCACCACCACCGAGCCGATCACGACCGGCGGTAGGAGCCTCTCGATCCAGCCCGTGCCGAACTTCGCGATGGCGAACGACACCGCGATGTAGATGAGCCCCACCACCACGCAGCCGCCCATGGCCACCGCGATGTGGCCGGCGTCGGCGAGCTGGCCGGGCTTCACTCCGAGCAACACGGTCAGTGCGCCGATGAATGCGAACGAGGAGCCGAGGTAGGCGGGAATCTTCCCCTTCGTGATGAGGATATAGAGGAGCGTGCCGACGCCGCTCGAGAAGAGCGTGACGGACGTGTCGAGACCGACCAGGTACGGCACGAGCACCGTCGCGCCGAACATGGCGAACAGGTGCTGCAAGCTGAGTGGGATGCTCTGGAGGAGCGGCAGGCGCTCTCCCACGTCGACGGTCCGCTGCACGCTCATGTGGTTCCCCTCCCCGCCCATGTGCGGGCGAGATCGATCGGGCGACGAGCCCGGCGACCCTCATGTAGCCGAGCCGTCTGACAGCCAGAGGCGAGGTCGGATACAGCCCGTTGTGGAGACCCCGGGTCATCCCAGCGGCCATCGAACTTCGCGAAGATAGGAGGTACGATGCGCAAGTGACGGCCCGCGCGCTGCCGGTCGAGGCGAGACCGGATGCAGGAACTCCGCGCCACACGTGGCTGCGACCGGTCGCATGGTGGCCGATCCCCGTCCTGTTGCTGGCGATGGGGCTGGTGTGGGCGGTCGAGCCCGAGGGCTCGTATGACTCGCCCCAGCTGATGCTGGCCCTCAACGTCGTCTTCTCGACGTCCGTC
>DASPZP010000319.1:0-1534 GCA_035636195.1 Anaeromyxobacteraceae bacterium
GATCTCGAAGAAGCTCGTCACGTGCGCCGACGTACGGCGCGACATGATCATGTGATCCGCGGTGATCTTGCGGATCTTCGAAAACGGCTCGACTCGGTCACCGGGCCAGGGCTCGACGACGGGATGCACAACGGGGCCCGCGGAAGGGAGCGGGGAGCGGAGAGCGGTACCGGCAGCTGTCGCAACCGGCACGGACACGCCGCGCTCGATAGCCCCGAGAATGTCCTGCTTCGTGACGCGACCCGCGAAGCCGGTTCCGGGGATGGTCGAGATGTCCACCTGATGCTCCGCAGCGATCTTGCGGACCAGCGGCGTGGACTTGCGGCGCAGGCGCTCCTCGGCGGTCTCGACGCCCCCGTCCCCCTTCGGGGGAACGGGGGAGGACGGAGAAGGACGGGGGAGGACGGGGGAGGTTGACGGCGACGAGACCGCGGTGCCCCCGGGAGCAGCGGGTGCCCGCTGGGCTGCTGCGACCGGGGGCGCCGCGGGCGAAGCCGCCGTCGCTGCGGCGCCCTTTTCGGTCTCAATCACCGCCACGAGCGTCTGCACCGGCACGGTCTGGCCTTCCTGAACCTTGATCTCGGCGAGGACGCCCGCGGTGGGAGAGGGGATCTCGGCGTCCACCTTGTCGGTCGAGATCTCGAACAGCGGCTCGTCCCGCTTCACCTCGTCGCCCAGCTTCTTGAGCCACTTGCTCAAGGTGCCTTCGGCGATCGACTCGCCCATCTGGGGCATGAGGACGTCTACGCGCGCCATAGAGTCTCCGTCAATACGCCGCGAGCCATCTTGCGGCCTTCACGATATCGTCCGTCTGAGGCAGCACGAAATCTTCCAGGGTCGGCGCATACGGGAGCGGCACGTCGTGCGCCGTCACGCGCATGATGGGGCCGTCCAGCCATGCGAAGGCCTGCTCGTTGATGCGCGCGGCGATCTCGCCCGCCAGGCCACCGGTGCGCGTGTCCTCGTGCACGATGAGTATCTTGTTGGTCTTCTGCACCGTCCGCATGATCGCGGCGTCATCCATCGGCAACAGCGTCCGGAGGTCGAGCACCTCGACCGAGAGACCGTCGTCCTTCGCCAGTTGGTCGGCGGCCTCGAGCGACTTCCACACCGTGGCCCCGTAAGTGACGATGGACAGGTCCTTCCCCTCGCGGGCGACCCGCGCCTGCCCGATGGGAGTGAGGATCTCCTCCTCTTCCGGCAGCGCCTCCTTGATCCGCCGGTACAGCCACTTGTGCTCGAGGTAGATGACCGGATCGTCGTCCCGGATGGAGGCCTTGATCAGGCCCTTCGCGTCCCGCGCGGTGGCGGGATAGACGATCTTCAGGCCCGGCGTGTGAAAGAAGGCCGCCTCCGGGTTCTGCGAATGGAACGGACCGCCCCGCACGTAGCCGCCGCAGGGGCCGCGCACGACCATCGGGGTCGCGAGACCGGCGCGGTAGCGCGCGGTGGCGACGTAGTTCGTGAGCATGTCGTAGGCGCAGGAGATGAAGTCGATGAACTGCATCTCCGCCACCGGGCGCATGCCCATGTG
>DASPZP010000320.1:0-25406 GCA_035636195.1 Anaeromyxobacteraceae bacterium
CCCTCAGAAGAAGAAGTACCTGAGCGTCACGTTCGTCACCCACGACGACCCGTCGCGCTGCGCCGGGGTGTGGATGCCGCCGATGTCGAAGGGGTGGCCGAAGTGGACCCTGAGGAGGAGCGGACCGAACAGCATGTTCACCCCTAGCACACCGGTGAGCGTGCGCACGTCCCACGCGCCGAGGTCGTTCGGCGTCGGCCGGAACCCGTCCGCGCACACGTCGCGGTGGGCGTCGCAGCCGGCGCGCGTCGAGAACTGGTTGAAGACGCCGCCGAAGTCGAGGGCCGCCACGCCGAACAACGAGTCGAAGATCGCGAGCCGGAGGATGGGATCGAGCGGGAGCTGTAGCTCCAGATTCGCGACGTAATAGTTGCGGCCGATCAGGTACGCGAGATCGTTCCAGAAGTAGCCGCGCAGGTTGTCGGCGGCGGTGATCCACCAGGTCCGGGACCAGTTCTTCCCCTCCTCATCGGGGGCGAAGCTCGAGCCGCCGGCCAGCCGCAGGAAGAGCTTCGCGCGCCCGGAGATCTGGAGGTAGCTCGTCGCGTCGGCGCGCACGAAGCCGTTCAGGGCGTGGCGCCAGGGCAGCCACTGCCCCCCCAGCTCGAGCAGGAGCGCCTCCCCGGCGATCGGGCCCGCCAGCGGATCGTAGCGAACGGTGTCATAGCCATAGCGCAAGGTCGGCCCGAGCTGCGGGTGCGTCCCGCCGTTGCGCTGGCGGAAGTCGGAGGCGCCGGGCAGGGTCGGGTCCACGGCGCCGCACGAGATGAAGCTGGTGGTGAGGTTCGTCAGGCAGTAGCGCTGGACCGCCCCCACCGACAGCTCGGCCTCGACCCGCCGGAAGCGATCGAGCGGGTAGCGCAGCGAGCCGATCGCCCCGAAGTCGCGCTGCAAGAACGCGAGGTTCGGGTTCACCAGGTCGATCTGCTCCTGCACGAAGTGGAAGGCGCCCAGCACGTGCGACATGCGCTGGGACCGGTTCTCGTACAGCGCCAGGAACTGCGTGTACTCGAAGGACCCGAGCACCGCGAGATCGAGGTACAGGATGCGGTCGCGCAGCAGGTCCGAGAAGAGCAGCGCGGCCTGGCCGGCCACCGCGCTCCCCGCCCCAGCGCCCATGATCATGGCAGCCTCCGGGCGCCAGTTGCCGAGCGACACCGGGTCGTAGCTCGGCACCTGGGCCGGGAAGTCGTCCCGCGGGATGCCGAGGACCGGGCCCAGCGGCGCCGCCACCGGTAGCGCCGGCTCGTCGACCCAGGCCACCCGCGGCACCTCCACCAGCCGGAAGCGGCCGCGGTAGAAGGTCGACGCCCAGAGACCCCGCCCTTGCGGGGCGGCGGCGGGGGTGGTGAGCCCGGTCGCGAAGTCGGTCAGCCGATGGATCTGGCCGTCCTTCAGCACGTACAGGTCCGACTTCCGCGTGGCGAGGCTCGAGAACAGCACCGAGCCGTCGGACTGGCTCCGCGGCGAGTGGTCGTCCCAGTTACCGGTGGTGAGGCGCGTGCGCGCGCCGCTCACCGGGTCGATGCGAAACAGGTTGAAGCGGCCGTGGTCGGTGGCGTCCGACGCGTAGTAGAGCCCCGCCGTTCCCCAGTGCAGCTCGCGCTCCGCGTACGGATCATCGGTCAGCTGGCGCACCGGTCCGCCGGCCGAGGCCACGAGGTAGAGGTCGAGCTGGCCGGCGTCGGTCATGCCGGCGAAGGCGAGCTGGCTGCCGTCCGGCGAGAAGGTGGGGTCCGAGATCTCGATGAAGTGCCGGCCGGTGGGGTGGCGCAGGTCGAGCGTGCGCCGGGCGCCGAGCTCGAGGCGCGGCGGGCGCCCGCCCTTGGGGGGCGTGTGGCGGTAGGGCTGCACGTACAGCACGTCGTTCGGCCCGGCCTGCGCCGAGTAGGCGATGAGCCGCTCCGACACGGCCATCACCAGGTGCTCGAGCGGGTGGAGCGACTCCACGCCCGGGCGGCTGTCGGACGCCACCTCCACCGCGCCGCGCGGGTGGCGCGCATCGACCAGGAACAGCTTCACCCGGCCGGCCTCGCGATCGATGCCGCGCACGAAGAGCACCTGGCCGTCGGGGGAGGCCTGCATCGCCTCGGGCTCGGCGGGGAGGTCCTGCAGCTCGCGGAGCTGCGCCAGGTCCTGCCGCAGCGCCGCATACTCGGGGAAGTAGCGTCGCTTCAGCCACGCCCGCCAGCGCGTGTCGACCTCCTGCAGCGGCTCGTTCAGCACGCGCCGCGTGAGCGCGGCGAAGCCCTTCTCGCCCGGGTGGGCGCCGCCGCCGCCGATGAGGAGCGCGTTCTCGAGGTACTCCTGGATCTTCTCCTTGCCGTAGGTCTCCGCGATGAACGCGATCCGCGCCTGGCCCAGCTTGTAGGTCGGGATATAGCCGCGGTAGCGGTCCTCCTGGAAGGAGATGACCTCGTAGTGCCGCTCGGCGTCCGGGTTCCACATCAGGTCGCGCAGGTAGAGGTCGGTCTCGGCGTCGATGCCACCCTTTGCGTAGTACTCGGCGATCCCCTCGATGAACCAGAGCGGCAGCGCCTCGATGGGCGAGGCCACGTCCTCGGCGCCCGCCACGTCGAGCAGCTTCTGGATGGTGAACTGATGCACGAGCTCGTGCGTCGAGACCTCGCGGAAGAGCTCGTGGTTGCCGAAGTACGGCAGGGACATCTTGAGGTCGCGCGGCGAGGTGACGCCCAGCACCGACTCGCCCACCTGGAACACGTTCGTCGCCTGGAACTCGCGCTGCGAGGCGTAGAGGATGTAGGGGATCTGCTTCGTCGGCGTGTAGTGGAACTCGTCGACGAGGCGCAGGTAGGCGTTGCGGATGACCGGCAGCGCGCGCTCCGCCACCTCGCGCTCGCGGGCGTAGTAGTAGAGCCGCACCCCGCCCTGGCCGCCGTTCGGCGAGGGGACGTCGTGGTGGTGCCAGGCGAACTCGTACCAGGCGACCTGGTTCTGCCCCGGGCGCTCGGGCAGCACGAACGTCTGCGCGAGATCGCTCCCCGGCTCGGCCAGGCCACGGCGATCGCCCGCCTGGTGCATGCGGTCCATCCGGCGGAGCGCGTCGCCGATGCTGGGCGGGCTCAACTGGAAGGACTGCGCGGTCGCGGCGAGCGGCATCGCGGCGAGGCACAGGGCAGCGAGCGACGGCCTTGGCATTCGGTTCTCGGAGGGAAGTAGGGAAAGGAGGGCGGCCGGGCAAGGGCTCGCCACCACCATAACCTGGGGAGCGGTGGTCTACTCGGACGTGATGGGGAAGGTCCGGCCAGCCAGGCGGAGGACGAAGCGCCCCGCGCCGGGTGGGTCTTCCTCCAGCGCGAGCCCCAGATCGACCTGGGCCGAGCGCCCGAAGCGCGCCCGGTGCCCGCCCTTCACGCGGCAGTGCAGCACGCCCTCGCCATCCACCGTCAGCGTGGACGGATCGAGCGGCTCGACCGAGCCGTCGCCGAGGTGCACGAGCAGGCGTTCACCGTCGCGGGTCACTCCCCGCACACCGAAGGGGGCGTCCGCCAGCCGAACGTAGCCGCTCTCGCGCCCGACGGTCACGAGGTAGCGTCCGTCGGGCTGGCGCGCGAGCGATCCCCACAGCACCTCGAGCGTGCGCGCGTGCGTGATGGGCTGGCCGAGATGGCACAGCCGGCCCTCGAGGTCGATGGAGAGCCCGCTCCGCTCGCGGAGCAGCTCGAGCGCGTGCGCGTCGAGTTCGGGCATGGCTCGATCCTAACGGCTCCTTGCGCCGGCGGGGAACGATCGGTAGGAACGCGCTGTGACGAGCGCCCGCGAGCCGGCGGTCCGAATCCGGTGCCCCTCGCCGGACGACGAGGCGCGCTGCCGCCGGATCCTCGGCGCGGCCGGGCTCGCCCCCGAGACGTCGCTCACCTGGCTCATCGTGCGCGACGCCCATCCCGACGCGGTGAACCGGCTGCTCGTCGAGGGCGGGGCGCACGGACGCACGGTGGTGCGCGAGTCGATCGGGAAGCTCATCGGCTGGCTCATCGATCGGCAGGGCGCGCTCGACGGACGCGCCCGAAACGTGCGGAGCCTGGTCGAGCGGACGCTCGCCGACGGCGGGTACGCCGGCCGCTACGCCGCCGCGCGCGAGGACGCGGCGCTGGTCGCCGCAGCGGAGGCGCTCTACCGGCAGCTCATGTCGGAGGGCGCGCCGTTCCTCTCGTGGGAGCGTTTCCTGGAGCTGTTCTGCGTCGAGAAGGGCGAAACCGGCGGGGGCTGAACACCCTATCCCCCCGCGAACACCACCGCCCCCCACGTGTTCACCGCCACCCCGAATAGCCCCAGCGCCCAAAACACGCGGTCGAGCGGCCGCGCCCCGACGGCGAGCAGCAGGAACAGGTACGGGGTGTAGTCGAGGCTGAAGCGGTAGCCGAACTGCACGTAGCCGGTGTTCTGGTAGAGGAGGCCTGGCAGCGCCGTCACCGCCACCGTGAGCCAGAGCGCGAGGTGCAACCGGGGGCGTTGCCGCGGCCGGAGGAGGAGCAGGAAGAGCGGGGTGGTGAGGAGGAGCGACATCCCGTCCGGATGGTAGGTGAGCCGCCCGTCTTGAACGATCGGCAGGCTCAGGAACGCGGCCCGGAGCTGCTTCGGCAGGTAGTGGAGCGAGAAGAGCCCGTGCTGGCGGATGTCGGCGTTGACGCGGTTGTTCCACAGGTGCGCGTGCCCGAAGTCGAACGGCGAGCCGAAGCGTGCCCAGTTGGCCCAAGCCGCGAAGGCGAGCAGCGGCGCCGCGCCCGCCGCGAACAGCGCCACCTTTCTCCAGCGCGCCGGATCCCGCCAGGCGGCTGCGCGCCGGACCTCGGCGCCGAGCGCGCCGCGGTCACCGGCGATCACCTCGGCGGCGAAGAAGACGACCGTGAAGAGGAGCGGGGTGCGGGTGATGCCGGCGAAGCTCCAGGCGAGCCCGGCCAGGAGAGGGTGCCTGGCGCGGTGGGCGGCGAGCAGGAAGAGGCAGGTGGCGGTGACGCCCAGCACCTCCGCGGTGAACCACACCTCGCCCCGGATGGAACAGGAGAAGGCGACCGTGCCGAAGGCGAAGAGGAGCGCCAGCGCGGCGCTCTCCGCGCGCCCGCGCGCGCTGTCGCCCGCCACGCGGAGCCGCTCCAGCACCAGGAACAGCAGGAGGACGTTCAGCGCCGCGAAGGCGGCCGTGAAGGCCACGTCATCGAAGCGAAAGCCCAGGAGCGCCACGCCCGGCAGGATGAGCAGAGCCGGGCCGGGGGGAAACGACACGTACCACCGGCCGCCCGCGCGCGCCCAGTCGTTGAGGTCGGGCGGGGGACGGCGCAGGTGGAGCTGCCCGTGCAGCCATGCGTCGGCCTGGTAGACGAAGTGGAGCGCGTGGGAGGGACGTGCCTGGGGCGCCGAGAAGAGGCAGAGCACGACCAGACTGGTGAGCAAGAGCGCCGCCTCGAGGCGGATACCTGGCAACCCCCCTCGCCCCGCGCCGGCGTTGAGAGGGTTGGGGCGAGGGGCGGTCAACGCAAGAGCAACCTGAGCTGGTTCAGCAGGTCGTACGCGGACGTCTTGCGCACGCGATCGCGGTCGCCCGGGAACCGGCGCGTCCAGGTCCTCGTGCCGTCGGGGCCCGCGATGGCGAGGTGCACCGTTCCGACTGGCTTCTCGGGCGTGCCGCCCCCCGGTCCCGCGATGCCGGTCACGGCGAGCCCCCAGGTGCCGCCATCCAGGCGTCGCACGCCCTCGGCCATCGCTCGCGCCACCGGCTCGGAGACGGCGCCGTGAGCGGCGAGGAGCGCCTCGGGAACGCCGAGGAGGGTCGTCTTGGCGGCGTCGGCGTAGGCGACCACGCCCACGTCCAGCACCGCCGAGGCGCCCGGCACGGACGTCACGAGCTGCGCCACGAGTCCGCCGGTGCAGCTCTCCGCGAGCGCGAGGCGCTCCCCGCGGGCGGCGAGGCGTTCGACCACCCGCTGCGACAGCTCCTCCTTGCCCTCGGCAAAGAGGGCATCGCCGAAGATGCGCCGCACCTCGTCGAGGATGCGCTCGGCGTGCGCCTCCGCGTCCGGGCCCGACACGCTCCACTTCACGTGGATCTCGGGCCAGTGGGCGCGGTAGCCGAAGCGCACGCCGCGGTGCTCGGGGGCGTCCATCACCGGGCGCATGGCCTCGTCGGCGTGGGACTCCGGGATGCCGATGAGCTTCACCAGCCGCGCCGAGGGCACCTCGCCGGCGCGCTCCGCGATGCGCGGCAGCACCGACCCCTCGCACAGGCCCCTGTACTCGACGGGAACTCCCGGCAGGCAGATGAGCTCCGCCTGCCCCAGCCGCACGAGGAAGCCCGGCGCTGTCCCGAGTCGGTTCGGCAGGATGGTCGCCCCGCGCGGGAAGCGGGCCTGCTTGGCGTTGTTGGGGGTCATGGTGCGCCCGAGCTTCTCGAAGCGCTCCCGGATGGCGGCCAGCGAGGCGTCGTCCACCACCAGCGGAACACCCATGGCGTGCGCCACGCACTCGGCGGTGAGGTCGTCCTCGGTGGGGCCGAGCCCGCCGCTCATCACCACCACCTCGGCGCGGGCGGTGGTCTCGGTGAGCGCGGCGCCGAGGTCCGACCGGTCGTCCCCGACGAGCGTCTTGCGCTGGACCATGATGCCGAGGTCCCACAGCCGATCCATGAGCCAGGCGCTGTTCGTGTCGACGACCTGGCCGGTGAGGAGCTCGTCCCCGGTGGAGAGGAGCTCGACCGTGAGGCTCACGGGAGCAGCTCCAGGCACCACCAGTGCGAGCTGGAGCAGCTGGCGAGGAGGCGCAGCCCCAGGCGCAGGAGCTCGAGCGTCGCCCCGGCCCAGACGCCCGCGAAGACGTCGTCCATGACCACCCCGAAGCCGTTCTTCACCTTGCGATCGAAGTAATTCGCCGGCCACGGCTTCATGACGTCGAAGAGGCGGAACAGCAGGAATCCCGCGATGGCGTTCCCCCACGACCAAGGGAAGAAGGCCATCGTGATGAGGTAGCCGGCCACCTCGTCGATGACGATGGGTGAGGCATCGACCACCTTCCAGTACCGCCCCGCCGCCGCCGCCGCGACGCAGGCGACGGCGGTGAAGGCGGCCACGGTGAGGAGGTAGACTCCGAGTGGCAGGCCGCGCAGCGCCCAGAACAGGGGGATGGCGCCGAGCGTGCCGGCGGTGCCCGGCGCCCAGGGCGCATAGCCACACGGCCCCCAGCTGGCGAGGAGCACCCACGGCCCGGGCCTGCCGTCGGGCACGCCCCTCTTCAAACGAAAGCGGCTGTCCTCTTCGGCGACGGCCGGCTGCGGAGCGGGTTCGGGCACGCGCTAGATGTACTCGTCGGCTTCGTCCTTCGCCTCGACGTCGTCATCGTCGTCGGGTTCCAGGGCGGGATCGGCCTCGAGCTGGGCGCGCACGGCGGGTGGAAGGGCCGTCACTGCCGGCTCGGGGCGCCGGCGCCCGATGACCCACTCGGCGAGACCCATCACGATGTAGGCGCCCATGTAGACGACCATCACGAACGAGGCGCGCGTGGCGAGTCCGACGGCGAGTCCGCCCACGCACATGAGGCCGAAGACGATGAGGCTCTTGCGCGACAGGTGGACGTCTTTGAACGTCCGGTAGCGGATGGTGGACACCATCAAGAAGGCGAGCAGGCCCACCACCGCCGCGATGAAGATGCGGGTGGTCTCGTCGCCGATGGAGCCGAACGCGTTGTAGTGCGCGATCACGATGGAGACGATGGCGCCGGCGGCGAGCGGGATGGGGAGCCCGACGAAGAAGCGGGAGCTGCCCTTCTCGCCGCGGTGGGCGAGGACGTTGAAGCGGGCGAGGCGAAGCGCGCCGCAGGCCGCGAAGGCGAAGGCGAGAAAGAAGCCCAGGAAGCCGAGCGGGGCGAGCGCCCACTTGTAGACGAGCAGCGCCGGCGCTGCCCCGAAGGACACCACGTCGGCCAGGCTGTCGAGCTCGACGCCGAAGTCCGACTGCGTCCGGGTCATGCGGGCCACGCGGCCGTCGAACGCGTCGAAGAAGATCGCGAAGAAGATGGAGAAGGCGGCCTGGTTGAGCTGCGCCGGCGAGGCCTCCCCGGTGCAGAGCGTCATGGCGTAGAAGCCCAGGAAGATCGAGCTGCACGTGAAGAGATTCGGCAGCACAAACATCGCCTTGCGCAGGTTGATCTGCATCGCGTGTACCTACCCCGAGTCGTGGCAGCCCTCTGGAAGGCTGTCACGCGCGCGCAGGTTTGTCGAGCGCCGTCAGTGTCCCGCGTCCGGCGGCGCGACGCCCCCCGGGCACGGCTGCCGTCCTGCTTCCCCCGCGCCGAGCCGGACGCGTGCTCCGGTGGCGCATTCGACGACCATCGTGGGATCGACGAGCCACCGGTCGTGGCGCAGCTCTGCCTGCGCGCCGCTGCCCACGAAGAGCCCCGGGCCACGCCCGCTGCAGCGGATGCCCTGCAGATCGGCGCGCGCGCCGTCGATGAGCGCCAGGCAGCCGGCGGCGCCGCCCTCCACGTCGAGGCCGTCGAGCACGGCCACCGCCCGCGAAGCCTCCAGCGCGGCGCCGCCACAGTGGCGCAGCTCGCTGCCGGCCAGCCGGAGCTCGCCCCCGAGCGCCTCGGCGCAGGTGGAGGGGCCTCCGCGCGGGCCCGCACCCCAGACGGTGCTCGCCTCCGCCCGCAGCGCGCCGCGGGTCACGGCGAGCCCGGCCGGCCCGGGAGAGAGCACCACCGAGGCGAGCAGGGTAGCCTCGCCGCCGGTCACGGTCACCGCCGCCTCGCGCGAGGGTCCGAAGATCGTCGAGCGCTCGAGCGTGGCGGAGCCGCGCTGCACCGCGACGCCGGCGACGCCGCCGTGCACCGTGGCGTCCCGGAGCCGCGCCTCTCCCCCGGCCACGAGCAGCCCGTGCCACCCGCCGCGCAGGTGGACGCCGTCACCGTGGAGTGCGCCGGTCGAGACGAGCGCCCCGCACGCGCCGCCCGCGAGCGCCACGTCCCGCAGCAGGGCCGCGCCGCCCTCCACGACGAGCGCACACTGCCGCGGACCGGCGCGCACGGTGAGGCCGGTGATCGTCACGGCGCCCACCACCACCGCGCCGCGGGAGCCCTCGGGGACCTCCAGCACGGTCTCGCCCGCGCCGGCGCCGGTCACGGTGAGGCCGGCCAGCGCGGGGAGCGCCCCGTGGTGGCGGCCGCGCGCGAGCACGAGCGTGTCACCGGGCTTCGCCCGTCGCAGCGCCGCGGCGAGGTCGTCGCCCGGCGCGACGTCGAGGGTGAGGGCGGTGGCGAGTACGAGGGCGACGCCGGCGAGGAGCATCCGGCGATTCTACCCCCCGCCGCCGGCGCTGCCGCTCCAGCGCGCTCCGAGGAGGACGAGCGGATCCTCGGCGCGCCCGCCGCGCCACACCTCGAAGTGGAGATGAGGGCCGGTGGAGCGGCCGGTCGACCCGACGAGCCCGATGGGCTGGCCAGCCTCGATCCGGTCGCCGCTGGCGCAGAGCAGGCGGGACAGGTGACCGTAGCGGCTGGTCAGCTCGCCGTCGTGCCGGACCTCGACCGCCAGGCCATAACCTGGCGTGAAGCCGGCCCGGACCACGAACCCTCGCGCGGCCGAGCCCACCACCCGGCCGCTGGCGGCGGCGAAATCGACGCCCCAGTGCATGCGCCGGACGTGGTCGATGGGGTGCAAGCGCGGGCCGAAGGGCGAGGAGAGGCCCGCGTCCTGGATCGGCCAGCGCAGCGCGGGTGGGCGCGACACGGCGAAGAGGGTCTGCCCGAGCGCACGGGCAGACTCCGCGCGGCGGGCGAGGTGGGTGAGATCGTCGAGCAGCGACGCCGCAACCTCCGGAGGGGGGTCCCCGAAGCGGCGGCGGTCGAAGTCGAGCTCCGCCTCCACGGACACCCGCGCCCGCACCAGCTCCGCGAGCGGCGTCTGCGGCATGGGCCGCTCCAGGTACTGCTCGAGCTCGCGGGCGAGGCCTTGCCAGGCGGCGACGGCGTCGGGGGGGAAGCGGCGCGAATGCGGCAGCACCGCCCGCCGCAGGCGCGCGTCAGCGGCGAAGCGGAGGAGGGCCGCGTCGATGGGCGGGCCGACCGGTGCCTCCGCGGCGAGCTTCTCCGGCGCCGGGTTCGCGACCGGGGGGAGGTACGGCTCGTCGGGCTCGAACGCGAGGAGCTCGGCGTCGGTGTATCCCGCCGCGGCCCTTCGACTACGCGCCGCCTCCGGCGACGCTACGCTCAGGGCGGACGGGTCGCCTTCTCGACCGGCCTCGACGGTCGCGCTCGCGGTCGCGGCCGCGGCCGGCTCCCTCTCCAGCACCCACGCCATCTTCCCCACCGGCGCCGATGCGCACCCGATGGCGGAGGACAACGTCACGGTGAGTACGATGAGCCGGCGCATGGTCGTGCCCGTCCGACCACGCTAGCACGCACCCTCCGGGCCCCGACCCCACCCCCCACGCGCGCGGGACGCTCCAATGTGCGCTATGCGCCGACCACCGCCGCCACCCGGCGCGCCGCCTCCTCGATGTCGGAGGCCGAGACGTCGAGGTGGGTGACGAAGCGCACGAGCTCGGGGCGCGAGCCCTCCGGGTTGCACAGCACGCCAGCCTGGCGGAAGCGGCCGGACAGCTCGGCCGCGCTGCGCCCCTCGAAGGCGACGAAGAGGAGGTTCGTCTCGACCGGAAACTGGAGCCGGGCGCCGGGGAGCTGCGAGAGGAGGTCTCCGAGCCGCGCCGCGTGCGCGTGGTCCTCGGCGAGCCGCGCCACGTGGTGCTCGAGGGCGAAGAGTCCCGCCGCCGCCAGGATGCCGGCCTGGCGCATTCCTCCTCCGAGCCGCTTGCGGAGCCGACGCCCCTCCTGGATGAGCGGCCGCGGGCCTGCCAGCACCGATCCGACGGGTGCTCCGAGGCCCTTCGAGAAACACATCGAAGCGAGCGTGGCCGGTGCGGCGTAGTCGCGGGCAGAGGTCCCGGTCGCGACGACGGCGTTCAACAGGCGCGCGCCGTCCATGTACAGCGCGAGCCCGCGGCGGGCGGCGACGTCCCCCACCGCCCGCACTGCGGCGAGGGACCAGGCCTTGCCGCCCCCGCGGTTGTGGGTGTTCTCGATGGCGACGGCCCGGGTGCGCGGGTAGTGGGGGTCGTCGGGCCGGATGGCCGCCTCGACCGCGACCGGATCGAGGACGCCGCGCTCGCCGAGGATCGTGCGCGCCTGGACCCCCCACAGCGCCGCCAGCGCGCCGCCTTCGAAGGCGAAGCAGTGCGCGCCGGCCTCGCAGACGACCTCGTCGCCACCGCGGGCGAGCACGCCCAGGGCGATCTGGTTCGCCATCGTGCCGCTCGGGACGAACAGGGCGGCCTCCTTGCCGAGGAGGTCCGCGGAGCGCTCCTCCAGGCGCGCCACCGTGGGATCCTCGCCGTAGACGTCGTCCCCCACCTCGGCGCGGGCCATCGCCTCGCGCATGGCGGGCGTGGGACGGGTGACGGTGTCGGACCG
This sequence comes from Anaeromyxobacteraceae bacterium, assembly GCA_035636195.1. Classification (GTDB taxonomy): domain Bacteria; phylum Myxococcota; class Myxococcia; order Myxococcales; family Anaeromyxobacteraceae; genus Anaeromyxobacter_A. The sequence continues at coordinate 11,473 of DASPZP010000320.1, forward strand.
CAGATCGATGAGCCGCATGGGCCGCGGATGCTAGCATGCGCGACGCGATGGCGAAGCGAGCGGCGCGGCGGCCGTCCGAGCACGAGCGGGCGCGGGCGAGCGAGGTGGTGGACCGGCTGGAGCGGTCGATGCCGGAGGCGCGCATCGCGCTCGAGTTCCGGGACGACCTGCAGCTCCTCGCCTCGGTCATCCTGTCGGCGCAGAGCACTGACGTCCGGGTGAACCTCGTGTCACCGAAGCTGTTCGCGCGCTTCCCCGACGCCGCCGCGTATGCGCGCGCCGAGCCGGAGGCGCTCTGGCCCTTCATCCAGACGCTCGGCCTCTTCCGCGCCAAGGCGAAGAGCCTGGTCGGCGCCATGCGCGCCATCGCGGCGCTCCACGGCGGGCGCGTGCCGCGCGATCGAGCCGCGCTGGAGGCGCTGCCCGGCGTGGGCCGGAAGACGGCGGGCGTGGTGCTCGTGCACCTCGGCGCCGACCAGGCCTTCCCGGTCGATACCCACGTCGGCCGGGTCGCGCGCCGGCTCGGGTTCACGCGCGAGCGCGACCCGGACCGGGTGGAAGAGCGGCTGCGGCTCCTCGTCCCGAGGGAGCGCTGGGGCCGCGGTCACCAGCTCTTCGTGTGGCACGGGCGCCGGACGTGCACGGCCCGCGCCCCCGCCTGCGCGCGGTGCGTGCTCGAGGACCTCTGTCCGAAGGTGGGAGTGCCGCGTCAGCGGACAAAGTAGGGCGGGGGTTCATCCCCCGCCGAGGCCGTTCGTGCTTCGACTCCGGCCGGCTGCGCCGTCCTACGCTCAGCACGAACGGAACAGGGTCCGTCCTACAACGCGCTCTTGTGCTGCGCCGCGTTGCGGATCTCGTCCACGCGCTCGGCGGCGCGGTCGTGCTTCAGCTTCTTCATCCGGCGCCGGATGAGCTCGCGCTTCAGGCTCGACAGGTGGTCGACGAAGAGCGTCCCCTCGAGGTGGTCGGTCTCGTGCTGGACCGCGATGGAGAGCAGCCCCTCGCACTCCAGCTCGAACGGCTTCCCGAAGTAATCGAGCGCTCGCACCCAGACCTTCGTGGCGCGCTCGACCTCCTCGGCCTCGCCCGGGATCGACAGGCAGCCCTCCGTGTAGGTGGTCTCACCCTCGGTCTTCACGATCTGAGGGTTCACGAGGTGGATGAGCTTCTGACCCTCCTGCCGCGGGGAGGTGTCGATGACGATGCAGCGCTTCCCGACCGCGACCTGCGGCGCGGCCAGCCCGACGCCGTCGGCGGCGTACATGGTCTCGGCCATGTCGTCGAGGAGGCGGCGCGTCGTGTCATCGACACTGTCCACCGGCTTGGCGACCGCTTTCAGGATGGGGTCGGGCCAGATGATGATTTCACGGATCATGGAGTGACTCAGTCTACCGATGCAGATCCTAAATCGCCAAGCCCGATGAGGCACGGATACCTTGTCCTGGGCTACCTTCCCACGGCCCTGCGGTACGCCGCGCGCAGGCCATCCTCCCCCAGCACCGCACCCGCCTCGGACACGACCCGTCGGATCTCTTCGAGCTTTTCGCGAAGCTGTGCGTCCTCTGCGGGGCAGCGCTCGGGCGTGAGCTCCGTCAGGAGGCGAACCACTGCCTGCTGCGCCTCCAGGGAGGAGCAGCCTGCCCCGATCCCCAGGATGTCGAAATAATCGGCCCGCTCGACGAGCCGCAGCTTCTCTTCCACGAACGCCCGCTCGAGCGGCGGCGGCACCCTCCGCTCCCGCTCCTGCGCCAGCCAGAGCTCACGCTCGGCAGCGCGCAGCTCGCTCGCCTCCTCGAAGCGAGAGGGAGAGCGGTCGAAGGCGAGCCGAGGCGCGGCCCTTCGACTACGCGCCGCCTCCGGCGGCGCTACGCTCAGGGCGGACGGGTCGCTTCGTTGAACGGCCCCCCCGGTCGGGGTCGGGGTCGGGGTCGGGGTCGGGGTCGGGGTCGAGGCGGTTGCCCGCCCCACCGCCTCCTCCAGCTCCCTCCCGTCGATCGGCCGCGCGACCACCCGCGCCACGATGCCGTCGATGGCCGCGCCCAGCAGGACGAGCGCCACCGGCCGCGCCCCGGGTTGGCCCGTCATCCGGCGGGCCAGCTCCGCGCCCTCTCCCCCGTCGCACTCGGGCGCGAGCAGGACGACCTCCGGCGAGACCCTCGCCAGCTCCGACCAGGCATCGGTGACGTTCGTCGCCACCCGCGCTTCGTGCCCGCCACGCTCCAGGACTCGCTTCACGAGCACGATCTCGGCGAGGTCGTCGTCGATGAGGAGGACCGAGCGAGGCACCGCGCGATTGTGCCACGCCGTCGGGCCGGGCGACGAACCCTACAGCATCGAGTACGGGTCCACGTCGAAGCGCACCGCCGCCCCGCCCGGCGGGTGCCGCGCCAGCGGCGCGAGGAGCCCATGCACCCGACGCAGCGGCTCGGGCGCGGCGGCGCGGAAGAGCAGATGCCAGCGGCTCTTTCCTCTCAGCTTCTCCAGCGCCGCCGGTGCGGGCCCGAGGAGCGCGACCCCATGACCCCCCGCGATCACCGGCCGCGCCGCGTCGGCCAGCGCCGCCGCGCAGTCGCGCGCCCCGGTCTCGGTGCCTTCCACCCGCACCGCCAGGAGCCGGGCGAACGGCGGCCACCCGAGGGCGCTCCGGCTCGCGAGCTCACCTTCCGCGAAGCGGGCGTAGTCGTGCTCGCGCGCGCAGGCGACGGCGGCGGAACCGGGGTTCCAGGTCTGCACGAGGACGCGGCCCGGCTCCACTCCGCGACCGGCGCGCCCGGCCACCTGGGTGAGGAGCTGGAAGGTGCGCTCGGCGGCGCGGAAGTCCGGGAGGGCCAACGCCGTATCGGCGAGGACGACGCCCACCAGCGTGACGCCGGGGAAGTCGTGGCCCTTCGTCACCATCTGCGTCCCGACGAGCACGTCCACCTCGCGGTTGGCGAAGCGGGCGAGGAGCGCGGCCACGTCCCCGGCCGAGCCGACCGCGTCGCGGTCGAGGCGCGCCACGCGCGCGGTGGGCAACAGCGCCCGAACGGCTGCCTCCACCTGCTCGGTGCCGACGCCGATGCCGCGCCGCGGGCCGCCGCAGGCCGGGCAGGAGGGCGTCACCTTCTGCAGCTGCCCGCAGTAATGGCAGAGGAGCACGCCCCGCCGCCGGTGGTAGGTGAGCGAGACGGAGCAGCTGTCGCAGCGCTCCTCGCGGCCGCAGGCCTCGCAGACGACGAGCGTCTGGAAGCCGCGGCGGTTCAGGAAGAGGATGGCCTGCTGGCCGGCGGAGAGCGTCGCCTGGAGCGCCTCGGCGAGCGGTGGCGAGATGGGGCTGGGCGGGCCGCCGCGGCGGACCTTCGTGAGGTCGACGATCTCCACCGCAGGCATGGGCCGGTCGTCGATCCGGCGCGGCAGCTCGAGCAGGCGGTAGCGGCCCCGCCGCGCGTTCTCCAGCGACTCGAGCGATGGCGTCGCCGAGCCGAGCACGCACACTGCCCCGGCCTGCTTCGCCCGCACCACCGCCAGGTCGCGCGCCTGGTAGGCCGGGCCCTCCTCCTGCTTGAACGATGGGTCGTGCTCCTCGTCCACCACCACCACGGCGAGGTCCTGCACCGGCGCGAAGATGGCGCTCCGCACCCCGACGCAGATGCGCGCCTCGCCCCGGCGGAGGCGCAGCCACTCCGCGTGGCGCTCGGCGTCGGAGAGTCCGCTGTGGAGGAGCGCCACCGCCGGCCCGAAGCGCGCCCGGAACCGGCCGGCGAGCTGGGGGGTGAGCGCGATCTCGGGCACGAGCACGAGCGCGCCGCGCCCCGCTGCCAGCACATGGGCGATGGCCCGCAGGTAGACCTCGGTCTTGCCCGAGCCGGTGACGCCGTGCAGCAGGAAGGGCGCGAAGGCGCGCGCATCGAGCGCGTCGGCGAGGACCGCGAGCGCCGCGGCCTGATCGGGCGCGAGGGCGGGCGCCGCCTGGGGCGCGGGGAGGAGGGCGCCCTCCGGGAGCGGCGCCTCGGATTCCACGTGCGCGAGGCCCTTGTCGCGCAGCGCGAGGAGGGCGGCCCGCCCAGCGGGGAAGGCGGCGCGCAGCTCCTCCACCGGGATGCGGCCGCGCGCGACGAGGTAGTCGAGGACGGCGTGCTGGCCGCGTGCCCGGCGGGCGAGCGCCGGCAGCGCCTCCGCGGCGGCGGGGGCGGGCGCGGCATACTCCACGCCACGCCTCCGCGGCGCGGCCGCGCCGGCGCGGGCGTTCAAGCCCGGGGGGAGAGCGGCCCGGAGGAGCTCGCCCGGCGCCGAGAGGTAGTAGCCCTCCGCCCAGCGGACGAGCGCCAGGAGCTCGGGGGTGAAGAGCGGGAAGGCGTCGAGCACCGCCGCCACGTCACGCAGGGTGATGCCGGCCGGCGCCTCGGCCGCGAAACCCACCACGTAGCCGGTGGCGCGCGGGCTCCTCCCGAACGGCACCGCCACCCGGCAGCCGGGCGCGACGACCGCCTGCAGCGCGTCCGGGACCGCGTAGGTGAAGATCCCGCGGACGGCGGCCGCGACGGCGACCTGGACCAGCATCGGGGAGCCGCTCCCTCTCAGAAGATCGCGTCGGGGAGGCGCGGGTTCTGGGTCAGCTTCTCGATGATGAAGCGCAGCTCGAGCTCGTTCCCGCTCCACACCTCGGCGGCGCGGGGGAAGGCGTCACCGCCGACCGGCGTGCCGAAGTCGAGGAGGCGCACGTCGCGCGCGGCTCCGGCGAGCGGCGCCACCAGGCGCACGGGCTGAAAGGTCTGCTTGTCGACCCACGCCTGCGGCCGCGCCTCCTGGGGGCGACCTCCCAGGACCCACGCCACCCGCCCGGCGAGGCGGCCGAGGGCGACGTCGGGCAGCGTCACCCCGCGCGCTGCCAGGCCTTGCGCCAAGGCGCGCTCGGGGTCGGGGTTCCCGCTCGACTTCTCGCCGAGGAGCGTGCACAGCCCTTCCAACAGCGCCCGCGCCGGCGCGAGCGCGTCGAGGCCGCGGTGGCCGAGGATGCGCCCGCTGCGCAGCGACACCGCCGGCCGTTCGGCGAGCGGCACCCCCTCCGGCGTGAGCTCGAGCCGGCAGCGCCCGGGCATCTTGACGGCGATGAGGGCGGGCAGGGTGAGCTCGGCTGCCGGAGCCGGCAGACCGAGCTCCGACGCCAGGCGTCGCGCCGGCTCACCCGTGAAGGTGACCGAGCCGCGGGCCTCGAGCGCGGCGAGCCGAAGCTCGTCCCGGCGCTGCACGACGCGCTTCAGGATGGCCGAGGCGGGGGGAAGATAGCCCGCCGCCGGAGCGGCCAGGGCGAGCGCGACGAGCGCCGCCAGCCGGCGCGGCCCGGGGCGATTGCAGCCGAGCCAGCTCACTTCACCACCTCGCGCAACCAGGCGAGGAGCGGCTCGCGCAGGTCGGCGCGCTTCAGCGCGAAGGCGATGTTCGCCTTCAGGTAGCCGAAGCGGTCCCCGGCGTCGAAGCGGTCCCCCTCGAAGCGATAGCCGAGGAGCCCCTCCTCGCGCGCCAGCACGGCCAGCGCATCGGTGAGCTGGATCTCGCCCCCCACGCCGGGCTCCATCTGCTCGAGGATCTGGAACACGCTCGGCGGCAGCACGTACCGGCCGATGACCGCCAGGTTCGAGGGGGGATCCCGCTGCGGCTTCTCCACCAGGCGCTCGATGCGCAGGGTGCGCTCGTCGAGCTGCTGCCCGGCGGCGACCCCGTAGAGGTGGGTCTCCTCGCGCGGCACCTCCATGAGCGCGATCGTGCCGAGTCCGTGGCGCGCCCAGCAGTCGACGAGCTGCTTCGCCCCGGGCACGGGCGCATCGATGATGTCGTCGCCCAGCATGACGATGAAGGGTTCGTCCCCGACGAGCTCCTTCGCGCAGAGGACGGCGTGACCGAGGCCGAGCGGCTCCTGCTGCCGGATCGAGACCACGCTCGCCATGCGGGCGATGGCGCGGATCTCGTCGCGCAGCGCCGTCTTGCCGAGCTTGGTGAGGTGCGCCTCGAGCTCCTTCGCCACGTCGAAGTGGTCGACGATGGTCTCCTTGCCCTTCGCGTTCACGATGATGACTTCGTTCGCGCCGGCCGCCACCGCCTCCGCCACGATGTGCTGGATGGTGGGGGTGTCGACGATGGGCAGGAGCTCCTTCGGCACGGCCTTGGTGGCCGGCAAGAAGCGAGTGCCGAGGCCGGCCGCCGGGATGACCGCCTTCCGGATGGGCTTGCGTGCCATGGGGCGCGAATCTAGCCGCTCCGACGGGCGGCCGGTAGCGAAGATGGGCCCTCGCGCGTCCGCGCTAGGGTGCGCGGCGCTCCGTCTCGCGCATGCAGTCGATGCACAGCTCGGTCTCGGGCCGTGCGCGCAGGCGCGCCGTTCCGATGGGATCGCCACAGGTGGAGCAGGTGCCGAAGGTTCCGGCGTCGATGCGCGCCAGCGCCTGCTGGATGCGCTTCAGGTGCTCGCGGTCGCGGTCGCGCAGCCGCAGCTCGCCCTCGAGATCGCTCTCGCGGGTGGCGCGGTCGGCCGGGTCGGGCAGCTCCTCGCCCGAGACGGCGAGCTCCTGCACGGTGGCGGCGCCGTTGCGCGCCAGCGCCGAGAGCTGCGCCGCGAGCTCCTTCCGGTACCGCACGAGCTCCTGCTTGCGCATGGGATCCTCCTCGCCGGGCGGTGCGGGCAGCCCGGTGGCGTCGATCCTACGCCACCTGCGGCCAGGCCGCGCGCGTCTTGCCCGGGTCGTCTCCGACCGGTATCTTCGGCGCCGTGCGGAACTTGCCTGTTGTCACCGGGTTACTGGCGGTGCTCCTCCTCGCCAACCCCGCCCGCGGCGAGGCGCCGCTGCCCACCGGCGTCCCCGACCTCATCGGCGCGCGGGGCCTGTCGATCGGCGCCTACCGTGGGCTCGCGCCGGGGAACGACGGGATGTTCACCAACGCCGCGGCGCTGGCCGCCAGGCGCCGCTACGCCATCGAGACGCAGTGGCTGCTCGATCGGGCCGGAGCCGACAACGCCTTTCAGGTCCTCACCGCGTCGGCGGTCGACTCCGAGGCCTCGGTCACCGGCGGCTTCGCTTACACCCGCGTCCTGTCCGGGCCGTGGCTGGGTAGCCTCCTCCACCTGCCCGTCGCCTTCCCGCTCGGCGAGCGCCTCTACCTCGGCGCCACCGCGAAGTACCAGTCGCTCGACGGTCCCCGGAACGACCAGATGCGGGCGGCCAACGTCGACGTGTCCGCCTTCTGGCAGGCCTCGAGCGTGTTCTCGCTCGGTGGTTCGGTTTACAACCTCCTCGACGCCGGTCACCACGCCCTGCAGCCGCGCGCCTACGGAGCCGGCGCGGCGGTGGGCGACGATCGCACCTTCCACCTCGCGGTCGACTGGCGCGGCGACGTGCGTGGCCCGGGAAAGCTGACGAGCCTCTACGCGGTCGGCGCCGAGGTACTCCTGGCCGACGTCGCCCCGATCCGCGCCGGCTACCTGAGGGACGACACCCGGCACGCGAGCTTCTGGTCGGCTGGGGCCGGCTGGGTCTCGGCGGCGGGAGTCGGGCTCGACCTCGCCTACCGCCAGTGCATCGAGCGGTCCGATGAGCGCGTCCTGGCGGTGGGCCTCAAGCTCTTCGTCCAGTCCCAGTAACCGCCGCCGACGGCAGCACGACCGGTGTGCCGGTCTCGCCGTGCACGCCGCGCCACACCGGTAGCCCCCATACCTCCTGCACGCGGGCCGCGGTGAGGACATCGGCGGGCCGGCCCTCCGTCACGACCCGTCCGCCGGCGAGCACGACCAAGCGGTCGCACGAGGCGGCGGCGAGGTTCAGGTCGTGCAACACGGCCAGGACGCACAGGCCGGCGCGGGCCGCCACCTCCGCCATCCGCATGGCGGCGACCTGGTGCGAGAGGTCGAGGAAGGCGGTCGGCTCGTCGAGGAGGAGCACGCGCGGCTCCTGCGCCAGGGCGCGCGCGAAGAAGACGCGGCGCCGTTCGCCTCCGGAGAGCGCGTCGAGCCGCCGCTTGGCCAGGTGGACGAGGTCGCACGCCGCGAGCGCGCCTTCGACCGCGCCGCGGTCGAAGCGGGAGGCGAGGCCGAACAGGCCCTGCCGGGGCGCGCGGCCCATCATCACCGCCTCGCGCACCGTGAACGACCAGCCGACGCGGGGCTCCTGCGGGACGAGCGCCGCCACCCGCGCCACCTGCCGGCGCGGCGTGGTGAAGGGATCGAACCCGGCGAGGCGGACCGTCCCGCGGCTCGGAGCCGACAGTCCCGCCACGAGCCGGACGAGCGTGCTCTTCCCTGCGCCGTTCGGGCCGACGAGCCCCAAGAGCTCGCCCGCCCGCGCCGAGAGCGAGACGCCATCCAACGCTGCGCGTGCGCCGTAGGCGAAGACGGCGTCGCGCACCTCCACCAGCGCGCCCTCCTGGCGGCCGTCGAGCAGGGCGTTCAACCCTGGACCCGCGCCGAGCGCAGGCGCAGGAGGCGCTCCGCGTTCTGGTGGTAGACCCGGTGCAGGACCTCGCGGGGCAGGCCGAGCCCGCTCAGGTCGGGCTCCCCGCGGCCGGGGATGGGATCGCGCAGCCCCGGGTCGCGCGACTCCAGGAAGCGCAGCGTGCTGTCGAAGAAGGTGCGCCGCTCTTGCCCACCGACGAGATCGTCGAGCAGGATCGGATCGCCCGCGCCGAGGACGATGCCGCTCGAGCCCTGCGAGTCGACGTACTGCGTGTCGGTCCCGAAGAGCACGCGGTCGGAGTGGGCCAGGATCGCCTCGCGCGCCTCGAGGCCGTGCTGGCCGAGCTCGGCGACGCGGCCGGCCAGGTCGACCCACAGGTTCGGCAGCCGTTGCATGAGGGCCTGGACCATCGCCGGCTCGTCGGCGCGGCCGGCGAAGTGCGCGCCGACGAAGGTCACCTGGGGATAGCGCTCCGCCAGCAGGACGAGCGCGTCCGGCGCGCCCTGGGCGCTCACCGAGACCGGCAGGCGCAGCGCGGCGCACGCCTCGAAGAAGGGCTTCGCGGCGGGCACCGTCAGGTCGGCGCCGGGCGAGAGCTGCAAGGCCACGCCGCGCGCGCCGAGTGCCTGGCCGCGCCCGAGGCGCTCGGCCTCGCGCACCGCCCAGCCCTCGTCGCAGCACCCGGCGAGGCCCGGGTTCATGAAGACGATGAGGCGATCGCCCTGAGGAACCGCCGCCGCGAGCTGCTCCTCCAGCCCGGCCCCGGTCGCGCCGCCGGACAGGTTCACCACCGTGCCGATCCCGTGCAGCGCCGCGACGCGGAGGGCGACGCCGACGGTGGCCGGTCCCAGGTGCTGGTGCACGTCGATGCGTGGGAGCGGCAGCGGCGCCGAGTGGACCGGGCCCGTCCGCGCGAGGTCCGGGAGCGCGCGCTGCACGGTGAGCGCCGCCAGGATGGCGACGGCGAGCGCGCTCGCGCAGAGCCCGGCCACGAGCACCGCTGCCTTACGAGGAGTGAAGTTCGCCCAGCGCACGCCTCGACTCTAACCCCGCTCGCGCCGCTCGGCGCGGCGCAGGAGCCACAGGAAGAGCGGCCCACCCAGGAAGGCCGTCAAGGCGCCCACCGGCGGCTCGGTCCCGAGCGGCAGGAAGGCCAGCCGGGCCAGCGCGTCTGCGACGACGAGGAAGGCCGCGCCGAAGAGGGCGGAGGCAGGGACGAGGAAGCGGTGGTCGGGCCCGAGCACCCGGCGGGCGGCGTGGGGGACGATGAGCCCGACGAACCCGACCATGCCCGAGAGCGCCACCGCGGCGCCGGTGGCCGCGCTGGCGGCGAGCAGGACGGTCGCGCGGGCGCGCCCCACGTTCACGCCGAGGGCGGCTGCCTCGTCGTCGCCCAGCGCGAGCAGGTTGAGGCGCGCGGAGAGGAGCACGAGCACCGCCACCGCGGCGCCCACGCAGAGCGCGCCCGTGGCGAGGGTGGTCCCGGTCTCGTAGCCGATGGCCCCCATGAGCCAGTAGAGCAGGCGGGCCGCTTGCTCGGGCGCGACCAGCACCTTGAGCAGGGTGATGACGGCGGCGGCGAAGGCGTTGAAGATGATGCCCACCAGGAGGGCCGCCTCGGGGACGAGCCGCCCGCCTACCCGGCCGAGCGCGAAGACGAGCAGGGTGGCGCCGGCCGCGCCAGCGATGGCGCCCGCCGCGACCGGCGGGGCCGCCCCGAGCACGTCGCCGAGCGGGACGAAGAGGCGCGCGGCGAGTGTCGCGGCGAGGAGGATGATCGTGCCGCCCAGCGCCGCGCCGCCCGAGACGCCGAGCACGAACGGCTCGGCGAGCGGGTTGCGGAGCAGCGCCTGCAGCGCGGTGCCGGCGGCGGCGAGCGCGCAACCCACCACCGCCGCGAGCACCGCCCGCGGCAGGCGCAGGCCGAGCAGGATGGCCCGGTCCGGCTCGTCCCCGGCGAACGCGCGCGCGAAGGAGATGCGCTGCGCGCCGACGAGGCAGGAGAGGACGAGCGCGAGGGCGACGGCGGCGAGGCCGACCACCACCACCGCGGTGAGCCGGCGGCCGCTCAAGGCCCGCCCCGCGCCTTCGAGAGCCCGCGGGCGAGCTCGTCGAGAGCGGCCGCGAGCTTCGGCCCGGGGCGGAGCGCTCCATCGTCGTGGAGGCGGTAGACGGCGCCGCGCTTCACCGCCGGGACGGCAGAGAGCCGGGAGAGCCCCTCGGCCGGCTCCAGCACCGCGCCGTCGATGACCAGGTCGGGCGCGTCGGCGACCGCCCGCTCGACCGGGTAGACCGGCCAGGGCCGGGTGTTCGCGACCACGTTCTCGCCGCCCACGATGCGTAACAGCTCGTCGGGGAAGCTGCCGGGTCCGGCGACGACGAGCGGGTCGCGCCCGACCACGAAGAGCGCCCGGACGCGCGGCAGGCCGGCGGCGCGGCGGCGCGCGCGCGCGACGGCGGCCTCCAGGGACGAGGCCAGCCGCTCGCCCGCGGGCCCGTCACCGAGCACGCTGCCGACGAGGCGGGCGCAGGCGAGCACGTCGGCGACGCTGATGACGGGGATGGCGAGGACCGGGACCCCGAGCTCCGCGATGCGACGGACCGCCGGCAGCGCGCCGCCATCCGTCACCCACAAGACGAGGTCCGGGCGGAGCGCCAGCACCGCCTCCGGCGACGGGTCGAGGAACCCGCCCACCCGCGGCAGCTTCGCGACCTCGGGCGCGTCGTCGTATCGGGTGACCCCGACGAGGAGCGGCGCCTTTCCGAGCGCCACCGCCGTGTCGGTGATCGACGGGGCGAGCGAGACGACCCTCCGCGGCCGGGCCGGCGGCTTCGGGCCGAGCCACTCCACCCCGCCCACCGCCGCGCCGGCGCCGCGGGAGGCGAGGTACGACGGAGGGTGTGGGACCGACCGGGCAGCAAGCACGGTCTGTGTAGGGCGGGGGCTTGTCCCCCGCCGCCCCTCGTCCGGCCGCGCGACGGCGGCCGCTACGAGGAGGGCGATGGTTGCTAGCGGACGCATGCGATGTCGAAGACGGCGCTCGCCTTACCAGGATCGGTGGGGCACGCGAGCGAAGTGCCGATGACGGTGCGCGCGACCGGATCGAACGCGATGGCAGTGCCGCTCTCGTTCGCCCCAGCGTACCCCTTTCCGTCACAGACCGCGACGGCACCAGCGGCGTGCGCGCCGAGCGGGATGGGCGTGCCCACGACAGGCGCGCTGCCGCTGACGTCGACCGGGACGAGTGCGGCCCCGGTCACGTCGGAGCTGTTGAAGAGGTGGAACCCGCAGGCAACCCAGAGCGTCGTGCCCGAGAGCGCCATGCCGCTCGGGTTGAGACAAGCGCTGCCCAGATCGACCGGAGACCCGACCACCTGGTCCGAAGTCGCGTCGATGACGGCGAGGCGGCCGTTCGCGACCGCATTGAAGCTGGCGTCGAGGTGGTTCAGGGACACGTAGACGCGCGTGCCTGCCGCAAGCACGCGCGAGGGCAGCGCCTGCGCCCCAGCCGCGGCGAGCCCGCTCAGATCGATGGTGTTCGGCGCCACGGTGACCGCCAAGGCGTTCGAAGCGTCCAGCACCGCGACCGCGTTGATACCGGCGAGCGCGAGGTAGCCCTTGGATCCGACGAAGTCGAGGCCCTGGGGGTTGGCGCCGAAGGGGCCGGGCGGAAGCGTGATCTCCTGCCTCACCGTCCCGAGCGTCGGGTCGATCGTCACCAGCGTGTTCGCCCCTGCGTTCGAGGCCCACAGCAGGCCGCCGTGAGCCTGGAGGTGCTCGATGTCCGGGAACGTGGTCGGGATGGCGATCGCCTGCGCGCCGGCGGTCGACGACGGCGGCGAGAGCCCGATGTGCGAGACGCTGCTCGTGGTGCTGTTCGCGACGAAGAGGTCGCTCCCGATGCGCGCGAAGCTGATGGGTCGATCGTCCGTGGGGAGCGGCGGGTCCGCGAGCGTCAGGTCGGAGCGAAGCAGGCGAACCTGGTTGAGATTCCCGCAGGCCACGGCCACCTCGGCGGTGCAGACGCCCGGCGAGGTGGCGCAGTCGACGCACGCGCCGGCCGAGCAGCCCTGGGCGGCACCGCAGACGTTGCCGCACGCGCCGCAGTTCCTGACGTCGCTCTGCAGCGACGCGCACGCGTTCGAGCAGACGTGCTGGTCCGCGGCGCAGGTGAGCTCCTTCGAGCTGCAGGCCGAGAAGGAGAGGAGAGCTGCCAACAGGAGGAACGTCCTCTTCATGGTGCGTCCTTTCCCCCGGCGATGCGCACGGTGATCATCACCATGCGGCCGGGGAGTGGGTTACCGAAGCCGTCCTGGAGCGTGCGATCGTCGAGGAGGTTGCGGAGCTCGAGCGCCAGGCGTGTATCCGGGTGCTGGGCGAAGCGGAACGAGCCGCCGGCGTTGAACGTCAGCGCAGGCTGGATGCGCAGCGAGGGTGAGTTGCGGAGGTCCTGGAACTGCTCCGAGACCGCGTGCGCCTCGATGTGACCCGCGAGCGGCCCGCTCCCGGCGGCGAGGCGGGCGAACAGCCGGTGGCGGGCGCGATGCGGCAGGGCCTTCCCGAGGACCGCTTCCTCGCCCCGCAGTGTCTCGGTGAGGAGGAGCGTGTAGGCGCCGGAGAGCGCGAGGCCGGCCGGACCGAGCGGAGCGGAGGCGAGCTCCACCTCGAGGCCCCGCGTCGCGGCCTTGCCATCGTTGAACGGCTTGAACCGCCGGAAGGAGTCGGCCTCGTAGACGATGAGGTTCTGGTACTGCTGTGCGAAGAACGTCGCCGCGGCAAACCCGCGCCGGTCCTCCAGGACCACGCCCACGTCTCCGCCGACGGAGGTCTCGGGGACAAGCTCGGGATTGGGTGAGAGGAGCCCCTGCGAGAGGTAGAGCTCTGTGAAGCTGGGCGCACGGAAGCTGCGACCGACGCTGGCGCGGAACGAGAGCGGACCCGCCACCCGCAGCCCCGCGCCGAGCTTGGCGGAGATGCCGTGAAACGGGCCGAGCGCGTCCCAGCGCAGCGCCGGCGTGAGCCGCACCCGCGAGCCGGCGAAGAGGAGGTCGTCGGACACCGAGAGCCCCAGCCCGCTCCGAGCGTGATCAGGAGCGCCCTCCACGCCGAGCCGCTCCCGGCTCCCGCTAGCGCGCACGATAAGTGTGCTCGGCCCGGTCGACCAGCTCAGCTCGGCGCTGCCGTCGGCTTGCAGGTCGCGCTGCCGGGTCGATGGGAAGGGGGCGATCCAGACGGTGAGCCAGTCGTCCCGGCCGGCGGCGGACAGACGGAGCTCGAGCGCGTCGCCGACCGGCTGCGCCCATCGGACGACGGCCCCTGCATGCGTGTCGCGCTGGCCGTCGTCGGGCGTGAGCCGGTACGGGGACCCGGGCAGGTCGCGGTGGCCGCCCGAGATCTGAAGCACGGCATCGAGGTGGCCGGGGCCGAGGTCGGCGTAGCCCTTCAGGAGGCCACCCAGGGAGAGGGCTGCGTCGTGCTCACGCGTGCGGAGGACGAGCGAGTCGCCCGGGAAC
>DASPZP010000321.1:0-1555 GCA_035636195.1 Anaeromyxobacteraceae bacterium
TCGGGCGCAACTCGACGGGCGTGTCTCGCCGGAGGTGCAGCGGGCCGTCCGGGGCATCGCGGCGGATGCTGCGGCCCGCGGCCTGCCGGTCGATCCCCTGGTGCAGAAGGCGATCGAGGGTGCGGCGAAGGGCGTACCGGCTGATCGCGTGATCGCGGCGGTGCGCGCCTTGGCCGGACGGCTCGGTGAGGCGCGGGAGGCGGTGCGTGCAGGGGGCGTCGCCGCACCGAGCGGGGATGTCGTGGAGGGAGGGGCCGACGCGCTCAACGCGGGGATCAGTCCGCGTCAGGTGAGCGACTTGGTGCGTGTGAGCCAGCCGCCACAAGATCCCGCCCTCACGCTCCAGGTGGCCGCCACGTTGGCGGCTCTCGGCGTGCCTCCGAAGCAAGCGCTCGAGCTGGTGCAGGGAATGATCAGCGCGGGCCGGTCCCCGAGCGACCTGCTCGGGCTGCCCGGCCAGGTCCAGGCGGGCGTGGCTCGCGGCGCCACACCGGCGCAGGCGGCTGCCGGACTGGCGCGCGCCGCCGGCGGCACGCCGCCCGGGCGCATTCCCGACTGGGTCCCACCCGGCCAACGGAAGCCGCGCAACCCCCACAAGCCCTGACGCCGGCGCCGCGCGGCGCAGGCGCGTTACCTCCAGCCTCGGGCGTAGGTAGATTCCACACCCTATGCCCATCGCCCATAATCTCGGCTTCCCGCACCTCGGGGCCGCGCGTGAGCTGAAGCGCGCCACCGAGGGCTACTGGGGCGGCAAAGTCTCCTTGCCGGACCTCCTCAAGACCGGTGCCGAGCTGCGCGCCCGCCACTGGCGCCTGCAGCAGGACGCCGGCATCGATCTCATCCCGTCGAACGACTTCTCCTATTACGACCGGGTGCTCGACACGTGCACGCTGGTGGGCGCCGTCCCGAAGCGCTACGGCTGGGCGGGCGGCCCGGTGGACATCGACACCTACTTCGCGATGGCGCGCGGCGTGCAGTCGGGCGGGCGGGACGTCACGGCGATGGAAATGACGAAGTGGTTCGACACGAACTATCACTACCTCGTGCCCGAATTCGAGCCGGGACAGGCGTTCCGCCTGTCGTCCTCGAAGCCGGTGGACGAGTTCCAGGAGGCGAGGGCGCTGGGCATCCACAGCAAGCCGGTGCTCATCGGACCGGTGACGTTCCTGCTCCTGGGAAAGGCGCGCACGGCGCGGTTCGACCGGCTCACATTGCTGGACGCGTTGCTGCCGGTGTACGCGGAGGTGCTATCGCGCCTCGCCGCCGCCGGCGCCACCTGGGTTCAGCTCGACGAGCCGTGCCTCGCGCTCGACCGCGCGCCCGCCGAGCGCGCTGCGTTCGTGCGCGCCTATCGATTCCTGGCGGAGCGGGTGCCGAAGCTGAAGATCCTCGTTGCCACCTATTTCGCGGGGCTCGACGACAACCTGCCGACCGCCCTCGAGCTGCCGGTCGCGGGGCTGCACGTCGACGCCGTCCGCGCAGCGGGACGCTTCGAGGCGCTGCTCCAGGCATGGCCGGCGGGGGGCGGGCGCGAAGGGAAGGTGTTGTCGCTCGG
>DASPZP010000322.1:0-13036 GCA_035636195.1 Anaeromyxobacteraceae bacterium
GCTGGGGGTGCTCTCGCTGCTCGAGGGCCAGCCAGCCCTGGCGCTGGCCAGCTTCGAGAAGCACCCCCAGGAGCTGGGCCGGCTCATGGGCGTGGCGCTGGCGGAGCACGCGCAGAACCGGCCAGCGGAGGCGCGGCGAGCGCTCGACGCGCTCACGGCGCGGTACGGCGAGCGGCACCCGGTGACGATCGGCACCGTCTACGCCTGCTGGGGAGAGCTGGACCAGGCGTTCCGGTGGCTCGAACGAGCGTACGCGCACCACGACCCCGAGCTCGTGGAGCTCAAGGAGCACGTCGCCCTCGCCCCCAAGCTCCGCGGCGATCCGCGCTTCACGGCGCTGTTGCGGAAGATGAGCCTCCCGCTGGAGTGAGCAGCGCCGGCGGCCCCACGCTACAACCAGAGCGGTGACGGCGACGCTCCCACGCAGCCCTCGCGGCACGACCCTCCGCCGCATCGTCTCCCTCGCCCGCCCCGAGTGGCGGGTGCTCCTCGTTGGCACCGCCGCCCTGGCCGTCGGCAGCGCCGCGTCGCTCCTCTACCCGCAGGCCATCCGCGTCATCATCGACGGCGCGCTCGGCGCCGGGACCCCGACCATCTTCGGCCCGACCGGACCCACGTCGGTGGACCACGCCGCGCTCGGCATGGCCGCGCTCGCGCTCGTGCAAGGGCTCGCCATCGCGCTGCGCGCGCGGTCCTTCGGCGTCGCCGGCGAGCGCGTGGTGACCCGGCTCCGGAAGGACCTCTTCCGCTCCATCCTCGAGCAGGAGGTCGGCTTCTTCGACGAGCGCCGGACCGGCGAGCTCACGAGCCGGCTGGCTTCGGACGCGTCCGTCCTGCAGAGCGCGGTCTCGGCCAACGTGTCGATGGGCCTGCGTCACCTCGCGACCTCGCTCGGGGCGGTGGCTTTCCTCTTCTTCACCTCCCCGCGGCTCGCGCTGGTGATGCTGGCGATCGTGCCGGCCGTCGCGGTCGGCGCCGTGATCTACGGCCGCCGCGTGCGCCGGCTCGCCCGGGAAGTCCAGGACGCCCTCGCCGCCGCCGGCGAGGTGGCGGAGGAGACCATCTCCGGCCTGCGGACCGTCCGTTCCTTCGACGCCGAGGCGCGCGAGACCGAGCGCTACGGCGCGGCCCTCTGGAAGGCCTTCGAGACCGCCCGCCGCCGCATCCGCGCCGGCGCCGCGTTCATGGGGTCGGCGGCCGGCGCGGGTTACGGGGCGGTGGCGGTGGTGCTCTGGTACGGCGGCCGGCTCGTCGCGAGCGGCGCGCTCAGCGCCGGCGGCCTGACCTCCTTCCTCGTCTACACCCTGGTCCTCGCCATGAGCCTCGGCTCACTCGCCGACCTGTGGGCCGACTTCATGAAAGCCCTCGGCGCCGCCGAGCGGATCTTCGAGATCCAGGACCGCTCGCCTCGCATCGCGGTCCGCGGCGGCGAGCGGCCGACGCGCGTGGAGGGGCGGCTCGCCTGGGACGGAGTCCGGTTCTCATACCCGGCGCGCCGCGACGTCCCGGTGCTGCAGGGGATCGACCTCGCCGTCAACGCGGGGGAGGTCGTCGCCGTGGTCGGCCCGTCCGGCGCCGGCAAGTCCACTCTGGCGCAGCTCCTGTCGCGGTTCTACGACCCGGACGCCGGGCAGCTCCGGCTCGACGGCCAGGACCTACGCCGGCTCGACCCGGGCTGGCTGCGCCGCCAGGTGGGCGTCGTCTCGCAGGAGCCGATCCTCTTCTCCGGCACCATCGCCGAGAACATCCGCTACGGCCGGCCCGACGCGTCCGAGGCCGAGGTGATCGCCGCCGCGCGCGCCGCCAACGCCCACGACTTCGTGGCGCGGTTCCCCGACGGCTACGCGACGCGGGTCGGGGAGCGCGGGGTGCAGCTCTCCGGTGGGCAGAAGCAGCGGGTCGCGATCGCGCGCGCCGTGCTGAAGGATCCACGCGTCCTCGTCCTCGACGAGGCCACGAGCGCGCTCGACGCCGAGAGCGAGCACCTCGTGCAGGAGGCGCTCGAGCGGCTCATGCGCGGGAGGACCACGCTCATCATCGCGCACCGGCTCTCCACGGTGCTCGGCGCGGATCGCGCGGTGGTGCTGGAGGGCGGTCGGATCGTCCAGATCGGCAGCCACGCGGCCCTCATGTCCGAGGACGGACCCTACCGGCGGCTGGTCGAGCGGCAGTTCGTGGCGGCCTGAAGGTGGGCCTCGACCGGCATCACCGCTGCGAGGCTCCCGGGCGCAGCCGTCAGTGCCACGCCGGTCTCCCCGGAGCGAGGCGCGACACCAGGCGGAGGAGCGCGTCGATCTCGAACGGCTTGCCGACGTGGCCCTCGGCGGGGACTGCACCGCCGTCCAACGCCGACATCACGACCACCGGGATCCGGGCGAGAGACGGGTCCTTGAGCTGCTCCTTCCGGAACTGCCAGCCGTCCATCACGGGCATCATGAGATCGAGGAGGATCAGCGCCGGAGGAGGACCCTCGCGGCGAAGGTGCTGCAGCGCCTGCTGGCCGTTCCCGACGCCCACGGCCGTGAATCCTCCGCCGCCGAGGATCTCGATCACCAGCTCGCGGACGCAATCATCGTCTTCCACCACCATCACCGCCGGCACCGCCATGATCACGCCTCCGTCCCTCTCCCGGCGAAGACGGTAGCTCGCGACTCCGACACGTCTAGAATTCGCCCACGGCCGTTGGGGGGCCGCGCCGGGCGCGGAGGGACCCGTCAGGAGCGCGATGCGCCTCGACAGGGTCCACGCGGCGACGCGGCCCTTGGAGCGGGTCCAGCTCAGAACTGTACGGCGCCGGTGCGGACCAGGAACGCGAGCTGCTTCCGCTGCTCCGCGTGGAGGAGCGCGTGGATGCGCCCGAGCGCCGTCACGACCGCATCGCGCAGCCGCTCCGCGCTGCGTACGCGCGACGCCGCGGCCTCTCCGAGCTTCGCCGCATCGAGGGCGTCCCCCGTGAGCGCGTCCGCGAACGCCGAGACTGCCCGCCGTTCGTCGACGGTGACCTGCGCGCGCTCCGTCTTGAGCTCGTCGAGAATCCGCGCCAGCTCGGCCGTCTGCTGCTCGTCGAGCTCGAGGCGGTAGGCAAGGTAGCGGAGCGGTCGGCGCACGCCGAACGGACCTCCGTCGTCGCCGTGGCCTCCACCGTGCATCCGGAATCCGTGTCCATGGCCGCCGGCGAAACCACCTTCACCGCAGCCGCCCTTGTGGGCGTGCCACCACCGACCCATCGTGTGTGGGAACATTGCTTCTCTCCTGTCGCCGGGGCTGATCGCTCCCGGCGGGACCGTGACGCGCGGGCTCCATGCCTCGCGCGCTCGATCACATAGCCTGGCAGCCGTTCTGTCGCAACCGATCGAGGGCGTTGCGCTGGCGATCGCCGTCCTACTGCCCCAGCCGAGCCTGCTTGCGAACCTTCTTGAGGAAGGTCTTGGTGCATCGTCCGTGCGTGCTCTCGTGGTTCATGATCTCGGCGAGCAGCCTCGTCTTCGCGTCCGCTGACAGCACGGTGGAAGCGTTCACCTCGAGGGCGAGCTGCACCCCCTCCGGTGTCACCGGGGCGCGCGGCCCAGTGGAGATCTCAGCCGCCGGGCGGTAGTGCGACGGCTTCGTCTTCGTGACGTCGTGGAATCTGGACGACGCCTCGGCCCGTCGCCCCGAACCATGGCAGCCAGGACATTTGGCCGTGCTGCCGCCGAGGGCATTGCCGATGCGCCCGTCCCCGCCGCACACCCGGCAGGTCTCACCTTCCATGGGAGCCTCGAGGGGACGTCGCCTTCGCGCGGGTCAGTCGGTTCGCTCGCATGGCTTTGACCTGTAGCACACCCATGGCGTCAGCCGGGTCGCCCCTCCACTGCGTGGAGAGGAAGCTCGACCCTGAACTCGGAGCCACCCCCGTCGCTGCTCCGCACGTGGACCTCCCCGCCGTTCGCCTCCACCGCCTGACGCACGATCCAGAGCCCGACCCCGAAGCCGCCGTAGTGGCGCTCCGAGACGGCGCGCTCGAACCGCTCGAAGATCCGCCGTTGATCGCGCTCGGAGATCCCGATGCCGTGGTCGCGGACCCTCAGGACCGCGCGCTCGGCCGCCGCTTCGATGGTGACCTCGACGGGCTTGCCCTCGCCGAACTTGAGGGCGTTCGAGACGAGGTGGGTGACGGTGGCCTCGAGGCGGTGGCGATCCCAGGCCCCGACGACGGGGCCCGCCGCGTGCAAGGCGACCTCGGATCCCGAGCGCCGGATCGCATCGTGCATGCGCGCGAGGACGCTCCGGACGAGCTCGCCGAGGTCGATCGACTCGCGGGCGAGCTCGAGGCGTCCCGAGGTGATCTTGCCCACCTCGATGAGGTCGTTGATGAGGACGTTCAGGCGATCGACCTGCTTGACCATGATCTCGCACTTCGACTGGACCCGCTCGTCCGTGAGCTGCGTGGTCGGGC
Organism: Anaeromyxobacteraceae bacterium; assembly: GCA_035636195.1. Lineage (GTDB taxonomy): Bacteria > Myxococcota > Myxococcia > Myxococcales > Anaeromyxobacteraceae > Anaeromyxobacter_A. The sequence continues at coordinate 4,436 of DASPZP010000322.1, forward strand.
TGGAGCGCGTGAGCCGGCGCAGCGCCGCCACGTGGAGCTCCAGCACCGTCAACGGCGTCTTCAGCTCGTGGGTGGCGATGGCGAGGAAACGGTCGCGAGCCTGGGCGGCCTCCTCGAGCTGCCGCTCGCGCTCGGCGGCCTCGCGGCCGCGCAGGATGGCCTCCTCGGCGCGCCTGCGATCGGTGATGTCCGTGGCCACGCAGCAGATGCCGTAGGGAACGCCGCGATCGTCGACGAGGGGTACCTTGAGCGAGAGGTAAGTGTGAGGCCCGTCGCTCGACGGTATGACCTCCTCCAGCTCCTGCGGTGCCCGCGCCTCCACCGCCCTGACGTCGTCGGCGCGCAGCATCCGGGCCACCGCCGTCGGCAGCACCTCCTCGTCCAGCTTCCCCATGACGTGGTCGCGGCCGAGGCCGAACACCTTCTCGAACCGACGGTTCACGAACAGGTACCGGCCCTCGGCGTCCTTCAGGTAGATGAGGGCGGTCGTCGCGTCGAGGATGGTCCGGAGCTGCTCTCGGGCGCGATCGATCTCCGTGTTCTGTTGCTCGAGCGTCTCGCTCAAGCCGAGCAGCCGCGCGTTCGCCTGGTACGAGCGCAGCGTCATCTCGAACGGAGACAGGCTCTCGGCGAAGAACTGCGCTGCCATCGCGACGGCCGGGCGGTCGCCTGCACCCTTCGGAGGGAGGATGAGGAGGGCCTCGTGGTACACGACCGCCAGCTCCAGCAGGCCGAGGCCCGCGCTCGCGGCCCTCCGCCCGAGCTCGTAGGCGCGCGTGAGCGCGGCCTCGCCGCCGCCGGAGACGTACTCCTGCAGCGCCGACGAGTAGTCCCGCGCCAGGACCTCCGACGCCGAGAGGTCATTCGACCGGTTCATGAGCCCACTTCTTCATGGTCACGGTCGTCCCCTCGCCGGCGGGAGACACGAGCGCGAACTCGTCCATCAGCCGCTTCGCGCTCGAGAGCCCCAGGCCGAGCCCACGCCCGCGCGCCGTCGAGTAACCGTCCTGCATGGCGACTTCCACGTCCGGGATTCCCCGCCCGGCGTCGCGCGCGACGACCACGATCCCGCGCCGGCCGCCCTCGTGGACGGCCAGGAGCAGCACCTCTCCCGCCCCGCCGTGGACGACGATGTTCCGCGCGACCTCGGACACCGCCGTCGCGACCGCCCCGGCCCGACCTACGGAGAAGCCCTCCCGGAGCGCCAGCGCTTGCGCGCGCTGCCTCGCGATGGCGACGTCCGGCTCGTCGCGGATCGGGACGCGGGTCACGGCGTCCCCCCCAGGTACCGAGCGACGACGACGAGGGCGTCGTCGGAGCCCCTGGCGTACCGCGCCAGGACGGCGTCCGCGATCTCCTGAGGCGTGCCCTGCCCCGGCAGCCCGGCGACGAAGCCGCTGCGGATCCCGTCCGTGGCCAGCACCAGCGTGTCGCCGTACGAGACCGGGAGCGAGGACTCCCGCAGCGTGGGGAGGTGGTAGCCGACCACGCCGCCCCGGAGCGCGACGCCCTCCCGCGCCGGCGGCTCCGCTCGGCCGGAGCGCAGCAGGATGGCCTCCACGTTCCCGACGCCCATCCACGTCATCATGGAGGCGCGCTCGTCGAACGAGGCGAGGGTCATGACGGCGCCACGCGTCTTGCGCAGAGCCTCGTGGCACTGCTCGACGAGCGTGGAGAGTGGCTCGCCGGCGAGCTCCTCCAGGATCCGGGCAGCCTCCCTGGCCGCTTCGGCGGCCTCCGGCCCGTGCCCGAGCCCGTCGATGACGCCGACCAGGACGCCGCCGTCGAACCCGGCGACCACGTGGACGTCTCCGGACTCGACCTCCCCCTCGAGCGCGGCGCCCGCGGAGGCCCAGTCGACCGCGAGTCGCTCGTGACGCATCGCGCTGGTCATCGGCCCCATTTCTTCATGGTGACGGTCGTGCCCTTGCCGATCGTTGTGGCCAGCTCGAACTCGTCCATCAGCCGCTTCGCTCCGGGCAACCCCATGCCCAGGCTGTTGGCTGTCGAGTAGCCGTCTCGCATCGCAAGGGCGGGGTTGGCGATGCCGGGTCCCTGGTCCCGGGCCACGACCATGACGCCGCGGCGGCCGTGATCCTCGAGCGCCGCGAGGATCACCTCGCCGCGCCGCGCGTAGACGACGATGTTGCGGGCGACCTCCGAGATGGCGGTCGCGACGAGCGTCTGCTCCGTCATCGAAAGGCCGCTCGCGGCCGCCAGCTCGCGCCCCTTCTGGCGGGCGGTCACGATGTCTCCCTCGTGCTCGATGGGGACAGTGGTGTCACCGGCCATCGCGCCTGTCCCCCGGGGCGCCCTCATTCACGAGCAGGAGACCCTCCTCCAGGTCGAGCGCTGTCGAGACCCCGTCGAGCTTCAGCCCGAGCTGCACCATGGCGAAGGCGACCTCGGGCTGGATCCCCACCACCACGGTGCGGGCGCCCCGTAGCTGGGTCGTGTAGGCGATGCTGCGGATGGTGCGGGTCGCGAACGAGTCGAGGACGTCGAGCGCCGTCACGTCGATGATCACCGCGCGGGACCGGAAGCGCCCTACCCGGTCGGAGAGCTCGTCCCGGAGCTGGACGAGCGCGCGATCGGTCAGCGCCTCCTGCATGGAGGCGATGAGGACGTCACCCTGCTTCATGATGGGCACGGCCACTGTTCGGCCTCCTACGCGCGCTGAGAGCCGCCGGCCTTGTCCAGCGGGACGACGCGATAGCCGAGGAGGCGCTCCGCCTCCTCGATGCCACCCTGGAGGTCGCCCGCCGTCGAGATCTCCCGCAGGTCGATCCCCAGCGCGACGAGCGCCTGCGCGACATCCGACGAGAGCCCGGTCACGATGACGGAGGCCCCCATGAGCCCTGCCGCGGTCACGGTCTGGAGGAGGTGATTGGCGACCTTGGAGTCGATGGTCGCCACGCCCGTGACGTCCATGACGACGACCTTGGCCCGGCTCGTGCGGATGGCGCGCAGCAGGCTCTCGGTGATGAGGCGGGCTCGGTGGGTGTCGATGACGCCGATGATGGGGAGGAGCAGCAGCCGTTCGCGGAGCTGGAGGACGGGCGTGGACAGCTCCCGGATCGCCTCCTGCTGCTTTCGCATCGTGGCTTCGCGCGCGTAGATGTAGGTGTCCATCGCGATGCCGATGTCCAGGAAGACGAGCTTCATGAGGGAGAGGAACGCCGAGAAGGCCTTCGCGGGCTCCTTGGGAAAGACCTCGAGCAAGCGGTTCGCGACCGCCCGGAGGTAGAAGTTGTACATGCCCAGGTACCACTTGGGCGCGAGCCCGACGCGCTCGTGAACCGTGCCGATCCTCAGGCGGTTCGCGACGTAGTCGGCGCCGTATTCGCCCTCCGTCAGCTGGATGAAGTAGTCCTTCTGCGCCCGCTTCACCCGCTCGAGCACCTTCGGGTCGCGGAAGAACGCCTTCGTCTCGTCGAACTTCAAGATGTGCCGGTAGAACTCTTCGATGACCGGATCGGCATACTTCCGCGCCACCTGGCCGAGGGTCCGCAGCGCCTCGGCGTCCTCCTCGCGGAATTCGAGGAACTCCTTGCGCTGGGTCACCTCGTGGTCGTCGAGTTCCATCTCGCTCGAGGATGGCTGGTTGATCCACGCGCGCTTGGCTTCGGCCATGGTTTTTGCCCCTGTTTTCGTCGAAGGCATGTAAGGGACCAGACCTCCCATGTCTGCGTGTCTGGCGGGCACCAGGAGGGGCAGGCGGCCTTCCGGGCGTCCGGGCCTCAGCCCCTTCGAGTTGTCCAGGTGCGCGCCCATCTCCAGCTTCGGATGAGCCAGACGCGCGGGAGGAGGCATGCCGGACAAGGACGTCGTGGATCGGGCCAAGAGGGACCTGCGGGAAGGGAAGAGCCCAAGCACGGCCGCCGGGGAATTCGTGCGGAGAGAGGTGGAGCACGTGCGGGAGGGGAAGCACGGCGCCCGCTCCCCTCAGCAGGCGATCGCCATCGGGCTGTCAGAGGCGCGGCGAGCCGGCATTCCTCTGCCGCCGCCGAAGCCGGGGCGGTTGGACGAGAAGTCCCGCCGCTCCGTCCAGCGCGCCTATGAGGTCGGCCAGGAGAAGCGCAAGCCGCGAGCGCCGTCGCGGAAGAGGAGCGATGCCACGGAACGGGCGCTCGAGCGGGAGCGGCGGACGAGCGCCTCGCACGCCGAGCTCTCCAAGGCAGCCCGGAGCGGCTGGCAGAAGCGACGCCAGGCGGGAGCGCGGACGGCGCCGCGGCAGTCGGTCGCGAGGACCGTGAAGGCCAGGTCGAGGTCCCGGCGGCGGGGCTGACCGGTCCCCGAACCGTCAGCGCCGATCGCGGGGGCGTTCCCCCGGCGTGAACAGCGCCTGGAACCTGCGGATCTCGGCCTCCACCTCGGGCGCGCAGACCGTGGCCGAGATCGCGCAGATGCACGCCGCGCCGGCCTCGATGACCCCCCGAGCATTGCCCAGATCGATCCCACCGATGCCGACCACCGGTATGGCAACGGCCTCGCGGACCTGCCGCACCACCTCGAGTCCACACGCGGCGGCCGCGTCGCGCTTCGTGCGCGTGCTGAACACCGGCGACACGGCGACGTAGTCGGCGCCCGTTCGCTCCGCCTCGCGCGCCTCCGCCGCACAGCGAACGCTGACCCCGACGATGGCTGCGTCGCCGACCAAGCGCCGAGCGACCGCGCAGGGCACGTCGTCCTGACCCAGGTGCACGCCGTCGGCCCGGACGGCCAGCGCGAGGTCCACGCGGTCGTTGACGATGAATGGAGTGGCCCCGCACAGCGCTCGCAGCGCCATCGCCTCGTGGTACATGTCCCGCGCGCTGCGCTCCTTCGCGCGATATTGCACCGCCGTGGCCCCGGCCGCGATGGCGCTCCGCACGTCGCTCGCGTTGCCAGCTCGGCTGAGTCCGGCGTCCGTCACGAAGTAGAACCCGCCGAACCGTTGAAGACGCGTCATCCCTGCCTCACCCGCTGCCGCGCGCGCACCGTCGCCTCGTCGAGGGTGGCCACGGCGTCGAGCAGAGCAGCCTTGAAGGTTCCAGGCCCCTTGCTCTCCCGGACGGCCAGCTCCGCCGCGATCTCGTAGCACGCGAGGCCAGCCGCTGCCGCCGTGACGTGATCGTGCTCGACCGCGACGAAGGTCCCGATGACGGACGCCGCCATGCAGCCGGTGCCGACGACCCGGCCCATGAGCGGCGCCCCGTTCGCCACCAGGAGCGTGCTGACACCATTGGTGACGATGTCCTCCGCGCCCGTGATGACGATCGTGCACCTACGACGCGCGGCGAGCTCCTTCGCGATGGCGGCGAGGTCCCCGGACACGTCGGTGGCGTCCACGCCGCGCGTGGAGACGACCCTGCCGGCGACCCGCGCGATCTCGGAGGCGTTTCCCTTCACCACGTCGATCTGACCCTCATCGAGCAGCTCGCGGCACTTCTCGTCGCGCAGCCGCGTGGCCCCGGCCCCGCAGACGTCCAGCACCACCGGGATGCGCCGCTCGTTCGCGCGGCGCACCGCCTTCTTCATCGCGCCGACGAGCTCCACCGTGAGCGTCCCGATGTTGAGCACGAGCGCCGAGGCGATCCCCACCATCTCCTCGACCTCCTCGGGCGCATGCGCCATCACCGGCGAGGCGCCGAACGCCTTCACGACGTTCGCGCAATCGTTGATGGTGACCCAGTTCGTCAGATGGTGAACGAGCGGCGCACGTCGCCGCACCTCGTCGAGGAGGGCGCTCACCCGTTCGCTCATGTCGTGCGCTTGTGATGTCATGGTCAGCTCCCGAGCCGCGCTGCGATCGCCCATACGCCCATGACCGTCAGCACGAGGTAGTTGAGCGCGGCTCCGGCGACGGTGAACTTGAACCGTCCGTAGAGGCCCGCCGCGTGCAGGACGCGAGCGAGAAGGAAGCCCCCGCCCAGCAGATGCAGGTTGAAGCTGCTCCCCGCATGCGAGAGCTCGAGCGCGAGGAGGAGCACCAGGCCGAGCGGGATCCACTCCGCGGCGTTGCCATGGGCGCGCACCGGCAGCGCGAGCTGCTTCGGGAGGGGCTGGCCAGCCCGCGTGCTGCTGGCCCATCGGAGGCGGGTCACGTTCAAGCCGAGCGCCACGACGAGGAGTGCGTTGAGTCCACCATAGAGGAGCGAGACGGGGATCGCGATCGCGATGGGCATGACCGAGCGTCACCCGAAGCGCGGCGCCGGTCAACCAGGCGCCCTCTCGCCAGCGCGCCGAGCGCGCGAAGCCCTTTTTCATTCGTCGCGCCGCGTGGCAGATGCCCCACGGCGGCAATAGCTTCGCGCAGTCAGGCCCACGGCGAGCGGCGAGCGGCGAGCGGCGGACGGTGCGGCCACGGAGAGCACGTGCGAGTCTTCGTCTCGGGAGCGACGGGCTACGTGGGCAGCGCCGTGGTGAGAGCCCTGGTGCGCGCGGGCCACGAGGTGACGGGCCTCTCTCGTTCGGCTGAGCGCGACGGCGCCGTCCTCGATCTGGGCGCGCGACCGCTGCGCGGCAGGCTGGGAGCGCTGGGACAACTCGGGCCGGCGCTGCAAGGTCATGACGCGCTCGTCCATGCCGCGGTGGACTACGGCCTCGGACCACCGGCGGACCGCGAGGCCGTGGACGCGCTCCTCGCCGCGGCGCGCGCCATGGGGAGACCGGTGGTCGTGGTCTATACCTCGGGAGTCTGGGTGCTCGGCGAGGCGAAGGCTCCGGTTTCGGAGAGCGCCGCCGTCGACAAGCCCGCCGCCGCGGTGGCGTGGCGGCCCGCCCACGAGCGAGCGATCCTGGGCGCCGCCACGTCCGACCTGGCGACGGCGGTCGTGCGCCCGGGGATGGTCTTCGGCGAGCGGCGGGGCCTCATCTCGCCCTGGTTCGAACAGGCGAAGAGCGCCGGCGCCGCCCGGATCGTGGGCGATGGCCAGAACCGGTGGGCCTTCGTCCACCGTGACGACCTGGCGGAGCTCTACCGTGCGGTCGTGGAGCGGCGGGCGCGCGGCGTGTTCCACGGGGTGGACGGCGCGGCCACGCGCGTGGCGGAGGCGGCCGCCGCGTTCAGCCGCGCCGCCGGCAGCGGCGCCGTCCGGTCCATGTCCCTCGAGGACGCGCGCCGTGAGATGGGGCCGATGGCGGACGCGCTCGCGCTCGACCAGGTCGTCGTGTCGGCGCGCGCGGCCGAGGTGGGGTGGAAGCCCAGGCACCCCCCGCCGCCGCTCGACGCCGCCGCCGCGTTCCGCGAGTGGAGCAGCTGACCACCGACCGGCGGCGGCGCGCTACAGCCCGCCGCCCGCGATCGAGACCGTGACGGCGTAGTCGTTCACGTCGATCCCGTAGGCGAAGTCGACCTTCACGGCCGGGATCGCGACGCCGGGGACCAGCAGCCGCAGGCCCACCCCCAGGCCGGTGTGGAAATCGGCGAAGGTGGGGGACGGCGCGCGCGCGGTCGCCCCCGCGATGCCGCCGGGATGCCGCTCCAGCACGGCGCCCGAATCGAGGAAGGCCGCCGCGGCCACGTTCAGCTTGATCGAGGTGAGCGGCACCCGCAGCCCCTTGTAGATCGGCACCTGATCCTCCAGCTGGACCAGGATCAGGGTATCGCCGTGGAACTCGTTCACGATGTAGCCGCGCAGGTCGGCGCCGCCGGCGCGGAGCAGCTGGGTGACCGGAACGCCGCGCTCGGAGGTCGGGTAGTTCAGGACCGACCGGAGGACCATCGAGGGGTAGGTCTCGGCCCAGTGCCCGTAGAGCTCCACCTGGAAGTCGAGCTTCACGAAGTCGAAGTCCGACTTCCAGAAGCGGTCGGAGACCTCGTTCTTGAGCGCGATCCTCGTACCGCTGCGGAGCCCCTCGGGTGCCGTCGTGTCGTCGTAGAGGAGGTAGAGCTGGAGCACCACCAGGTTACCGGAGAGCGGGTTGTAAGGTGGCGGGGGGACGGCCGGCACATCGTTCTTCTGCGTGAAGACATCGATGCGGTTGTACATGACGCCGACCATGGCGCGTACCGTCGGCGTGACGACCCAGCCGATCTGCCCCTCCGCGCCCATCGCCCGGGTCGGGACATGCAGCACCAGCTGGTGACTCTGGTAGAAGCGGAAGGTCTCGAGCCGCAGGAACCCGTCGAAGGCATATGTCAGCGGCGCGAATGGGACGATGGGGACCCGGAGCCCGGCCAGGAGGTACGACTTGGACTCACCGTACTGGCCTGCCGCCACCACCTGCCGGCCGTGCCCGTCCTGGTTCTGGTTGGCGTACACGAGGCCGACGGCCTTGTCTCCGCCGCCGAAGCTGCCGGTGGGGAACACGAACCAGAAGATCTTCTCTTCCCCGGTGACGTGGACGTCGATCGGCTCCGGCTTCACCTCCAGGTACATCTTGCGAACGGCCTCGGCGCGCGGCAGGTCGAGCCAGACCCGGACGGTCACGAAGAGGTCCGACGCGATCAGCCGCTCCTCGGCCGCCTTCAGGACCGCGTCGTCTACCGGATCGCCCGGTCGGAGGCGCATCCTCGCATAGAGCGCGTCGTCCCTGGTCTTGGTGATCCCGTGGAGGACGAGCTTGCCGACGACGAGCTTGGCCCGCGCCGGGAGCGGGAAGGACAGACAGACGAGC
>DASPZP010000323.1:0-7614 GCA_035636195.1 Anaeromyxobacteraceae bacterium
CGCCCTCGCAACCGGCTGCGCCATGGAAGGCCGCGCCGATGCCGGTCCGCCGGCCGCGGCCACGGCCCCGGCGCCCATCGCGAAGGACACCGGCAAGCAGCTGTGGCACGACTCCACGGGCCAGCACGCGGTCCAGGTGAATGTGCCGGGCCAGACGTCGCTCGCCCCGCTCGTGAAGCAGCTCAAGCCGGCGGTGGTGAACATCTCCTCGACCACCGTCATGAAGAACCCGCACCGCGGCCTGCACCGCGGGCCGGGCGGGATGGGCGGCGATGACGAGGAGCAGCAGATGTTCGAGCGGTTCTTCGGCCAGCGCGAGATGCCGGAGGAGCTCAAGGGGACGAGCCTCGGCTCGGGCTTCATCATCAACGAGGACGGTTACATCCTCACCAACAACCACGTGGTGAAGGACGCCACCGACATCAAGGTGCGCCTCTCGGACGGCCGGGAGCTGGAGGCGAAGGTCGTGGGGCGTGACCCCGCCGCGGACGTTGCGCTCCTCAAGCTCCTGGAGATGAAGGGGAAGCTCCCCACCGTCGCCCTCGGCGACTCCGACGCGCTCGAGCAGGGTGACTACGTGGTGGCCATCGGGAGCCCGCTCGGCTTCCGCGAGTCGGTCACCTTCGGCATCATCTCGGCCAAGGACCGCTCCCTCACCGGCGGCCCGTTCGATGACTTCCTCCAGACCGACGCCGCCATCAACCAGGGCAACTCGGGCGGCCCGCTCTTCAACATCAAGGGCGAGGTGGTCGGCATCAACACCGCCATCATCTCCCCGCAGATCGGCTCCGGCATCGGCTTCGCCGTCCCCATCAACATGGCGAAGCAGATCGTGCCGCAGCTCCTCGCCGGCAAGGTCACGCGCGGCTATCTCGGCGTCTCGGTGAGCGAGCTCACCCCGGACCTCGTGCAGGGGTTCGGCCTCAAGGAGGGCACGAAGGGCGCCCTCGTGCAGGCGGTCGTTCCGAAGGCCCCCGCCGACAAGGCAGGCGTGAAGGCAGGGGACGTGGTCGTCTCGGTGAACGGCAAGGCGGTCGACAGCCCGAGCTCGCTGACCCGCAGCGTCGCGTCGGTGCAGCCGGGGGGCAAGGTGAGCTTGTCCTTGCTGCGGGGCAGTGAAAAGAAGGACATCCAGGTGACGGTCGCGCAGCGGCCGGACGAGGAGGCCATCGCGCGTGGCGAGTCCGCGCCCGGCGAAGAGGAGCAGGGCGATGACGCCGGCGCCGCCAAGAAGGGCGCCAACGACAAGCTCGGTATCCGCATCAGCGCGCTCACTCCCCAGATCGCGCAGCAGCTCGGCACCCAGGCCGATCAAGGCGTGCTGGTGGTCGCGGTGAGCCCGGACGGTCCCGCTGGCTCGGCCGGGATCCGCAAGAACGACATCATCCTCGAGGTGAACCGCCAGCCGGTGAGCAAGGTCGAGCAGGTGGTGGGCACCATCCAGAAGATGAAGGCCGGCCAGGTGGTCGTGCTGCGCGTCGCCCGGGGCCAGACGGCCATGTACCTCCCCGTGAAGCTCGGAGGGGAGAAGACGGAGAAGAAGTAGCCGGCGGGTCGGCAACGGCCCTCGCCCGCAGCCGCCGCGGCTGTAGGGCGGGGGCTTGTCCCCCGCCGCCGGAACCACCGGGCGGCGGGGCATGAAGCCCCGCCCTACGGATGGCACAGGAGGGCGGGTTGGTATTACCCGCTCAGCACCTTCGACGCGATCTCCGCCCCCGTGCGCGACTCGAGCAACCGGATGCCGAGGAACCGCGCCCGCACGCCCTCGTAGAAGCCGGGCTCCCCCTTGCGCTTCAGCTTCCAGGTGCCCTCCGGCCGGAAGAGCACCTCCATCTCCACGCGGCCGGTGCGGAGAGCGCTCTCGAGCGCCATCTCGTCCATGCCGTCCGGCAGCGCGCCGTCGAGCACGATGAAGTTGATGAGCGGGCGCCCGGCCGCGTCCTGCTTGCGCGGCTCGCCATGCGTCAGGGCGAGGCCGCCGCCGTCGATGAACGGTGTCACCACGAAGCGGTAGCCCGCGCGCGTCCGCTGAGGCTTCACGAGGTCGAGCGTCTGCTCCGCTACGCTGGCGGAGAACACGCTTCCAGTGAGGCCTCGCCGGATCCGCTTCACGTTCTGCTCGCAATCGGCGCGGGTGAACTCGTCTCGGCAGTTCCCCACGTAACGCTCGAGGAACGGCGCCAAGCTGTCGAGGCGCTGGGCCTGACCGCGGAGCACCGCGAAGCGACCGTCGGCGGTGCCAGGAGTGGGTACGGCGGCGGCGAGGAGGGCGAGCGCGAGGATGTTCAGGTGCATGCTGCGGGTATCTTGGTCACTCTGCGGCCCTGGCGTCGACGACGGGCTTGGGCGCTGGCGTCGGGCGCGGTGAGTAAGTATCGGCAGGTTTCGACGCAGCGCGCTGGACAAACGAGACGTCGAGCCCCTGCGCTTCGGCCACGGTGATCCAGAGCGCGCCCAAGGCGCCGCACAGCGCGCCGAGCGCGACAGCGGCGAAGAATGACGAGGAGTTCGGCATCGTGCTTGAGACTCCTACGGTTCCCCACCTGGCTCAAGGCCCCGATGCGGGTGGGTCATGGTGGTTTTTTTGACTACATCATCCCACCACACTAGGGTCGCCCTGGACCGACGGGCGGGCATCCGCCGCGGGGAGGGCCGATGGCGCGCGTGCGGACGGTGCTGGCGACGGGCGGGGAGGAGCGGCGCACCGCGCCGCGGCTCGACAAGGTCTTCCCGGTTTTCATCGAGGGTGAGCGCGGGACGGCCCTCGGCGTCGCCCGCAACATCTCGCACGGTGGCGTCTTCGTCGAGACGCGCAACCCGGAGCCGCTCGGGAGCCAGGTGCGGGTGAGCTTTCCGTCGCGCTCCGGCGAGATGACCGCGGTGGCGGAGGTCCGCTACGTCTGCCACCTGCTCGGATGCTCGGGCGGCGCCGCGCCGCGACCGGCGGCCGTGCGAGGCATGGGGCTCCGCTTCATGTACTTCGAGCCGGACGGAGCGTCGCCGCCGGTCCTACACTGATCGTAGCCGGGTGGCGCCCGGCCAGGGACCGTGTTACCCGACCGCCATGCTCGCCATCGAGACGCGGGGCTTGACCCGGCTCTTCGACGGCAAGCCGGCGGTGCTGGACCTCGACCTCGCGGTCCCGGTGGGAGCCTTCTACGGATTCCTGGGGCCGAACGGGGCTGGCAAGAGCACCACCATGAAGATGCTGACCGGCCTGCTCGCCCCTACCGCGGGCGGGGCGCGGCTGCTCGGCGTCGACCTGGCCACCCATCCCCTCGAGGTGAAGGCCCAGCTGGGGGTGGTGCCGGACGGCTTGCAGCTCTTCGAGCGGCTCACGGGCGAGGAGCAGCTCCGCATCCACGGGCAGCTCTACGGCCTCGGCCGGCGCGAAGCCGCCCGCCGCGCGGCCGAGCTGCTCGAGAGGCTCGAGCTCTCGGGAGAGGCCGGGAAGCTCGTCCAGGAATACAGCCACGGCATGAAGAAGAAGCTCGCGCTCGGGTGCGCGCTCATCCACGGCCCGCAGCTGCTCTTCCTCGACGAGCCGTTCGAGGGCATCGACGCGGTTTCGGTGACCGGCCTGCGCCGCCTGCTGCAGGACCTGGTCGTCCGGCACGGCCTCACCATCTTCCTGACGAGCCACGTGCTCGAGGTGGTGGAGCGCCTCGTCACTCACGTCGGGATCATCCACCACGGCCGGCTGGTGGTGCAGGGCACGCTCGCCGAGGTGCGGGCCACCGGGACACTCGAGGAGACCTTCATCCGCGCGGTGGGGGAGGAGCGCGCGGCGCCACAGGCGCTCTCCTGGCTCAGCTCGCCGGGCGGGGAGGGCGCCTGAGCTCCCCCGTGAGCTCCGCGCGCGTCGACGCTGGTCGGAGAGCGCCCGGGCTGTCCGATCTGGTGGAGCTGCGGCTGCTCCTCGCCTGGCGCAGGTTGCGCGGCCCCGGCGGCGCGGCGCAGGGGGTGGCGCAGCTCGTCCTCTTCGGGCTGGCAGTGCCGGCGGCCCTCCTGTTCGCGGCGCTCCTCGGCGTGGGGAGCTGGCGGGCAGCGCGGCTCGGGCAGGGCCTCCAGGCGACGGTGACCCTCGGGGCGATGCTGTTCGGCGTGTGGCAGACCTGGACCGCGGTCGGGCTCACCCTCAACGAGCGCGACGCGCTCGACTTGCGGCGCCTGCTCATCTATCCGGTGCCGCCGGCGCGCCTCTACCTGCTCGGCGTCGGCGCGAGCCTGCTCGGCGACCCCTTCTCGATCCTGTGGGTGCTCCTGCTGGGCGGCGTCGCGGTCGGAGCGTTCGTGGGCCGTCCCGGCAGCTGGATCCTCCTCCTCGCCCTGGCGCTGGCGCTCTTTGCTGCCGCGACGGTGGCGCTCGTCGCGCTCTTGCAGGAGGTGTTCGAGCGCTGGTCCCGCAGTCGACTCTGGCGCGAGCTCGTGCTCCTCGCAGGCGTGGCGGGGTGGCTCCTCTTGCTCGCCTCGGGCGCGGCCGGAGCGGGCACGCTGCGAACGGCGCTCCCCGTGCTGCGGCAGCTGCGCTGGGTGCTGTTCCCTCCTGCGCTGACGCTCGAGGCCGCCGCGCACCTCTACGCGCGCCAGCCGTGGGCGGCGCTGCCGTGGCTCCTCGCGCTGGGCGTGGCGGCGGGGGCGACCGGCTTCGCCGCCTACCGCCTGGCTCATGCCGATGCCCGCTCGGGCGGAGGCGCGAGCGGGCCGAGGCAGCGGGGCACGAGCGGTGGGCCGAGCGCCATCCCGGAGTGGCTCGGGCCGCTCTTCGAGAAGGAGCTGCGCTACCTCGCCCGCCACCCGGCGGCGCGGGTCTACGCGCTCGCGCTGCCGGCGCTGGCCGCGCTCGTCGGCTGGCGTCCGCCCATGCGGCTCGAAGGGCAGCTGGCGCCGCTCGCGCACGCGCTGCCGCTCTTCTTCCTGGCCGTCTACGTTCACCTGGGGTTCCAGGCCTTCTGGGTGAACGGCTTCGCCTGGGAGCGGGGCGGCGCGCGCGTCCTCTATCTCGCGCCCATCGCCCCGGAGGGCATCCTGGCGGCCAAGAACGCGGCGCTGCTGACCTGCTCCACCGCGGTCTTCCTGCTCTCCGGCGCCGCCTACGTGAGCATCGCCGGCTGGCCCGAGCGCTGGGCCGTCGCGGGGGCGCTGGCGCTCCAGCTCGGCCTCGCCCCCGTGCTCTATGGCCTCGGGAACCCGGTGTCCATCCTCTGGCCGCGCGCCGCGCCCGCCGGCTTCCAGCGTGGCGGCGCCATCGCGCCGTTGGCGGCGCTGGCGGCCATGGGGATCACCTCCGCGGCGTCGCTCCTCTTTGCCCTGCCGGTCCTCGCCGCCCTGTGGCTGGACCGGCTCTGGCTCGTCCCCGTGGCCTGGGGTCTGCTCGGCACCGTGGCCGCCGCGGCCTGGCGCCTCACCCTGCCGCTCGCGGCCGGCCTCTTGAGGACGCGTCGGGAGCAGCTCCTGGCGGCGGTGACGGGCGACCTCGTGTGAAGCGTCGGGGCGAAGGCCCTACTGGCTGAACCCCTCCAGCAGGTAGTGGGCCTCGATGCGCTTCAGGGCCAAGATCATGGCCGCCGTGCGCATGTCGGCGGTCTTCCCGATGCAGTAGCGCCGCGAGTCGTGGGTGACCGTCTTGGCAGGCTGATCGCGCGAGATGTCCCGGATGATGGCGTAGTTCGACTTGATGGCACGCTCGAGACGGGCGTTCACGTCCTGCTCGGTCCAGTGCTCCATGCGCTGGTTCTGCAGCCACTCGTAGTACGAGACGGTCACGCCGCCGGCGTTGGCGATGATGTCGGGGATGAGGTCGATCTTGCGCATCGCCAGCACGCGGTCGCCGTCGGGGGTGGTGGGGCCGTTCGCGCCTTCGACCACCAGCTTCACCTTCACCGTCTCGGCCACGTTGCCGTCGATCTCGTGGCCGAGCGCGGCGGGGATGGCGATGTCCGCGTCGATGTTCCAGAAGTCGGCCTTGGGGATGGCCGTCGCGCCGGGGAAGCCGAGGACCGTCTTCCTGAGGTTCTCCGGGTTCTCGTGGACGTACTTCACGAGCGCCGCCACGTCGAGGCCGTCGTCCTTGTGGATGGTGGCGTTGGCGTCGTTCACCGCGACGATCCGGCAACCCAGCGCGGCCAGGAGCTCGGCCGCCGCCGATCCCACGTTGCCGAAGCCCTGGACGATGACCCGGGCTCCTGGCAGCTGGAAGCCCTTGTCGCGCGCCCACTCCTCGATGCAGTAGACCACGCCCTGGCCGGTGGCCTTGAGGCGCCCCTCCGAGCCGCCGATGCGCACGTCCTTGCCGGTGACCACGCCGCGGAACGCGTGCGGCGTCCGCTGCCCGTCGGTGAACTGGCGCATCATGATGGCCATGATCTCGCCGTTCGTGTTCACGTCGGGTGCCGGGATGTCCAGGAACGGGCCCATCAGGTTCTTCAGCTTGTACATGTACCGCAGGGTGAGGTGCTCCATCTCCTCGCGCGAGTACGCCTGCGGGTCGATGCGGACGCCACCCTTGGCGCCGCCGAAGGGGATGTCGGCGATGGCGGTCTTCCAGGTCATCTCGGCCGCCAGCGTCTTGAAGAGGTCGAGCCCCACGTCCTTGTGGAAGCGGACGCCGCCCTTGTAGGGACCGCGCACCTGGTTGTGCTGGATGCGGTAGGCCTTGAACTTGCGGGGCTCGCCCTTCACCATCTTGAACAGGCCGCGGTTCGCGATGCGGATGACGCCCTCGCGCACGGTGATGTCGGCGTTGAGGAGCGCCCGGCGGTGCAGCACGAAGTCGCCGTTGGCGATGGGCTCCAGCGCGTCGCCGGCCTTCATCGACGAGGCGGGCAGGTCCTTGAAGCGGTGCGCCTCCTCGTCGTCCTCGTGCAGCGGAACGAGCCGGTCGCGGACGTCGAGCGTGACGTAGAAGATGTGCTCGAAGTCGGGCTCCTCGAGCTCGAGCCGCACGCGCGGGTGCATGCCGATGAGGTCGGCCGCGCGGTGAAACGTCTCCATCTGCTCGGTGTAGACAGTCTGTTTCTTGGGAGAGGATTCCTTGCGCATCACCCGCATCTCGTTTCCCCCTCGCGGGAGGTTGTTGACGGCGAGCCCGGCTCGAACCTAAGCGCGAATCTCGCCGACGTCCATTCTTGGAGAGATTCCGAAAACTACCAGTGCGGTCATGGTGTTGCAGGCCCGGGGCGGGCGCCCCTTGGGCAGGGGCGGGACCGGGCGCTGCCTTCGGGGTGAGCACCGGCGGGGGAGCCAGCCTGGCCCGGCGCCGACTCCCAGGTGGAGGCTGCACGCGGGGGGCCGCGCTGGCATAGCACCGCGTGCACATGGTCCCTTTCCGGAGGTGTACATGCCGGATGGCTACGGCCCCAACGTCGGCGTCGAGGTCGCACGAAAGGCGGCCGCGGCAGCCGTCGCGGAGGCGAAGAAGAACAGCTGGATGATGGCCGTGGCCGTTGTCGATACGGCAGGCAACCTGGTCTACTTCGAACGCATGGACGATACCCAGTCCGGCAGCATTCGCGTCGCCCAGGAGAAGGCGCGCTCCGCGGCTGAGTTCAAGCGCCCCACCAAGGCGTTCGAGGACGCGCTCGTGGGCGGGCGACAAGCCGTCCTGGCCCTCCC
>DASPZP010000324.1:0-4916 GCA_035636195.1 Anaeromyxobacteraceae bacterium
TGGACCCCATATCTCGCGCAGGATGTGGCCATGGGTCAGGACCTTGCCTGCGTTTCGCGCGAGGAGGACCAGCAGCTTGAGCTCGGTGGGCGTGAGCCGCACGTCCTGGCCTTCCACGGTGATCTCTCGACGCGCAAGATCGATCCGCAGCGGCCCCACGCTGAGCACCGGCTCGTCGGGCGGAGCACGCTGCGCATGGCGCAGCGCGACCCGAATTCGCGCGAGCAGCTCGCTCACGCCGAATGGCTTCGTCAGGTAGTCGTCGGCCCCCGCGTCGAGCGCATCGACCTTGTCCTCCTCCCTCCCGCGCGCCGACAGCACGATGATCGGGGCATGTGTCCATCCCCGCAGCGAGCGGGTGAGCTCGATCCCATCGCCATCCGGGAGCCCGAGATCGAGCAGGAACAGGTCCGGGACGTGACTCGTCGCGAGCTGCTGCGCCTCGCGCACGGTGGTCGCCTCGACCAGCCGGTATCCGCGGGACGCGAGCGACGCGCGCAGGAAGCGCCTGACCTGCGGCTCGTCCTCGACGACGAGGACGACGGGCTCGCGCGCGCTCACGGGCGCTGTCCTTCGAGCTCATCCTGCGGTGGAGGTCCCATCGCCGGCAGCGACACCTGGAATCGTGCTCCTCCGCTGCGCCGGTTGCGAGCTTCCAGCGCCCCACCATGGGCCTCGGCGATGGCACGTGAGATCGCGAGCCCGAGGCCGACACCGGGAACGCCGCCGGGCGCGCCGCGCTGGAACCGCTCGAAGACGCGTTCCTCCATTCCCGCCGCGATTCCCGGCCCACGATCCGCGACGTCGATGCCGACCCTGTCGCCTTCGAGGCGCGCGGTGATCTCGATCGGCGAACCGGGCGGCGTGTACTTCGTCGCGTTCTCCACCAGGTTGACGAAGAGTTGTTCGAGCAGCACCGGGTCGACGTACACCAGCGGGAGGTCCTTCGCGCAACGGGTCGTCACACGACGTCCGGCGAGGTGGCGATCGAGACGCGTGAGGGCGCCGCCGACGACCTCCTCGACGGGTACCCACGCCCGCCGGAGCTCGACCGCGCCCGACTCGAGGCGTGTCATGTCGAGGAGGTTACGCACCAGCCGTTCGAGACGCTCTGCCTCCTCGCAGATCGCGTCGATGAGCTCGCGTCGAGTCCCGTCGTCGAGTGCGCCACCGTCACGAAGAGTCGTCGCCGCGCCGGTGATGCTGGCCAGCGGCGTTCGGAGGTCGTGCGACACCGCAGAGAGGAGGGCGCTGCGCAAGCGCTCGGCCTCCGCCCGCAGCGCGGCCGCACGCGCCTCGGCAGCCAACCGGACCCGCTCCAGGGCGACCGCACCCTGCCGGCAGAGCGCCTCCAGGAAGTCGCGGTGCTCGGCGCGGAGGCAGTCGCCGGGGGCGAGGCGGACCGCGAGCACCGCAGCCACGTCGACCGTGGCGCGTAATGGCAGGCACACCACGGCAGCATGGGCAAAAGGCCCGGCTCCGCCGCCCGCGGCGCTGCCGTGGATGAGCGTCCAGCGCGCGACCTCCAGCTCCGCGTCCGAGAGCGTCGTTTCCGGCGGCGCGCTGGCCAGCGGCTCCAGCGCGTCCGGGGCGGTGAGGCCGAGCAGCACGATGGCCCCGCCGACGACGTCCTTGGCGATGCCGGCGCACACCGCCGCGACGGCAGGGGCATCCAGCGCCCCGGCGAGGCCTCGGCTCGCATCATAGAGCGCCGAGGTGCGCCGCTCGCGCGCGACCGCCGCCCGTTCCTGTTCACGGAGACGGGCGGTCAGGTTCGAGATCACGATGCCTATCCCGAGCATCATCGCGAACGTGAGAACGTAACGCGCGTCCTCGACCTCGAACGTGAACGCTGGCGCGACGAAGAAGAAGTCGTACGCAGCCACCGACAGTGCGGCGGCGAAGATCGAAGGCCCGCGCGTCGAGGTGACCGCGACGATCGTCACCGCGAGCAGGAACAGCATCTCGACGTCGGGAACGTGCAGCGCCGCGCGCGCGGCGCTCGCGACCGCCGTCGCCGCGCCCACCACCGCCGCTGCCGCGATGTAGCTCGTCGCGACGCCGCCCTTGCGGGGGAGCTGGCTGCCGGTCGCTGGGCCGCTCGTCGCGGTGGCTGCTGTCACGGGGGTCATTCTGCCACGCCGCGCGTGCACCTTCGGGGATGGTCTTGATGGAATCTTGATATGGAGCGGACTCTTGCTGATCGCGAGGGGACGCCCGGCGCGGGAAGCTGCTCCGCATGCCTCGTCCCCAGCTGCGGGTCGTGCTGGTCCCCGCCGAGCACGCTCTGCGCGAGGGAGGACCCGCCGGAGCGGACCTCGGCCTGCTCGCGTTCATGTTCGCCCTCCATGCACTTCCGCTCGTCGCCTTCGCCGCAGGGGGTGCGTGGGGAGCAGGTATCGTGGGGTACGCGACAGCGGTGGTGCTCCTGACGGGACGCGAGCTCGTCCACGAGCTCGGCGCATGCGTTCGGCGACCGGCCCGGGGCCGCTCGCGATGAGACCTGACGCGCGCGCCTCCGCCGAGGGTGAGCCCGCAGCACCCGTCGACGTTGGACCGCCATGGCGCCGACGGCTGCGAGCCGTGATCTTCGGCCCTCCCCGGAATCTCGGGGATCCGAAGACCTACCATCACATCTCGCTCATCGCGTTCCTGGCGTGGGTGGGGCTCGGCGCCGACGGCCTGTCGTCATCGGCGTACGGACCCGAGGAGACGTTCCGCGCGATCGGCGAACACCACTACCTGGCGGTTGCGCTCGCAGCCGCGATGATGACGACGATCCTCGTCATCTCCGTCGCGTACTCGCAGATCATCAAGCGGTTCCCCTTCGGCGGCGGCGGCTACGTGGTCGCGACGAAGCTCCTCGGTCCTCGCTGGGGCGTCATCTCCGGGTCTGCGCTGCTCGTCGACTACGTGCTCACCATCTCGGTCTCCATCGCGAGCGGGGGAGACCAGATCTTCAGCGTGCTGCCGCCGGCCTGGGCACACTGGAAGCTCACGGTCGAGGCGATCGTCATCGGCATCCTGCTCGTCATGAACATCCGTGGCGTGAAGGAGTCCGTGACGACGCTCATGCCCATCTTCCTCGTCTTCGTCGTCACGCACGCCTTCCTCATCGTCGGCGGGATCGCGTCGCACGCTCTCGAGGTGCCGCGCGTCGTCGGGGAAGTGAGGACCGGGTTCTCGCACGGGCTCGGGACCATCGGGCTCGCCGGGATGTTCGCGCTGGTGGTGCGCGCCTACTCGATGGGCGCCGGGACCTATACCGGCATCGAGGCCGTCTCGAATGGGCTCCAGATCATGCGCGAGCCGAAGGTGCACACGGCGCGCAGGACGATGACGTACATGGGTTTCTCGCTCGCCTTCACCGCGACGGGGATCCTGCTGCTGTACATGCTGTTCCACATCTCGCCCGAGGAGGGAAAGACGATGAACGCCTCCCTCATCGAGCGCTTCGCGCAAGGCTTTCCGGGGCCGCTGCGCGACGGCTACGTGTGGGTGACCCTCGCCTCGGAGGCGGCGCTGCTGTTCGTGGCGGCGCAGGCCGGCTTCATCGACGGCCCCCGCGTCATGTCGAACATGGCGAGCGATTCCTGGCTGCCCCATCGCTTTGCGCAGCTCTCCGATCGCCTGTCGATGCAGAACGGCGTGCTGCTCATGGGGGTCGCCTCCATCGCCACGCTCTTCTACACGCGCGGCAGCATCACGGCCCTCGTCACGATGTACGCCATCAACGTGTTCGTGACGTTCTCCCTCTCGCAAGCCGCCATGCTGCGCTATTGGCTGCTTCGCAGGCTCGAGCCCGGCTTCAAGCGCGGGCTCGCGATTCACGGAGGCGCTTTTGCGCTGTGCTTCGGCATCCTCGTTGGAAACGTCTACGAGAAGTTCGGGCAAGGGGCCTGGATCACGGTGGCGGTGACGAGCGCCGTCGTCGCCGTCTGCTTGGTCATCCGAAGTCACTACCGCACCGTGCAGGCGAACCTCCGTCGGCTCAACGAGATCATGAGCAGCTTGCCCTCACAGCCCGTGACGATGCGCGGCGTCGCCGATCCGAAGCAGGCCACGGCGGTCCTCCTGGTCGGCTCCTACTCCGGGCTCGGCATCCACCAGCTCCTCACCATCCAGCGGCTCTTCCCCGGCTACTACCGGAACTTCGTGTTCCTGTCGGTGGGCGTGATCGACTCCGCGACCATGAAGGGCGTCGAGGAGGTCGATCAGGTGCGGGCCCACACCGAGGCGAACCTGAAGCGGTACGTGGAGCTGGCGGCTCGCCTCGGCCTGAGCGCCGACTACAGGATGTCCATCGGCACGGAAGCCGTGGCCGAGGCCGAGAAGCTCTGCATGCAGGTGGCACGGGAGTACCCGCGCGCGCTGTTCTTCGCGGGGAAGCTCGTGTTCGAGCACGAGCGTTGGTATCAGCGACTGCTCCACAACGAGACCGCCTATCAGCTCCAGCGCCGCCTCCAGTTCGCGGGACTGAATGCCATGGTGCTCCCCGTGCGCGTGATGGAGCCGGCGGAGGCTGCCTAGCTGGGTAGGACCGCGCCGGGGGCGCGAAGGGGCCGAGCGAGGGAGCCCATGAGCCCTCGGTCGCGACCCGTCCTCTGCCGGGACGAGTGGCGCACACGGCACCCCGCTGGCCGCGGCGCCCCGCGTGCGTGGCGCTCATGTTCGACGATTGGGGTCGCGCGCGATGTCGCGCTCGACCGGAGGGCTGTCACGAACGACTGCACGAGGTTGCCATGATCGACCGGAATCAGGTGAGCGAAGGGATGATGGTCCGCGGCGCCGACGGAAAGAAGCTGGGCCGCGTGCTGGCCTGCAGGGAAGGCAGCTTCATCATCGAGAAGGGGTTCTTCTTCGCGACCGACTACGTGGCCCGCTACGACGACGTGCGGGGCGTCTCGGACGATGAG